>NC_011979.1:602857-904285 GCF_000022265.1 Geotalea daltonii FRC-32
ATCCTCGATCAAACCAGAAAGAATAAATCCATCATACGCTGACCGGAAATCCCCCTCCCCCTGATGCCCTCAATCGCCTCATTGCAGCCTACATAGAACGTCATCACCATTATCCCCACAAAAGCAAACTCGGCTCATAGATCGGTCCCAACACCGGGTGTTTGGGCATGACCCGCAGCATGAAGCCGTGCCGGCCGCAGAAGCGGCAGTCCAGCTGGCCGCTGAAATAGTGGGCGCCGGCCCCGTCCGGTGCCGAGGGTGTAAGCGGCACCAGTTCACCGCCTATGATGGCGCCGCGGGAATCGAGGACGCCGTAATAGGCATCCACCGCCAGCTGATCCAGGGGAATCTCGTCGACGAAAATCTTCGCCCGCAGCGGAATGCTGCTCCCGGCCAGGATATCCTGGCTCATCTCCGCCTCCACCTGCTCGATGCGCACATGGTGCCAGAGGCGGTGCATCTTTTCCTTCCACCTTGCCAGGTCCACGGCCAGCGTCGAGTTGTTTTCGTTCAGCATCTGCCACTGTTCAAAAGCGGTAAAGTAGAAGGTTTCACTGTACTGCTGCACCATCCTGTCGGTGCTGAAGGTGGGGCAGAGCGACTGCAGCGATGCCTTCATGCAAGCGATCCAGCCACGGGGAATGCCGTCGCTGCCCCGATCGTAGAAGAGGGGCACGATCTCCTTCTCCAGCAGATCGTAGATGGCTCTGCTTTCCACCTCGTTCTGATATTCAAGGTCGTCGTAGACTTCTCCCTTGCCGATGGCCCAGCCGTTGTTGCCCCGGTATCCTTCACACCACCAGCCATCGAGAACGCTCATGTTGAGGCCGCCGTTGAAGGCGACTTTCATGCCGCTGGTGCCGCTCGCCTCCAGGGGACGCAGCGGGGTGTTAAGCCAGACATCCACCCCCTGTACCAGGTGGCGGGCCACCGACATGTCATAATCCTCCAGAAAGACGATGCGGTGGCGGAAGCGCTCCTGATGGGAAAGCTGAACGATCTGCCGGATGAGTTCCTTACCCTGGTGATCGGCGGGATGCGCCTTGCCGGCAAAGACGATCTGCACCGGCCGGGTGGAATTGTTGACGATACGCGCCAGCCGTTCCACGTCGTGAAGCAGCAGCGTACCCCGCTTGTAGGTGGCGAAGCGGCGGGCAAAGCCGATGGTGAGAATATCGGGATCGAGGACTTCATCGGCAACGGCGATTTCCTTGGCGGTGGCACCCACCTGGCAGAGCTGTTCCTTGAGCCTTTTGCGGGCGTAATCCACCAGATGCTCCCGACCATGTTTATGGGTACGCCAGAGCTCGCCGTCGGGTATGCGCGAAACACGGCGCCAGACCGAGGCGTCGGTGGGGTCTTCCAGCCAGCGGGTGCCCAGATAACGGATCAGCAGCCGGGCCATCTCTCGGGAAAGCCAGGTTTTGTTATGGACGCCGTTGGTGATGGAGGTAAGCGGCAGATGTTCTTCGGGGAGATCCGGCCAGACGTTTTTCCACATTTTCCGCGAGACTTCGCCATGGAGTTGGCTGACGCCGTTGGCGTGACCGGTGAGTTTCAGGGCCAGAACTGCCATACAGAACATTTCGTGGGGATTGCGGGCGTTCTGCCGTCCGAGGGAGAGAAATTCTTCCCTGGACAGTCCCAGGCCACGGTAGTAGCGTCCCAGGTATTTATCGATCAGGTCAGCGGGAAAGTGGTCGATTCCGGCTTCCACCGGGGTGTGGGTGGTGAAGACAGTGCCGGCCTTTACCGCTTCGCAGGCCTCGCTGAATTTGAGGCGGCGTTCCTCCATGAGCAGGCGGGTCCGCTCCAGGGAGAGAAAGGCGGCGTGGCCTTCATTCATGTGGCAGACATGTGGTTCTATCCCCAGAAGGTGCAGTGCCCTGACGCCGCCGATGGAGAGCAGAATCTCCTGCCTGATGCGCATTTCCTGATCGCCGCCGTAGAGACGGGTGGTGATGTTCCGGTCATCCGGGGAATTTTCCTCCAGGTTGGTATCAAGGAGGTAAAGGGGGATGCGCCCAACCTGAGCCCTCCAGATCTGGATCTTTACCCGGTTGCCCGCCAGGTCCAGCTCAAGAAGGAGCGGTGTGCCATCGGCCTTGCGTTCAAGGTGCAGGGGCAGGTTGTAGAAATCGTTTTCCGGATAAAATTCCTGCTGCCATCCCTCGATGTTCAGGTACTGGCGGAAATAGCCCTGGCGGTAGAGGAGCCCGACCCCCACCAGGGGGAGCCCCAGGTCGCTGGCCGATTTGAGATGATCGCCGGCGAGAATGCCGAGCCCCCCAGAATATATGGGGAGTGATTCGTGCAGGCCGAACTCCATGGAGAAGTAGGCGACGCGGAGACCGTCGTCCTCCCGGTGCAGCTTGCTGTACCAGGTCTTTGCCGCCAGGTATTCCTTGAGCTTGTCTTCCACCATGGCCAGATGGGAGATGAAGCCCTCGTCGGCCTTGAGCATTTCCAGGGTTGTCTGCTGCAGGATGCCCAGCATCTCCACCGGATTGTGACGGGTTTCCCGCCACAGTTCCGGATCGAGTCGTGTGAAAAGCTCGATGGCATCAGGTTCCCAGCACCACCACAGGTTATAGGCGATACGCTGGAGGCCGGCCAGTTCCTTTGGTAACGAGGGAGTAACGGTAAAACGGTGAAGGATTTTGCTGAAATTCATGGTGGTTACTCCTTCAAAGCCCTTCTAAAGGCATCAGCGTTTTTTGGATTTTAGCAGGTTCAGGATCTTTCGATACCGAACTTCTCCAGGCGGTACTGGAGTGTCTTATAGCTCATTCCCAGAAGCGGCGCCGCCTTGCTGATGATGCCGTCGGCCCGTTCCATGGCTTTGATGATCAGATCCCGCTCCAGTTCCTCGATGGAAATCCCCTGTGGCGGAAATTCAAAAGGGAGTTTGGTGATATTGGCCATCTCTTCGTGGACTTCGGCAGGCAGGTCCTCCGGCAGGATCTGGTCCGATTCCGCCATGAGCACCCCCCTCTCGATAACCGATTCAAGCTGCCTGACGTTTCCCGGCCAGCTGTAATTCATGAGTATCTTCAAGGCCGGCTTCGATATGCCATTCAAGGCAATGCCGGAAGCGGCGCTGTACTTCTCGAGGAAGAAATCTGCCAGGGTGGCGATATCGTTACCCCGCTCCCGGAGCGGCGGCAGTGTCACCCGAATGACGTTCAGACGGTAGAACAGGTCCTCGCGAAAGTTCCCTTTCTTGATCTCCGCTTCCAGATCCCGGTTGGTGGCCGAAATGATACGGACATCGATGGGAATATTGACCTTTCCTCCCACCCGCCGGATCTCCTTTTCCTGGATGGCGCGCAGGAGCTTTGCCTGCATGGCCACATTCATCTCGCCGATTTCGTCGAGAAATATGGTGCCCCCTTGGGAAGCCTCCAACAGACCGATTTCCCGGCTGGCAGCGCCGGTAAAGGAGCCTTTTTCATGGCCGAAGAGTTCGCTTTCAATGAGGGTGTCGGGAATGGCGGCGCAGTTGATGGCAAAAAATGGTTTGTCACGGCGGGGGCTGCCATCGTGAATGGCCTTGGCCACCAGTTCCTTGCCCGTTCCTGATTCGCCATAGATAAGGACGGTGGAACTGGTGGGAGCGATTTTGCCGATGATGCGGGCCACTTCCTTTATTTTCGGATGTTCTCCGATCATGTTGGAGATGGCCATGGTTTCTTTCAGCTTTCTGTGAAGCACGGCGTTTTCATGGAGAAGACCTATATGTTCGAAGGCCCGCTTGACGGTCAGAAGCAGGTCCTCGCGTTCCAGCGGCTTTTCCAGGTAATCGAATGCTCCCTTCTTCATGGCTTCCACGGCAGAGTCGATGGTGCCGTGGGCAGTCATCATGACCACGCACTGGCGATTGTTATCTGTCAGCAGAGTTTCCATGAGTTCCATGCCCGACATCCCTTGCATCTTCAGGTCGGTAAGAATAAGGTCGAATTCCTTGTCCGCAAGCTCTGCCAGCGCTTCCCTTGCACCGGGCACCGCTGCAGTAGCATATCCCTGCTTCTGCAGAATGGCGGTAAGAATATCTCGCTGTCCCTTTTCATCGTCTACTATCAAAATGCTACCCGACATATGTTCTCCTGAAAAGAGCCTGACGCTTAAATTTGTTCATAGCCCGCATTCTGGGGTTTTTTCACCGGCAGGACCATGGTAAAGGTGGTACCGCTGCCCACGGTACTGTTCACCCTGAGTTCGCCGCCGTGTTCCCTGACGATTCTTTCCGTAATGGCGAGCCCCAGGCCTATTCCCGCTTCCTTGGTGGTGAAATAGGGCTGAAATATCTTGCCGATGTCACCTGCGGCGATGCCGGCTCCTTGGTCGGCAAAGGTGAGGATGAATCGCTTTTCCTCTGGGGCAAATGCTGCTCCAAGGGTGATGGTGCCCCCTTCGGGCATGGCTTGGGCCGCATTGGTGATGAAATTGAAAAGGCAGTTGCGCATCAGTTCGGCATCCACCTGCATGGCGGGCAGGTCTGCCGGGATATCCATCGCCACCCGGATACGCTGTTCGTCAAGCTTGTCCTGTAGCAGAGGCAGCGCCTTGCCGATCAAATCGGCATAACGTACCTCGCTGGTGCGCAGTTTCAGTGGCCGGCCGTAATTCATGAAATTCAGGACCATGTAATTGGCTTTGCGCACCTCTTCCTTGATGTTGTCGGTGATCGCCTCCAGCTCCTTGCTCCGCTCCGGGCAGGTGGGGAGCAGTTCGCTTTTCAGGTGGTCGATGGCAAGGCTGATGTAGTTGAGTGGATTTCTGATTTCGTGGGCGATGCCTGAGGCCAGCTGTCCTACCTTGGAGAGATGCTCCGCTTCGTAGAGACGTTTTTCCAGGTTTTCCCGTTCCCGCAATTTTTCCACCATCTCATTGAAACTTTTGGCAAGTTCGCCGATCTCATCCTTGCTTTCCACGGGAAAGGTCACCGACAGATCCCCCGCAGATACCTTTTTTACCCCGGCTGCCAGCCGGTTGATAGGGGTGGTATACCTTCTGGCCAGAAAAAAGGTGAGGAGGATGCCGAAGGAAAAAACCATGCAGGTGGCAACCAGACGGCGGATGAAGTTGGCGTGCTGGATGTCGCGGATATTGTCCAGGAGCAGGTTGATCTGTACATATCCCAGTTGCTCGTCGCCGACAATGACCGGGACTACCAGGTCATAGGGGCGAAGGGACGGTGAAACGCCGGTGATCTTCCCTTTGTGGGAGGCCTTAAGGCCTTTCTCCAGCTTTTTTATTTCACGCTTTTTGCCGACCTTTTCCGGGTCGGAGGAGTTGATAATCTCCCCTTCGTTGCTGATGATGTTTATTTCGTTGATGCCCTTGTTTCTGGCCTGTTGAAAGTAGTCCTCGAGGCGGGAGGATTCGCTCTCTTCCTCCGAAGTGAGATCCTCGACACTGATCTGGATGGCTTTGGATACTTCGGTGGAGCTTTCCTGCATCTCTTGCACCAGATCGTTCTGGCTGAACTGATTCATGATGAAGAGAATCAAGGTGGCGATGACGAGAAGGGTGAGCATCATTGCCACCAGCTTGGTATTGAGTTTCATCATAGTGCCTTCTGTTTATGCGGTCCGTGCAGCGGTTGGGTTAAACCGGTAAATTATACATCAGGGCATGGTGGTAAACAAGGAGTATGTCCCATGGGAAAAGTCCATAACAGGTTAAAAAGGTAAAGAATCTACGGCTTGAATCCGATATGGAGAATCAAGGGATTATTTGCTGCAGGGAGGTGTTTCATGGAATACAGCGTGGGGAAAATACCGGCAGCGTACAGCATTGATGCCGACAAGCACGGGCCGGGGCGGGAGCGCAAAAAGGGGCATCTTGTTCAAAAAGTCGAGGCACATGACAGCATTTCCATATCCGATGAAGCAAGACAGCGTAGTGCGGACGAGGAAGGTGCAGAGGAGGCTTCCGGCGAAAGTGATCAGGTTACGAAATAACTTTTGTCCTTTTCAAACGCTTCGGTAAAGAGGTTCAGCAGCATGTCGATGCGTGTCTCATCGAGATTGAGCATGGATGCCGGGGTGGATGCTGCCAGATCAAGGGATTCCTGAGGTTCCCGTTCACCTATTCCAAGCTTGAGACAAAACATGTCGGCGAGGGCGATAACCGCTGTCAGGTTTATCTGATAGATATCATTAGGATCATCGAACTGCAGCTTATGGTGCTGAAGAATGGCGTTGGTCATGGCCAGGGGGAAATTCCACTTCTTCACCACGTAGGCGCCGACTTCGTCGTGGCAGAAGGGGAAGATGCTGGCTTCAGCGTCTTCAAAAGTGAGCCCTTCATTATAGCAGCGTTGCATCACCTGCTGGAATTTGTCCTTGTCCAGGGAGTTCATGATGATCTTGCCGATATCGTGGAAAAGGCCGCCGAGAAAGGCCTCTTCCTCGTTGGCGGCCCTGGTGCTGCTGGCAATGATGCGTGCTGCCAGTCCGGCTGCAAAGGAATGCTCCCACAGCATCTTTTCTGTCAGTCCGAAAGGTTTGTAGACCTGCTTTACGGAAGCGGCGACCACCAGGCTCTTCAAGGTGTTGAAGCCGAGAATGACTATGGCCGTCGACAAGGTCTGTATCTGCCGTTGGCATCCATAAAAGGAGGAGTTGGAAATCTTGATCACCCTGGCGGCAACGGCGGGATCGGAGGCAACTACCCTTGCCAGTTCTTCAGCGGTAGTAGTCTCGCTTTCCATCAGCTGCATGACTTTGGTGGCTACAACCGGGATGGTCGGCAGGTCTCCTGCGGTCATGATGGCAGTTTCAAGCTCTTTATTCATGGCTCACTCCAGGATTAAACGTTAACTTTGCTGTCCTGGGTGTACTTTTCGGCACCAGTTGCCAATACTTTACCCCTTCAGCTTTTATTTTGACAAAGCCTCCCCTTTTACGTACCTTGTTAGCCGCAAAAAGTAGGAAAAACGCCCCCCTCGAAAAAGAACAGGTGGTTCAGTGCTGATCAAATATGTTGAATTCATCAAGAGTGCCACGAGGGCTGCCCATTATCCACCGGGGGACCTGCCGGAGATAGCCTTCGCCGGCCGCTCCAACGTGGGCAAATCTTCTCTGATAAATGTCCTGGTCAACAGGAAGAGTCTGGTCCGCACCAGCTCAACGCCGGGGCGAACCCAGCTTATCAACTTCTTCGACGTCAACGGCCAGTTTACCCTGGTGGACTTGCCCGGTTACGGCTTCGCCAAGGTGCCGCTGGCAGTGAAAAAACAGTGGGGACCGATGATGGAGAACTATCTGGCGAAAAGGGCCAATCTCCGTGGGGTCATCCTTATCCTGGATATTAGGAGGACCCCTGTTGCCGAGGACATCCAGATGCTTCACTGGCTGCAGGCATACTCCATCAAACCGATACTGGTCATTACCAAGTGCGACAAGGTTTCCAAAAACGAAAGGGGAAAACAGTCGCGGATAATTGCCCAGACCCTGGGGGTTGAAACCGAAGAGCTGAATTTCTTTTCGGCACTGAACAGGGAGGGGAAGGACCTGATCTGGCGGAGGATAGAAGAGGTGTTGCCCGCGGAGACGGCGGGCTCCGCCGGGGAAGCCCCCAAAGCGACATAATGTTTGACTTTGTGGCAGCGCTCTGCTAAAAAATAGCCTCAAAATTGAATAGTTAACTTGGTGCGCCGGTATCGGTAGATACGGCGTTAAAAGGGAAGGAGGTGCGATTCCTCCACTGTCCCGCAACTGTGAACGGTGATGAAAGCCGCTTGATGCCACTGAGATATTCGGGAAGGCGCGGCAAGTAAAGTGACCCGTAAGTCAGGAAACCTGCCAGGTTGACCGCTGAAAAAGGATCCTCCGCAGGAGAGGAGCCGAAGCCTTTTGTCATACCACGGTTTCGACCCCGCCTCCCAGGAGACGGGGTTTTTTCATGTCCAGAATCGTACTTGTCACCGGAGGTGCCAGAAGCGGCAAGAGTCGCCTGGCCGAAGGAATGGCCCTTGCCTACGGCGATCCACTCGGTTATGTGGCCACCGGTAGGGCCGGCGACGGCGAGATGGCGGAACGGATTGCACGTCATCGACAAAGACGGGGCTCCATGTGGCAGACGATGGAGGAGCCGCTGCTTCTCAAAGAGGTAATCGTCGGCCATGACGGCTACTTCAAGGCAATATTGGTCGACTGTGTCACCCTCTGGCTGAGCAACCTGCTCTTTGCCCACAACGATAGGGGACGGGTGCTGGACGAGGTCAGGGAACTGGCGGACGTCCTGCCCAATCTTGCAACCCCGCTTGTCCTTGTCACCAACGAGGTGGGGGCGGGGATCGTCCCGGAGAACGCCCTTGCCAGAACCTTTCGTGACTTGGCCGGAGAAGCCAACCAGATCCTGGCGTCTGCGGCAGACGAGGTCCACGTGGCCATGTGCGGTTTGCCACTCAAGCTGAAGGGCTGACAGCTCCGTTCAAACAATGAACAAATTAAATGCAAAATGTGGAGGAGATAATCATGAGTTTGATCGATGACACCCTGGAGCAGATCAAGGCGGTGGACCCAGCCCTGCTGGCGGAGGCCCAGGTGGTACTGGACAACAAGACCAAGCCTCCGGGGTCTCTGGGGCGGCTGGAAGAATTTGCCAGACGTTATGTGGCCATAATCGCCGATCCGGAGAATTCCGATTTGGAACTGCTGGGGACGAAGGTTGTTTATACTTTTGCCGCCGACCACGGTGTCGTTGAAGAGGGGATCTCGCTATATCCCAAAGAGGTGACCCAACAGATGGTGCTCAACTTTCTCAATGGCGGGGCAGGGGTCAATGTCCTTGCCCGCCATGTGGGGGCTGAGGTGCGGGTGGTTGATATCGGTGTCGATTACTATTTCGGCATGGTGCCTGGACTGGTGGTGCGCAAGGTGGCAAGGGGCACAGCCAACCTGGCTCAAGGTCCGGCCATGACAAGGGAACAAGCGGTGGCGGCCCTGGAAGTGGGGATTGGCCTGGCAGCGCAGGCCAAGAAAACCGGCGTGACCATGCTCGGCACCGGCGAGATGGGGATCGGCAACACTACGCCGTCGTCGGCTATTATTGCCGCCATCTCGGGGAAGACGGTAAAGGAGGTGACCCACCGGGGCACCGGTATCAACGATGCTGCCCTGGAGAACAAGATCCGCGTCATCGAGCAGGGGCTGGCGGTGAACAAGCCCGACCCGAAGGACCCTATCGATGTGCTGGCCAAGGTGGGGGGGCTGGAGATAGCCGGCATCGCCGGGCTCATTCTTGGCGCAGCCGCCAATCGCATTCCGGTCGTCGTCGATGGCTTCATCTCCACTGCCGGGGCGCTCATCGCCAGCGAACTCAATCCCCATGTGAAAGACTACATGTTCGCCGCCCATGAGTCGGTGGAGATCGGCCACAGTTTTATGCTGCAACACATCGGACTGAAGCCGATCCTTGACCTGCAGCTGAGGCTGGGTGAAGGGACCGGCGCCGCGCTGGCCATGGGGCTGATCGAAGCCGGGGTGAAGATATACAAGGAAATGGCCACCTTTGCCGAGGCCGGGGTAGCTTCAGAATAATGCTGCGGCTTTATTTCGTCGCACTGCAGTTTCTGGCCATCATCCCCATCCCCTTTTCCTTCCGCTGCAGGGAGGAAGACCTGGGGCGCTCCATGTCCTTTTTCCCTCTGGTGGGGCTTACCCTGGGGCTTTTGCTGGCCGGCTGCGACTATCTCCTTGCCTTGGCACTGCCACGACCGGTTGCCGATCTTCTTCTGGTGGCCATCCTGGCATTGGTGACCGGTGCCCTGCATCTGGACGGCCTGGCGGATGTCTGCGACGGTCTGGCGGCGAGAGGGGGACGGGAGCGGTTTCTGGCGGTGATGAAGGATTCACGGGTCGGCGCCGTTGGGGTAGTGGGCCTGGTGCTGGCGCTGCTTCTGAAATACCAGGCACTTTTTGCCGTTACCACCGACAAATGGGAGACACTGCTGTTTTTCCCCATGGTGGCGCGCTTCAGCCAGGTGCAGCTCACGGTCGGCTCGAAAAGAGCCAGGCAGGATGGACTCGGCTCACTATTCATCGGCGGGGCCGGTTCCATGCAGGTTGCGGTTGCGGCGTTTTTCACCGTTGTTACCGGCTGGCTGTTGCTGGGGCTGCCGGGCATCGGCTGTGCTGCAGTATGCTCTCTTTTTACCTGCCTGGCCAAAGCCTGGTTTCACCGAAAGCTTGGCGGCATTACTGGCGATGCCATTGGCTGTGTCAGCGAACTCAATGAAATCCTGTGTCTGATGACACTTGTTGCCATAGGAGGAAGATTTTGACAGGAAGGACACGTGTATACCTGATCCGGCACGGAGAGGTGGAAGGTGCCGACACCCGCCGTTACAACGGCCACGCCGATGTGGGGCTGTCGGAGTTCGGCATCGCCCAGTATCAGTCACTCAAAGGACGCTTCGACGATGTGCGGATCTCGGCCTGCTACTGCAGCGATCTGACCCGCTGCGTCATTGGGGCGGAGATGCTCGGTACACACCTGGGAGTGACGCCGGTAAAAAACAGCAATCTGCGGGAGCTGAATATCGGCATCTGGGAGCGGATGACCTGGACCGAGCTGATGGAGAAATATCCGGTGGAATGGCAGGCGCGCCTGGACGATATTGTCAATTATCGGGTGCCCCAGGGGGAGAGCCTCCAGGACATGAATGACCGGGTGATGCCGGTAATAAAAGATATCGTACAGCGCCATCAGGGGGAGGATGTACTGGTAGTGGCTCACGGCGGCGTCAACAGGGTGATCCTTCTCAATGCCATCGGGGCGCCTCTATCTTCACTTTTCAATATCGAGCAGAGCTACTGCGGTTTCAATATCATCGATTATTATGCCGACGGCAAGGCTGTCGTCAAGCTTGTCAATGGATAGCATGAAATCGATCATCATTGCTGCGCCGCAAAGCGGCTCGGGCAAAACCACAATTACCCTCGGCATCATGGCATGCCTTCGGCGAAGGGGTCTGCAGATTGCCCCCTTCAAGGTCGGCCCCGATTTCATCGATCCGGGCTATCACCGGCTGGTGGCCGGCCGGCCTTCCATCAACCTGGACGGCTGGATGTGCGGGGCTGATTTTGTCCGCGAAACTTTTACCAGCCATGGGTCAGGAGCTGATATGGCCGTAATCGAGGGGGTGATGGGGCTCTTCGACGGCATCGGTGAAAACGGCGACGAGGGAAGTACGGCTCAGGTCGCCCGGTTGACCGGCTCGCCGATTGTCCTGGTGGTGGACGCCGGTCGCATGGCCGGAAGCGCAGCCGCTCTGGTGAAGGGATTTGCCGAATTCGACCCCCAGGTGAATCTGGCGGCGGTCATCTTCAACAATGTGGCCGGCGACAACCATGGCCTCCTGCTGAGGAAGTCAATGGCCGCGGCCCTGCCGAGGGTCAAGGTCCTCGGTTGTATCGGCCGTGACGAAAGGCTGCATATCCCTTCCCGCCATTTGGGGCTCTTGACGGCAGAGGAAAACCCATTGTCCCCCGGCTTTCTCCAGCATTTGGTGGAGACCGTGGAGCGCTGCCTGGATGTGGATTTTCTTTGCCACCTTTCCTGCACCCATTCACATGATATTGGGAAGCCAGGCGATGTAATGGAAGATCAAGGCGCCGGGAACCTTGTCCCCATTGCCGTTGCCAGGGACGAAGCCTTCTGCTTTGTTTATGAAGACAACCTGCGGCTTCTGCGGGAGGCCGGCTGCGAAATCGTCGAGTTTTCCCCCCTGCGGGACCGTGCCCTTCCCGTCGGCATCGGCGGTATTTACCTGCCGGGAGGCTACCCGGAAATCTTTGCCGAGAGCCTCGCGGCAAATGCGCCCATGAAAGAGGCGATCCGCGCAGCGGTCGAAAAGGACATGCCGGTTTATGCCGAATGCGGCGGCTTTATCTATCTGACCAGAGGGGTCATGGATACCAACACCGAAGCCGGATCGATCCATGATTTTGTCGGCATCTATCCCGTGACCACCCGCATGCTGCCTCGCCGCAAAGCCCTTGGCTACCGCGAAATTATCACCCAGCAGGATTCCATACTGGGCAAGAGGGGACTTTCGACCAGGGGACACGAATTCCACTATTCAGAGATGGCTGAACTGCCTGAAAGCATAGATCGCCTCTATCGGGTGCGAAAGCTGGAAACAGAGCTGGGAGCGGAAGGCTACCGCTATAAAAACTGCCTCGCCTCATACATCCATCTGCATTTCGGTAGCTGTCCGGAACTGGCGGCGGCATTTGCGGATAATTGCAGAAAATTCAATGGGAGTTGTTCCTGACCCAACCAAGGAGATACCATGAGAACCCAGATCGAACTAGCCCGTGAGGGCATCATCAGCACCCAGATGGCCACCGTTGCAAAGGATGAAGGGTTTTTACCGGAATACGTGCGGCAGATGGTGGCGGAGGGGAAGATCGTCATCCCCTGGAACCACGGCCGGAAACCGAAAGCGGTGGGAATCGGCAAGGGACTGCGCACCAAGGTAAATGCCTCAATCGGCACTTCTTCCGATATTGTCGACTACGCGGCCGAGGTGCGTAAGGCAAAGGCAGCCCAGGAATCGGGGGCCGATACCCTGATGGAGCTGTCGGTCGGGGGAGACCTGGACCGGGTGCGCCGGGAGGTGATTGCTGCGGTGGATCTGCCAGTGGGAAATGTTCCCCTCTACCAGGCCTTTTGCGAAGCGGCCCGCAAGTATGGCGATCCCAACAAGCTGGACGAGGAGATGCTTTTCGACCTCATCGAGAAGCAATGCGCCGACGGCATGGCGTTCATGGCGGTTCACTGTGGCATCAACCTTTACACTATAGAGCGGCTGCGCAAACAAGGATACCGCTATGGCGGGCTGGTCTCCAAAGGGGGGGTCTCCATGGTCGCATGGATGCTGGCCAACAACCGGGAGAACCCCCTCTACGAGAAGTTCGATCGGGTGACTGCCATCCTGAAAAAGTACGACACGGTGCTTTCTCTGGGCAACGGTCTCCGGGCCGGAGCGATCCATGATTCGAGCGACCGCGCCCAAATCCAGGAGTTGCTCATCAACTGCGAGCTGGCAGAGATTGGCCGGGATATGGGCTGTCAGATGCTGGTCGAAGGTCCGGGCCATGTGCCCCTGGACGAGGTGGAGGGGAACATTCAGCTGCAGAAACGCATGAGCGGCGGCGCACCCTACTACATGCTCGGTCCCATCTCCACCGATGTGGCCCCGGGCTTCGACCATATCACCGCCGCCATCGGCGCCGCCCAATCGAGCCGTTTCGGCGCTGACCTCATCTGTTACATCACCCCTGCCGAACATTTGGCCCTCCCCAACGAGGAGGATGTACGCCAGGGTGTGAAGGCAGCCAAGATCGCCGCCTATATCGGCGACATGAACAAGTATCCGGAGAAGGGGCGACAGCGGGACATGGAGATGTCCAAGGCCCGTCGCGACCTGAACTGGGAGAAACAGTTCGAATTGGCTCTGTATCCGGAGGACGCCCGGGCGATCCGCGCCAGCCGTACGCCGGAAGATGAAGCCACCTGCACCATGTGCGGTGATTTCTGCGCCTCCCGCGGGGCGGGAAAGCTGTTTGCCGGAGATTTGCGCGGAGACAAGATCTGAGGTGAAAAAATTCAGCCACGAATAGCACGAAAGTTCACGAATAAGAGCAAAGCGTGAAAGAAAAATATGTGGTTGTGCTTCGGTTTGACTATTCGTGTTAATTCGTGACATTCGTGGCTAAAAGATTTGAGATTCATAATGAAAAAAATCCTGTTATTTACAATTTTAATGCAGCTTATTGCTGCCCCTGCCCATGCCATGCACATCAGTGAGGGGCTACTGCCACTGAACTGGGCGCTCTTCTGGTTCATGGCCGCGGCGCCTTTTGTCGCCCTTGGCGTGCGTCAGCTGAATAACCTGGCAAAAACCGATCTGGCGATGAAACCGCTGGTGGGGCTGATGGCTGCTGTTGTCTTCATCGTCTCCTGCATGCCCATCCCGGTCCCCACCGCCGGCACCTGTTCCCATCCCTGCGGAACCGGCATTGCCGCTATCCTTGTCGGGCCTTTGGTCAGCGTTGTCATCAGTGCCGTGGCCCTTCTGCTCCAGGCACTGTTTCTTGCCCATGGCGGCCTTTCCACCCTGGGGGCGGACATTATTTCCATGGGGGTGGCCGGCTCCTTTGCCGGCTGGCTAATCTTTCGGGGCCTGCGTAAAATCAGTGTCAACTTGGCCGTAGCTGCTTTTTTCGGTGGTCTCTTTACGGACTGGGCCACCTATCTGACCACCTCCATGGAGCTTGCTGCCGGCATCAGGGGGACGGCGCCTTTCTGGCCGCTCGCGGCAAAAATCGTCCTTGCCTTCATCCCTACCCAGTTGCCGCTGGGCATTCTGGAAGGAGCCATGACCGCCGGCATGGTTACTCTGCTACAGCGCAAGCGCCCGGACCTGCTGGTGAAGATGCGGGTACTGAAGGAAAGCGAGGTCGTCCATGCCTGGAAAAAAGCGCAGATATAGAATAATCCTGTTGCACATCATCCTGTTGCCCACACTGCTCTTTGCCTTCTATTTCCTTACCCTGGCGCCCCACCCCTATGTGGGGGTGGATGAGACGGTGGTCGAGAAAATTGCCGTGGAGCATGGCCGCAAGGTGCATGAACCCCTCATCGATCCGGGAGAGGGAGATTTGCTGCTCTTTCTTTTTCTTGGAGCCGGTGCTGCGGGAGGTTTTGTGGCCGGTTATTACTGGCGCCGGTTGGGCGAGAAATCTGACCGGCATGGGGAAGGTTGATGCGTCATACCCTGCAACAGATACAGGTCGCTGATCATCCCTTAAGTCGCTATGATGCACGGGTCAAGCTTCTGGCGGTACTGGCCCTGCTGACGATGGTGCTCAGCTACCGGGGGGCGGCTTTCCCCCTGCTGCTGAGCGCCCTTTCCATCGCCCTGTGTCTGAGCCTCAAGGTGAGGCCACGGTTGCTGATGCTTCGTTTTGCCCAGCCCCTTTTCTTTGCCGCGGTGATCGTCCTGCTCAAGCTGTTCACTACCGGTGCAGTTCCCCTTTTTACCCTGTCTGTCTGGGGAATTAATCTTATCGGCTACAGTGACGGATTGGGCGAAGGGTTGCTCATTGCCGGCCGGATCGTGGGGGCAGTTTCCCTGGTTGCCCTCCTCGGTTTTTCCACCTCCTTTACCGATCTGATTTCGGCCTTGGCCTGGTTTCGGGTGCCCCAGGGGGTGATCGAGGTGGCCCTGTTTGCCTGGCGTTACCTGTTCGTTCTCTTTGAAGATGCCATGGTGATATACAACGCCCAGAAGAACCGTCTGGGTTATGCGGGTTATCCCCAGGGGCTGCGTTCTTTCGGCACCCTTGCCGGCGCCATGGTCATAAAGGCCTTCGACAACAGCCAGACCATCACCACCGCCATGGTCCAGCGGGGCTACGACGGCACGCTGCCCCCCATTCGCCAGCAGCCGTTCAGGGGGCGGGAGGTGGCTGCAACATTATTGGTCGTAGCTGTTTTGGGAGTTATCTGGAATGTTTAGCACCGACGTTCGTATTTCCGTGAGCCTGGAGAGTTTCAAGTATCCCGATGGGACTGTGGCACTGTCTGATATTCATCTCGAGATCGGCCGCGGCGAGTTCTGCGGCATCCTCGGCGCCAACGGCTCGGGTAAGACCACACTGCTGAAGATCATGGATGGCCTGATCAAGGACTACCAGGGGCGGGTGCTTCTGGATGGGGAGGAGGTGCACCGGCTCCACCCCAGGGATATCTACCGCAAGATGGGGCTCGTCTTCCAGAACCCCGATGATCAGCTCTTTGCCCATACCGTCTCTGAAGATGTGGCCTTCGGCCCCCGCAATATGGGCTGCGGCGAAAACGAGGTGAGAGGACGGGTCGCGGATGCATTATTGGCGGTGGAAATGTCCGAATTCGGCGGCAAGGGTATTCACCATCTGAGCTATGGCCAGAAAAAAAGGGTCTGCATCGCCGGTCTGCTGGCCATGGGACATGAAATCCTCCTGCTGGACGAGCCGACGGCCGGGCTGGACCCCATGGGCGAGTACCGGATGATGGAGCTTTTGACCAGGCTGAACCGGGAAAATGGCGTGACCATAGTCATGGCTACCCACAGTGTTGACCTGGTGCCGATTTTTCTCCACCGGCTGCACATTCTCAGCAGGGGCAAGCTGGTGAGGGGTGGGGTGCCGGAGGAGGTCTTCACGGCACCCGAGGAGATGGCCAATGTAAAGCTGAGGCTGCCACACATCGCCGAGTTGATCCACCGGCTCAAGCACGAAGACCTGCTCCCATTCGGCCGGATACCGCTGACCATCGGCGAGGCGCGGCGGGAGATCGTGGAAACGCTCCGGGAGCGCTGATCAGTACTGCTGTTCAATCACCCTGGCCTTCAGCTTGCCAACGATACTGCCAACAAGGGCCATTTGTTCCGGGCTTTCTCCCTCAACCAGCTTGATGTGGCTTGCGTTCACCGGCAGTTGCCCGAAGGTGGGGTCCACGGCCAGCCATTCACCCAGATAGCTTTCCGCCCAGCAATGGTAGAGAAAACCTTTGCCCTTGATGTATGCCAGCCCGGAGACGAAGCGGCTGGGAATACCCATGGCCCGTGCCATCGTAACATAGAGGAGGGCGTGGGACTGGCTGTTTCCTTCCCCTATTTTCATTGTTTCAAGGGGAGGGCGGCTGTCCATTGCGAGTCCCTTCACCTCTGTCGCCATCCAGCGGGTAAGCTTCTCGACTATCTTCAGGCGGTCCTGCTCTCCAGCGGCGATTTCTTTCGCCTTTGCCGCTATTTCCCCATTATCAACAGGAATTCTTGCAGTGGCTTCCAGAAAGGTGCCGAGCGCTGACTGGTCCTGGGTTCCATTGGCATTTTTTACCGTTAACGCTTTGGTCGTCTTAAATGCAATGGTGCCGTCCTCTTCCCTGGTTGCTTGTTGTCTGGCATCCCGGTACAGGGGGAACTCAGGAGGAAACCCGGAAAATGTTGCCGCCATCCGTTGCAGCTTTTCGGGATCGCTCAGCGGAGGCTCAACCTTGATCAGGCTGAAGTCCAGAATCAGATCTTTTCTTGCCATGGCCGCGTCGGCTATGAAATTCTGTACCGTGAGCGCATCTTCGGCCCTGGTCAGGATCATCTCGTCCCTGACCGATTCCTTGAGGGTATTTCCGGAGAGGTCGAGCCAGATATCGTTGTCGACGAAGGGGTAAAGGTCATTCTGCACGTGCAGGGCTTTGACCCCTCCGGGGAGGGTTTCCTGACCGATTACCTTGATTTCGACACCCTTGACCTTTATCCCTTCCACATCCAGCATCTGCACGTTATACGTTTTCCCCGGCACCGCTCCTTGCATGGGTGGATAAAAGTTCAGGGCCGGCGGGGGCAAAATCTTTTTCTTCACCTTGAGCGACTTGTTCTTCATGTTACCGGCCGATTCAATGACCACCTTGATCGCCTTGCCTTCCACCACACCTTTTACTTTCATGGGACTGCCATCGATGGTCTGTTCCACCTGGAAGGACTTAAGGGCGAGGTCCTTGCCCACACGGTAATTTTCCCGGGACGATGACTCCCTTGATACCGCCATGACCTTGAGCTTCACGCTCCCCTCGCTGAACAGCTCAAAACCGTCGGCTGTTTCAAGAACATTGGTGTGGGCAAAACCGACCCGTTCTCCATTCATACTGATGCTGAACCAGCGCTCGCCAAGGGGTGGGCCTTGCAGTCTGGGGATGGGTGCTGAAAGGCAGACAGACGACGGCATCATGGAAAAGATCAGCAGTAAAACATGGATAATACGGCGAATGGTCATGGTGATCCCCCTCAGGATTATTTGCCATAGGGCATTTGTGGACAACGGTTCATCTGTTTCTTTATTATACCAAAGGGTTCTGGCCGCAATGGGACGGGGCAATAACAGGTCAGCGCCCAGTTTTTTTGCACTTGCATGTATCCATGTGGAGCGTTAAACTATAATCAAAGATAAGAGTTGCGAGGGTCGTGAGATCCTCATTATGCCCTAGCTGACTTGCCCTCCTAGTCACTAGGGTGTTTTTTTGCCTGTATTCCGGATCGTCTCAAGGTGTGCCAATTCTTGCACATTTTTCCTGATTAGTCTATGCTGTTCAGACCTAAATTCACCTACACGGAAAACCAAAATGGAACCTATCATAACCCTTACCGAGAAATGCAGAAAGTGCTACTCCTGCGTTCGCAGTTGCCCGGTAAAGGCGATCAAGGTGGAAAAGACCTTCACTGAAATCATCTTCGAGCGCTGCATTGGTTGCGGCAATTGCTTGAGTAATTGCCCCCAGCATGCAAAGGTTGTTACCGACAAGGTGGGGGTCGTGGAGAACCTGCTGGCCGGTGAGGAGCCTGTCATTGCGGTTCTGGGGTGTTCCTTTCCTGCCTTCTTTCATACCTTTTCGGCCGGCCAGCTGGCAGCAGGCCTGAAAAAATTGGGCTTTGCCGAAGTACATGAGGGGGCAGCCGGGGTCGAGCTCATAGCGGCCGGATACGCCGAGGCCATGGAAAAAAGCAGCGAGGTGCTGATTTCCTCACACTGTCCGGCCATTGTCGATCTCATCGAGCGTCATTACCCGACCCTGATAAAGAACCTGGTGCGGGTCATCTCGCCGATGGTGGCGATTGGCCGTTTTCTGAAAACTGCCTATGGTCCTGAAGTGAAGGTTGTCTACCTGAGTTCCTGCATTGCAGCAAAATTCGAGATTCAGGCGGAGGAAACCCAAGGCGCTATCGATATGGTTCTTACCTATCGGGAGATGGAAGAAATCTTCCTTAAGCGGGGAATTCTACCGGCTCTTCTGGCGGAAGATGCCTTCGACGGTCTGGAGCCCCATCTGGGAAGGTTGTTTCCCATTGCGGAAGGTACCTTCAAGGCCTTTTCCATTGCCACCGACCCCCTTGATACGGAAATCGTCACCGCTGCCGGAGAGGTTAATGCCATGGGAATCATCAAGGACCTGGCGGCAGGGCGTATCAATCCGCGTATTGTCGATATACGTTTCTGTTATGACGGCTGTATCGGTGGCCCCGGCAAGAAATCAGAGCTGACAGAGTTCTACAAACGAAACCTCATCATTGCCCATTTCAAAAACGATGCTCCCTATCGCACTGCTTCCCATTACCAGGGGGAGCAAAAGCAGATTTCCCTCACCCGTTCCTTTACCGGCAAATACGTCAGGCTGAAGGTGCCGAAGGGGAGCGACGTCAAAAAGATCCTTCATGCCACCAACAAATTCACCCAGAAGGACGAACTGAACTGCCGTGCCTGCGGGTACCGGACCTGCCGTGAGTATGCGGTTGCCGTTTATCAAGGGCTGGCGGATCTGGAGATGTGTCTGCCCCATACCCTGCAGCAGCTGGTAGAAGACCGCGGACGGCTGATCGAGAAATACGAGCTGGCCAGGAGGGAGCTGGACCGGGAATATGGCGATGAATTCATCGTCGGTGACGATGGAGGGACCATAGAGGTGCTGGATCTTATCAAGCAGGTGGGCCCCACGCCGACAACGGTGCTGATCCGGGGAGAATCCGGTACCGGCAAGGAGTTGACAGCTAGGGCCATACACCGCTACAGCAAGAGAAACGACAAGCCGCTGGTGACGGTCAACTGTACCACCATTACCGATTCGCTCCTGGAAAGCGAACTCTTCGGCCACAAAAAGGGCGCCTTTACCGGGGCTATCATCGACAAGAAGGGCCTGTTCGAGGCAGCGGACGGCGGGACCATCTTTCTCGACGAGATCGGCGACATAACGCCGAAACTGCAGGCCGAGCTTTTGCGGGTGCTCGACTCGGGGGAGGTGAGGCCGGTCGGCGGAACCACCTCAAGGAAGGTTGATGTCCGCCTCATCGCCGCTACCAATAAGGAGCTTGAAACGGGAGTCAGGGACGGCTGGTTCAGGGAGGATCTCTACTACCGGCTCAATGTCTTCGCCATCACCATGCCGCCTTTGCGCAGCCGGGTCGAATCCATTCCTCTCCTGGCCCACCATTTTCTGGAAAAGGCCCGCAACAAGTTGAACAAGAGCATCATCGGCCTGGAAGACCGGGCAGTCAAGGCGATGATGCAGTACTCGTGGCCCGGCAATATCAGGGAGATGCAGAACGTCATCGAGCGGGCTGCTGTTCTTACCCACGATGAGATCATCAAGCTGGGCAACCTGCCGCTGGTTTTTGCCGAAAACTATGCAGAAGAGGCCGATGATGTGCCTGACCTGAGATCGTTCAAGCTGGAGCGCGAACCGCACGTGATGAGAGTGGAGAAGAAGCTTATCCAGCGCTATCTGGCAGATGCCGGCGGCAATGTGTCAAAAGCGGCACAACTTGCCAATATCCCCCGGAGGAGCTTTTATCGACTGCTGGACAAGCATGGCCTGAAGGGGCGGGGAGCTGACTAACCTACACCAGTTGCGGTTTCACAAGTTTTAGTAATTTTATGATCCTGTTTGAGAACCTGCGCTTTGCTTTGGTTTTCCAGCTTGCAACGTGCAAAAATGTCCATGGTTGTAATTGATGTGCCAAGAGTGGCACAAAATGTATACAATATGTGAGATGAGAGTGACACTGCGTGGTTAAGAAAGCGCGCAATTTCCAATGGTTAGTGGAAGCATCCTGATGATTTTCTTCTTTGGCACGCATATGGCAAAGAAGAAAATATCTTCGGTAAAAATTAAAACACTGACTATAGGAGAACACAACATGGGCAGAATGAGAGAGAATCCACGTTATAACGTAATTTCCATGAGGATCAGCGATGAAGAGAGGGAAACCCTGGAGCAGATCGTCAGTACCACCAACAGAAGCGTTTCCGATATCATGAGAGAGGCAATGGACCTTGTCAAGGAGCGTTTAGGCTCTTTGGAAATGGCCCGCAAAGCCGCCTGAATAAAAGGGAATCCGTAGAACAAAAGAAGGCCGCATAAGCGGCCTTCTTTTATGGTGGTTCCTGGTTTACCTCGTGGCTCAGCTATTTTACACTCCAGGTTGTTCCCTGTTGTGAATCGAGAAGGACGATGTTTTTGGCCGCGAGCTGGTCACGAATTTCGTCGCTTCGTTTGAAATCCTTTGCCTTTCTTGCCGCCGTCCTTTCGGCAATCAGGCGTTCTATTTCATCGACTGCGATATCAAGATTGCCTGCTTTGCGGCTTTTGAGCCTTTCCAGAAATGATGCCGGCTTAGAGGAAAAAATACCGAGGACGCCGGCGATCTTTGCCACTTCGGCCTTTATCAGGGTGCAGAGGCTGCAGATATTGTCGGATGCTCCAGCTGTTTCGCTCAGCACGCGGTTGACGCAGCGCACCAGGTCGAAAACGTGGGCCATGGCCAGGGCGGTATTGAAATCATCGTCCATGGCCTCTCCGAAACGGGCAGAAATGGAAGTTGTTTTGTCGAAAAGTTCCCCTTCGGCTTCATTCAATGATGATGCATCGACTGGGGCTCCGGTGCAGCCATTGCCAGCTGCCAGAGTCTCCTCTACTGCGGCCAGCGCTTTGTAAATTCTTTCCAGCCCAGCCTCTGCCTCGGTCAGGTTCTGATCGGAAAAATCGATGGGCGAGCGGTAGTGGGCCGAAAGCAGGAAAAAGCGGAGCACCTCATTGTCATACCGGTCCAGCACCTCTTTGATGGTAAAGAAGTTGCCCAGTGACTTGCTCATCTTTTCCGAGTTTATGTTGACGAAGCCATTGTGCAGCCAATAGTTGACGAAGGGCTTGCCGGTGGCAGCTTCGGACTGGGCGATTTCGTTTTCATGGTGGGGAAAGATCAGGTCTTTGCCGCCGCCATGGATGTCGAAGGTTGTCCCCAGATATTTCATGCTCATGGCTGAGCATTCAATGTGCCACCCGGGGCGGCCTTTCCCCCAGGGGGACTCCCAGAAGGGTTCGCCCGGCTTCGCCTCTTTCCAGAGGGCGAAATCCATGGGGTGGCGCTTGCGCTCGTCCACCTCTATCCTGGCGCCGGCCTGCATGTCCTCCAGGGTGCGCCCGGAAAGTTTCAGGTATGAGTCGAATTTCTCCACGCAGAAGTTGACGTCGCCCCCCGCCTGATAGGCAAAGTCCTTGTCGATGAGCGTCTGCACCAGGGAGATGATTTCGTCGATATGCTCGGTAGCCTTCGGCTGGCAGGTGGGCAACTTCAGGCCCAGCCGTTCCATATCCCGGTCAAACTCCTTGATGAACCGCTCAGAGATGAGGTCATAGGTCACCCCTTCACGATTGGCCCGGTTGATGATCTTGTCGTCGATGTCGGTGTAGTTGCGCACATAGGTCACATCCAGCCCAAGATGGCAGAAGTAGCGGTAGATGACGTCGAAAACCACATTTGCCCTGGCATGGCCGATGTGGCAGTGATCATAGACTGTGACCCCGCAGACATACATCTTGACCTTCCCCGGCTCGACCGGGACAAACTCTTCTTTGTTTCCCGAAAGGGTATTATAGACGCGCAAGCCCATGAAAATCCTTTAGTTTAGCGATTTGAAGCACCGGTGAATCTAGCATAACCTGCTGTTGAAGTGAAGAAATTTTACCTCTGTCACGGGTCAGGGGAGAAAGTTCCTGACTGTGGTGACGATGCCGGCAGGGGAAAACGGCTTGCTGATGTAACCGTCGGCACCCGATTCGTCGGTGAGGCGGCGAAGTTCGTCTTCGCTCTTCGACGAGAGGAGCAGGATAGGGATCTGACTGATGAAATCCTTTTCCTTGAGGAGCTTCACCTTTTTGTTCCCTTCGAGCATGGGCAGCATCACATCCATGATGATGAGGTCAGGCCTGTCGGCAGAAAAAATATAGCCGTTGGCTTCAAGGCCATTGTGGGCGCAGAATACTTTATAGCCTGCTTCTTCCAGGGCATCACGGGCCATCATCAGCACCAGTTCGCTGTCGTCGACGATAAGTATTTTATTCTTTGCCATGGAGGTCAGCTCCTTGCATCAAACAAGCGTGAAATGGTCTGCGGAATATCACCCAGAGGTACGATCATGTCGACGGCATCCATGGCGATAGCCGCCTTGGGCATGCCGAATACAGCACAGCTCTTTTCATCCTGGGCAATAGTCATACCTCCCTGTTTCCGGATTTGAGTCAGCCCCTCTGCCCCGTCTTTGCCCATGCCGGACAAAAGAACACCAACGACTGCGCCCCCATGTTCGAGAGCAAGGGATTTAAAGAGCACATCGATTGAAGGGCGGCAGCTGTTGACCGGCTGGTCCTTTATCAGTTTTATTTTACCATCTGAAACGGTCATGTGGTAGTTGCTGGGGGCGACCAATGCCGTCCCCGGCAGGAACACATCTCCATCCTTGGCCAGGCGGACGGGAATGTTGCTTTCCCGGTTCAGCCATTGGGCAAAGCCATAGGCAAAGCCGCTGGCGATATGCTGGACAATGAAGATGCTGGCATCGAAGCCGGCCGGAAGGGACCGAACTATCTTCATGACTGCCTGGGGGCCGCCGGTTGATGCACCGATAGCCAGTATTCGATGGGTTTCCCCCGGTTTGGATTCCGAAGCGACCATTGCTCGACGTCTGGTCGGAGGCCTGCGGCGGATTACCTTGATCCGGGCCAGCATCCTGACTTTTTCGATGATATCCGAGGTGAAGCAGGGGGAAATGGTGTCGGTGGTGAAGCCTTCCGGCTTGGCCATGACATCCAGTGCTCCTCTTTTGATGGCGGCAAAGGCGTTGTTGACGTCCCGATCCCCGAGACTGGCAGAAAGGACCAGGATCGGCGTCGGCGAATGGGCCATGATCTCCTCTATGGCGGTCAAACCGTCCATGATCGGCATCATCAGATCCATCAGGACCAGGTCCGGCTTCAGCTTCTGTGTGAGTTCAACGGCGGCGGTGCCGTCTGCTGCTTCGCCGACGACGATGATATCGCTGGTCAGCCGGAATATATCCTTGATTACCTCCCTGGTCAGGGCGGAATCGTCTGTAATAAGAACTTTTATCATTTTCAATGGTAATCTTTCATGATCACTGTCAAAACGGCGTCAGCCAACGAAGGCCTCCACCGTTGCCAGCAGATTTCCCTGGTCGAAGCTTCCCTTGACGATGTATGCCTGGGCGCCGGCGTCCATGGCCTCACGTTTGTCTGCATCGGTGGCCAGAGAGGAAACAATGATGATCGGCACTTCTCGGTACTTCTCAATGGCACGCAGGCGCCTGGTCAGTTCAAAACCGGTAATGCCCGGCATCATAACGTCGGAAATGACCAGATCGTAAGTGGTGCCGGCCACCTTTTCCAGGGCATCTTCGCCGGAGATGGCTATGTCCACATCGTAACCGTGTGCCATCAGGATGCTGCGCTCCATAGTGCGTGTGGTTATGGAATCATCCACCACCAGGATGCGTGTCTTGACCGCCTTTTCCTCATCTCTGCCGAGCCTTGATGCGAAACCGGCAGTAATTCCAACTTCAGCTGCGGTGAAAAGATCGGGAACGTTCAGGATCAGGGCCGGATCGCCGCTACCAAGAATGGTTGCCCCAAAGACGAAATGTACGTTTTTCATTTGATTACTCAGAGATTTAACGACAATCCCGGAGCTTTCCAGGGTTGCATCAACAGCGCAGGCCAGATATTGACTCCCCTGTCCCAACACCACTACCGTAAGCTTTTCCTCGGGGAAAAACTTACTGGGCTCAGGCAGGCCAAGGAGAGAGGCCAATGATACCAAGGGTATGGAGCTGCCGCGCAGGGAGATGACTTCTTTGCCGGCCGCGGTGACAATGTCTTCGGCCCTTATTTTCAGCGTCTCCTGGACATAGGAAAGGGGAACTGCAAAACACTCGTCGCTGCAGAGGATCAGCAGCGCCTCCATCATGGAAAGGGTAAGCGGCAGTTGCAGTGACATTTCGGTGAAGCGTCCCACCTCGCTCCTTATGGTCAGGTTACCTTTGAGCCGCTCCAGGTTTTTTTTCACCACGCTCATGCCGATGCCGCGCCCCGAGGTGTCGGTGATGAAGTCCCTGGTGGAAAATCCCTCCTCCATGATCAGCTCGATGACAGCCTTGTCCTCCATGGCTGCAGCTTCTTCCTGGCCCAGCAGACCCTTGCTCACCGCGGTTTTTCTGACCAGAGCCGGATTGATGCCCCGCCCGTCATCACGGATGACGATGTTGACACCCCCTTCTTCAAGCCTGGCGGCAATTTCTATGGATCCCTTGGGTTTTTTCCCTTCCACAAGTCGCTCTTCGAGTGTTTCGATGCCATGGTCGATGCAATTCCTTAGAATGTGCAGGATCATCGGTTTGACCGCTTCCAGCAGCACCCGGTCCATTTCGATCTGGGCTCCTGTGACGGAAAACTCGATCATTTTGCCGTGCTCCCGGGACAGGTCCCGGATCATGCGTTCGAATCCGTCGGTGATGGTGTGCAAGGGAAGCATGCGCAGGGCCAGGGCGTCGTCGTGGAGTTCCTGAACCAGGTATGCCAGGTAGAGAACGTCCTCCTCCAGGTCGTTCCGGAATTGGCGCAGTCCCGGGAGGAGAGGGGACTTTGCGTTGGTGTTGCACAATTCATTCAGCCGGAGGAGACTGCTTTCAAAGCGTTTTTTATTGATGATCAGCTCGCCCAGGCGGTTGATGAGGCTGTCCAGGATCTTGACATTGGTCCTTACCGTCTCTTCACTGGCGATTTCATGCTGCAGCTTCTTTTCCACCACCTGGGGATGGATTTCCCCCTGGTCGAAAGCCAGCAGGAACTGGGGGACGTCGAAGGGAATCTCTTCATTGCTGCTGAAAGCCTTGATAAGACGGGATATGGCATCGGCTCCCTTGAGAAGAATATCTATGATCTGATCATCGACCCTTTTCTGTCCCTTTTCTATCTCTTCAAAGAGGTCTTCCATGCGGTGACCGATGGCGCTGATTTCCTCAAGACCAACCAGCTTTGCCGACCCCTTGAGAGTGTGGGCATTGCGCATCAGTTCCCTGAGCAGCACCTTGTCGTCCGGAGTCTTTTCCAGGGCAAGAAGCCCCTTCTGCAGCGAGTCCAGATGTTCGCGGCCCTCTTTGAAAAATATGGAGAGATATTTGTTCCGGTTGGGCATCTACGCCTCTTTTTCGCTCAGGTCCCGCAGTTTTTCCGTCTGCTCCATGATATCGGAAATGGCCCTTTCCGTTTCATTGGCGCTGGCCGCCACTTGCTGTGCCACATCCCGCACTTCTGTCATTGTTTCGGCCATTTGCTCGCAGGCGGAGGTCTGCTGCTGGGTGGAAAGTGTTATTTCCTTGGCGGCGCGGGCAGTTTCTTCAACCATGTTGATGATGTTGGTGAATGAGAGCTGGACCTTGTCGACCAGTGCCGATGCGTCATCGACCCCTTTGGTTCCCTCTTCCGTGACCATGATGGTGCTGTTGGTCGCTTTTTGAATTTCTTCGATGAGCCCCTTGATCTGCTTGGTCGCATCCACCGTGCGCTGTGCCAGTCGTTTCACCTCCTGGGCGACGATGGCAAAGCGTTTGCCCGCCTCTCCGGCGCCGGCAGCCTCGATGGCGGCATTCAGCGCCAGGAGGTTCGTCTGGTCGCTGATCTCATCGATTATTTCCACGATACCGCCGATCTTCTGACTGTTATCACCCAGTTGAAGCATACTTTCGGCAATGCTCTGCACCTGGGTTTTCAGCACCGCCATACCGTCGATGGCGTTTGTCACGTCGCCGGTGCCGACGGTACAGCTGCGGGTGGTCTCCTCAGCCATGGATTCCACCGATTTGGCATTATCGGTGATCTGTTTGGCGGTGATGGCTATTTCTTCCGAAGTGGTGGTTACTTCCTGGACGGCGCTCGCCTGCTGGGTCGCGCCGGAAGATTGCTGGGCGCTGATGGCCATCATTTCGTTGGCTGAGCTGGACAAAAGAATGATTGCTTCCTTGATGGAGGCGATGAGCCGCGCGCTTTTTTCAATCTCCCCCTTCAGGTTTTTGACGATGACATTGGTCATGGTGTTGAACGCCTCGGCGAGAGTGCCTATCTCGTCGCCGGTCTCAACCGGGATCTGTTCGTCCAGATTGCCGTCGGCAATGCGCCGTGCCGCCGCCGTCAGGTTGAGGAGAGGACGCATATAATAGCGGACGACGAAAAAGATGGTGACGCTGGAAACCAGCAGCATGAGGAACATGGAGCCGATGATCTGAGTCCTCAACTCGGCGATGCGCTTGTCGGTTTTCTCCATGGAGAAGCCGACCCTGAACGCTCCCCAGTGCTTGCCGTTGACATAGACCGGCGCCGAAATATCCCACATCCGCTCCCCGGTGTCGCGGAAATAAACCTGCTGGAGGAGTTCCTTCTGATTCTTTGCCGCAAGCATGCCCACTTCGTCATTGAAAATGCGCTTGGTCCGGTTGTTGATCAGGTCCTTTGCCCTGTCGCCGGTCAGCGGCTGGGAGTATTTTGTGTTATGGGTGGGCAAGTAACTGTTGCGATCAACTGCTGCCGCAAATACCACCTGGTCGTCTTTCAGGTACTCGTCTTCCAGCTCCTGGATGTTTTCGTCGAGGTATCTGTCGAACCTGGTGTGGAACTTCTGCGGGTAGGTATTGGGAATGGGGACATAATTCTCATCGAATATGTCCGTCTCGGACAAAGTGCCCTGTTTTATCGCCAGTTCCAGGACTTGCTCTGTCATCTTTGCTCCGGCAAGGGCTTCGATCCTCCCCTTGGAGAGTAGCTCGCCTTCCATGGAGGCGCTCCTCGATCTGACGAAGTAGATGGTAAAGAAGGTCATGATGACGACCATTACCAGAATGAGAATTCCGGCAATTTTCAATGACAGGTTGTTAAACATGGCAACTCCTTGCAGGCGTTCCGTTAAACGCCGATGATCCTTTTTTATTGGTTATTGTCGGCCACAATGTCAGGGGACTGTAAAAGCTTTGCCATGTCCAGCATCATGATCAGCATGCCGTCAATGTTCAACTGACCGCGGATATACTCCCGCTGTTTCTCATTGAGAGATTTGACCGCAGGCTCAAGGGCGTTCAGTGGCAGTGCCCGCACCCCCTCCACCGTTTCGGCGATGATGCCGGTGACAAACTTTTCCGATTTGACGACGACGATCCTGGAGAAAGGAGAAAGGGGGAGCTGGGGCAGGCCAAGCAGAGGCCTGATATCGATGGCTGCGGTAATCTCGCCACGGAGATTGAAAACGCCGGTGAGGAAGTCCTGAACACGCGGCAGCTTCACCAGCCTGGGGATGCGGATGACCTCGGAGGCGTAACCTGTTTCGAAGGCGAAGGTCTCACCACCGAGGGTCAGGGTGATAAATTCCTGCTCCTCTTCCCGTGCCTCTTCCACCTCTGACAGGGCGTGCCAGTACTCGTCCCTCATTTCATTCAGGATAGAGCGGATTTCGTCGGTTCCGTTCTTCACTACCATGTCGCTTCCCTTCTTAATCTGCCTTTGCCAATTCTTTATTCAACTGATCCATGAACAGCTCCCTTGTCAGGCCGCCGGAATAGGGAATGGCCGCTTTGGCTTTCAGCCCGGCCACAATCCGTAGTGAATTATTCAGCTCCCTGAGCCGTTCCTTTTTTCTGCCCAGCCGTGCATAGAGCTGTGCCAGCTGGTAATGGGCCATGACGAAGTCATGTTGCAGGAGGATCGCCTTGCGGTATTCCTCACCGGCCTCCGGCAAGCGGTCGGTCATCTCATATACAAGTCCCTTGAGGAAATATGCCTCCGGCAGCAGGTCGTCGGTCTTCAATGCAGCTTCGCACGCTGCAAGTGCCTCAGTGAAACGCCCGTCATTGGCCAGAGTAAAACCATAGAGAATGAGGGCTCCGGTATGATCAGGACGATGTTGCAGTATATCCTGCAAAAGTCTGGCTGTCTCGGAGAAATTTTCCTCCCTGAAGAGTTCTTGGGCATGTAGATGGAGCCTCTCCCAGTCAACAGCCTGCGGGGATGCCGGTGCAGGTGCAGTGGTATTTACCGGTGCCGGGGTTTGCTCTTGCCGGCTCTTTGCTTTTGCCGGTGCAGGTTGCCGGGGAGGAGCAGGTTCGGTTGGAATCCCGTTTTTTGCCGTTTTCTTCCGGTAGTAGAAGCTGCCGTCATGGCTTTGTCTTTCGAAGCGGCTCGATATCTGGGCCATGGTCTCGGCATGCCCCAAGAAGAGGTAACCGCCGGGCTTGAGACAATTGGATATTTTCTCGATTATTTGCCTGGTGATGTCAATGGTGAAATAAATGGTGACGTTGCGGCAGAAGACGGCATCGAATCGTTCCCGGTCCTGTTCCTCCTGGTCGGGAGTGGAAGACGTGAGATTATGGTGGGCGAATCTGACCAGGCTTTTAACCTCGTCCCTGATCCTGAACTTCTTGCCGCTTTTTTCGAAATAGCGATCCAGGTTGCGCTTTTCCATGACGCGCATGGCCCAGGGGCTGTATATGCCTTCCTGTGCCCGTTTCAGAGCCCGGTTGTCGATATCGGTGGCAAGAATGCTGATATCATGTTTCTTCCAGTCGGAGATGGCTTCCATGACGGTTATGGCCAGGGAATAGGGCTCTTCGCCTGTGGAGCAGCCAGCCGACCAAAGCCTGAGCTTCAGCCTTTCCCCCTGGGCAAGCCCGGACCGTTTTTCTGCCAGTATCTGGCCCAGTGCCTCGAAGTGGGCATGGTAACGGAAAAAATAAGTCTCGCCGATGGTGAGAAACGGCAGCAGTTTTTTCAGTTCCTGCCGGCTTTCCTGGTGCAACACCAGGTAATGGTAATATTCTTCGAAAGAGCTGATCTTCAGGGCAGCCATGCGGTTCAACAGACCCCGTTCCAGGAGCTTCTGGTTGCGCCGATCGAAATGGAGGCCGCTTTCTTGAAGGAGATATTGGGAGTAAAGACGGTAGGTATCGTCGCCAAGGGTTTCTGTTTGCCGGGGCAGGGACTGTTTTCTTCCCCTGGCGATGGCCTCCAGATCTTCGGCAAGTCTTACCGTATCCAGGGGTTGGGGGAGAAAGTCAAAAAGATTGAGGAGCTCGAATTCAAGCTCGGGAACATCAGAGATGACGATGATGGGCACATGACGGGTTTCAACCGCACGCTGCAGGCGGCTGATCATCTCGACGGCCCCCATGTCGGAGGTGGAAATTTCAAGGATAATAGCTGCCGGTCGATTTGCTGCGGCGGCCTGCAGGGCATCTGCATAAAGCTGGACGCAGGAGACTTCATGTCCGGCCGTTGCCAGCAGGTTGACGAGGTAGTCGCAGAACGCCTTATTTTCGTTTATTACCAGGATCTGCAGCGGCATTCCATCCTTTATCCAGGCTGTTGAAGTTCCACACGCGGGGCCGTCATTCTTTCTTGCCGCCGGCTCCCCACGAATCGCGCAGGGTGGCGGTGCGGTTAAATACAGGTCTTCCGTCGTCAGCCAGTGAGCCCACATGAAAGTATCCCTGGCGCTCGAACTGATAGCTGGAGCCCGGTGCGGCCTTTGCCAGATCCGGCTCAAGACAGGCGGTATCCAGCACCTGCAGGGAGTCTTTATTAATGAAAGTCTTGAAGTCCTGCCCCCCCTTGTCCGGATTGGGGACAGTAAAGAGGCGGTCATAGAGGCGGACTTCGGCTTTCACGGCATGGAGCGCCGAGACCCAGTGGATGGTGCCCTTGATCTTGCGGCCATCAGGAGCTGAACCCCCTCTGGAGGCCGGATCGTAACTGCAGTGGACTTCCACGATTTTGCCCGCTTCATCTTTGACGACGCTTTCGCATTTGACGATGTAGGCGTAGCGCAGGCGCACCTCTCGCCCAGGTGCCAGGCGGAAGAAACCCTTCGGCGGTTCTTCGAGAAAATCGTCCTGCTCGATATAAATCTCTTTGGCAAAGGGAACCATCCGTGAGCCCATGGCCGGATCGTTGGGATGATTGGCCGCCTCGAACTCTTCGGTCATTGCTGCGGGATAGTTGTCGATCACCAGCTTGAGAGGGCGCAGGACCGCCATCGCCCGGGGCGCCCTGAAATTGAGGTCGTTGCGGACACACTCTTCCAATATACTCATGTCGATCCAGCTGTCGCTCTTGCCGACGCCGATCTGGTCGCAGAAGCTGCGGATGGACTCGGGGGTATAACCGCGCATCCGTAAGCCGGACAAGGTCGGCATGCGCGGATCGTCCCAGCCGGAGACATCGCCATCCTGAACCAGTTGCAGAAGCTTCCGCTTGCTCATCACCGTGTAGGTGAGGTTGAGGCGGGCAAACTCGTACTGATGGGGCTGGTAGATGCCGAGCCGTTCCAGGAACCATTCATAGAGGGGGCGGTGGTCGGCGAATTCCAGTGTGCAGACGGAATGGGTGATTCCTTCGATGGAGTCGCTCTGGCCGTGGGCGAAGTCGTACATGGGATAGATGCACCATTTGTCGCCGGCGTGGGGATGGGGAGTGTGGAGAATGCGATACATGACCGGGTCGCGCAGGTTGAGGTTGGGGGAGGCCATGTCGATCTTTGCCCGCAGCACCTTGGCCCCATCGGCAAACTCGCCGGCACGCATCCGGCGGAAAAGCTGAAGGTTTTCTTCCGGGGTGCGGCTGCGGCAGGGGCTCTCCTTGCCCGGTTCGGTGAGGGTGCCGCGGTAGGCGCGGATCTCATCGGCGGTCAGGTCTTCCACGTAGGCATCACCCTGGCGGATCAGCTGTTCCGCCCACTGGTAGAGCTGCTCGAAATAGTCGGAGGCGTAGTAAAGGTGTTTCCCCCAGTCAAAGCCGAGCCAGCGGACGTTTTCCTTGATAGCTTCCGCGTATTCCACATCCTCCTTGGCCGGATTGGTGTCGTCGAAGCGAAGGTGGCAGCGGCCGCCGAAGTCCCGGGCCAGGCCGAAGTTGAGGCAGATGGATTTGGCGTGGCCGATGTGCAGGTAGCCATTGGGCTCGGGCGGAAAGCGGGTGACGATAGTTTTGTGTTTGCCGCATTTCAGGTCTTCTTCGACGATGTTGCGAATAAAGTTTGTTGTTGCCGTAGTTTCCGGTGCAGATATATTGCTGTTGACGGTAGATTCCATATTTTTACCTCGTTTCCAGGACCTCTCTCGTTTCGGGTGAAAGCTCGTGCCTGCGCTGCAGCAGAGCCACTGCATAGGCGGCTATTCCTTCGCCCCGGCCGCAAAAGCCAAGTTCTTCGGTGGTGGTCGCCTTGACATTGATCCTGCTTGCTTCCGTCTCCAGGGCTTTGGCGATATTCTCCCCCATCAGGGGAATGTGGGCTGCCAGTTTCGGCCTCTGGGCGACGATAGTCGCATCCACGTTGCCGATGGCATACCCGCGGTCGCGGGCCAGCCCCATGACATGCATCAGCAGCTTGATGCTGTCGGCCCCCTTGTAGGCAGGGTCGGTGTCGGGGAAATGTTTGCCGATATCACCTTCGCCGATGGCGCCTAATATGGCGTCGGAAATGGCGTGAAGGAGCACATCTGCATCCGAATGGCCGAGCAGCCCTCTTTCGTAGGGGATATCTACTCCGCCGAGGATCAGTTTCCTGCCGCTGACCAGTTTGTGCACATCATATCCATGACCTATTCTCATTGTAGCCTCTTTCAAGCACTTTATTTCTTCAAAAAAGTCTCCGCCAGCAGCATATCTTCCGGCGTCGTAATCTTTATGTTCCGGTAGTCCCCCATGACCACATGCACCTGTCTGCCCATGCGTTCCACCAGCGAGGCATCGTCGGTTCCCAGGAAGCCTTCGGCGGCAGCAATTTCATGGGCGGCGCTGATGATGCCGTGCCTGAAGGACTGGGGTGTTTGGGCAAGCCAGATGTTTTCCCTGGGTGGGGTGCCGGTCACCACGCCGGCTTCGACGGTCTTTATGGTATCCTTGGCCGGTACGGCCACCAGGGCGCCGTCCCATTGGCTTGCAACCTCAATGGAATGTTTCAATATCTTCGTTGGAATGAAGGGCCTGACTCCGTCATGGATGATGACCACATCGTCTTCCCTGTACCCGTTCAGCGCCCTGATTCCGTTGAGTACCGAATGCTGCCGTTCACTGCCGCCGGCGATGACATCGCGAACCTTGGCGAAGCCGTATTTTCCCACCACCTGCTCACGACAGAAGGCGATCTCCGCTTCGGGGATGACCACATAAATGTCGTCAACAAAGGATGCCTCCTGGAAGACTGCAAGGGTGTGGGCCAGAATGGGCCTGCCGTCCAGGAGCAGGTACTGCTTGTTCATGCCTGCTCCCATGCGTTTCCCCATGCCGGCAGCAGGGATTAGTGCAACGGCTCTCATTTTCCGGCCCCCCTTGGATATATTGGATGGAAGCGGCTGTTATTCCGCCAACAAAATCGTGCAATTATACATGGATGGGATAAAAAGGCCAAACAGAAATTGGTTGACGATGGGCGTCGGCACCCTCCAGCAGCAGGTTGTCAGGGGACAATGCCTTGCAGGGCAGCGGTCAGGGCCGATATATCTTCTTCGTTAATGGTGCGTGGGTCAAGGAGAAAGGCCCCTTTGAAAATTCTGCCGATGACCGGCACCGGAGAGAGCCTCATGACCTTTTCGATTTCCTGGGCCGACTTGTCGCCGACGCTGACCGATATCAGCGTGGTGGGAAGTTGAAGGAGGGGAAGGGCGCCTCCTCCGACCTGGGAGAAGCCTTCAACGAGGGCGAGGGTCACAACGGGGGGTACAACCTTCTGCAAGCGTGCCGCAAGCCGTTTTGCTGTCTCGGCAAGCTCTTCTTTGGAAAGGGCGAGCATGCGCAGGGTGGGAATTTCCTGCAGCGCCCGTCGCTCGTCGCGGTACAGCTGCAGGGTTCCTTCCAGAGCGGCCAGGGTAAGCTTGTCTATCCTTACAGCCCGCAGCAGCGGATGCTTTTTCATGGTTGCCAGCAGTTCCCTGCGACCGACGATGATGCCTGCCTGGGGGCCGCCCAGGAGTTTGTCGCCGCTGAAGGTGATGACATCCACCCCGGCGCTGACGAATTCCTGCACCGTCGGCTCATTGCAGCCAAGCCTCCTGGAGAGCTCCACCAGGTTGCCGCTTCCCACATCCGCCATTACCGGCAGGGAATGCTGCCTGCCCAGCTCTACCAACTGTTCGGCCGATACTTCGGCGGTAAAGCCGACCACGGCGAAATTGCTGCAGTGGACCTTGAGCAGCAGGCCTGTTTCCGTAGCTACAGCAGCACTGTAGTCTTGGAGGTGGGTACGGTTGGTGGCCCCGACCTCTCTCAATATGGCGCCACTCTGGCGCATGACGTCGGGAATGCGGAACGAGCCGCCGATCTCTACCAGTTCTCCACGCGAGACGATGACTTCTCTGCCGGCGGCGAGGGAACTGAGAGCGAGCAGTACCGCGGCGGCGTTGTTGTTGACCACCAGTGCAGCCTCTGCACCGGTAAGCTCGCAGAGGATTTCTTCCACGTGGGAATAGCGACTGCCTCGTTCTCCCGTTGCCAGGTCGAATTCCAGGTTTGAGTAGCCGAAGGCTATTTCATTCAGGGTCTGGCGCACGCTTTCTGGCAGGGGCGACCGTCCCAGGTTGGTATGGATGACAACGCCGGTGCCGTTGACCAGCCGCTTGAGGTTCAAAGAGTTGATCTCATCAAGCTCCCGGTTCACCCTCTTCATGATCGCCTCGTCGGTGAACAGGCCCGCGTCCCCTTCTTCACGGAGCACAATGGCACGGAGTACTTCAAGTACATTACGCACAGCCTTCATCACCACCGGGCGGGGATGGGTTTCCAATAGTGTCTGGACGCCCTCCCAGCTCAGTACTTTGTCCACCTTGGGAATCTGCTTCAAAAGGTTCAACAGCTTACTCTCCCGTGATCAAAGGGTTGAAATAAAAACATCCACAGCTTAGCACAGAGGAACGGATTTTCCATAGAGGAAATGCCGTGCAACCGGTAAGTAGTGGATGTGTCATAATGCCGCTGCGGGTGGGGTTAAAGGTCGAGATGCTTCGCTGCAGTCTGCTCTGCCTTCTTCATTGGTGTACCGTCAGGCCCGCTTTTTATCAGGACGATGCCCCCATATTCGGCGTTTTTCTGAACCAGCTTTTCCGCAAGATTGGCATTTTTGTTACGAAAGGCCTCGATGATTTTCTCATGCTCTTCCACGGAGACCTGCATCCGTCCCTTCTTGCTCAAGGAAGCTATCCTCAACCTTTGGAACTTTTTCACCAGACCGTTTACCATCTCATAGAGCTTATCGTTATTTGCTGCCTTGATAAACAGATCGTGAAAATCGTTGTGCACCTTGAAAAAATTTTTGATGTCGCCGGCTTCGGCCAATTGATGCAGTTTCTGGTTAATGGCAGCAAGCTTGTCCAGCTCCTTTGCCGTCAGGTTGTCGCAGGCCTTGCGTGCAGCATAGCCTTCGAGGATGCTCTTGATGGCGTAGAACTCTTCCACGTCCCGCGGGGAAAAGGCTGCAACCACTGCGCCCTTGCGGGGAATTACCGAAAGATACCCTTCCGATTCCAGCTGGCGGAAGGCTTCCCGGATGGGGGTCCTGCTGATGCCGAAGCGTTCGGCCAATTCAGGTTCGGCCACCTTTTCTCCCGGCTTCAGGGACCCGCTCATGATGGCATCACGGATCGTTTCAAGGATTCTTTCCCTGAGGGTCAGATGCTTTTCAATGTTTCTTTTCATGGCGGTCCTCCAGTTAGTGGCTAATTGTATACAGTATACAAGAATTGTCAAGAATTTACCCCTTTGCCGGGAGCAATCAACTACTTACGTGGTTTTTTATGTCATTAATGTCTTGAAATTTAGCAGTGGCGAGGGTATTTTAGGCGGGAAAAGGAGTTTGAATGGATCCTGTCCGCCACCTGAAAATATCGGTTCTGGTGCTGGCCCTGCTGGTCTCCATAGGTACTGCCGGCTACTCGACCATCGAGGGGTGGCGTCTGCTCGATGCCCTCTACATGACCGTGATCACACTGGGGACGGTCGGCTTCCGGGAAATACACGAGTTGAGCGACGCCGGCAAAATCTTTACCATGGTGTTGATCTTTTTCGGCGTCAGCGTCCTGGGTTACATCGTTGGCAGTCTTGCCCAAATCATGTTCGAGGGGCAGCTGCAGCGCATTATCGGGAGGAAAAAGGTGGAAAAGAAAATAGATGCCTTGAGCGGCCACTATATCATCTGCGGCTTCGGCAGGATCGGCGCCCTGATCTGCAAGGAATTTGCCGCAAAACCTCTCCCCTTTGTCGTGGTGGAAAACGACCCGCTGGTGGTGGATAAACTGGCCCAGGACAGCTACCTGTTTCTCAGGGGGAATGCCACCGATGACGAGACCTTGCTCAAGGCCGGCATCAAGAAGGCCAAGGGTCTGATTTCCGTGGTCACGTCGGACACGGAGAATGTCTACATTACCCTGACCGCCCGCGGCCTCAACCCTGACCTCTACATCCTTGCCCGTTCCGGAGAAGAAGGATCGGAAATAAAGCTGAAGCGGGCCGGCGCCAACAAGGTCGTCTCGCCTTACCTCATCGGCGGCAGCCGTATGGCCCAGGCTATCCTCCGTCCCAACGTCATGGACTTCATCGAGATAGCCACAGGCCGCGAGCATCTGGAACTGCAGATAGAAGAGATCGTCATCCCCGCCACCTCCGGCTTTATCGGGGAGAATCTTGCCAGTTCCGGCTTCCGCCGTGAGACAGGCGTCATCATTGTCGGCATCAAAAAAGCCTCGGGGAAGATGGTCTTCAACCCCGAATCCCATACCCACATGGAGGCCCATGACACCCTCATCGTTCTTGGCCAGCCGACGGCCATCTTCAAGCTGGAGGAACTGGTGAACTGCGGCAAGTGTGCCGACGACATAAAGAGGCATAGGAAAAACCATGAATAAAAAAGTATTCGCCCATGTACCATACCCGCACCTTGGCCGCAACCTGGACTACCTCATTGCCAACCGGATCAATCCGGAGATTTTCTTTTCCGCCGACAGCCTCGATGAAGTGATCCCGGAAAGAATGCAGGCCGAGGCCGCTGCCCTTGCCGGCAACGGATTGGTCTGCACCATCCACGCTCCCTTTATGGACCTGAACCCTGGTTCGGTGGTGCGGCAGATCCGTGAGGTGACCAGGTGCAGCTTTAATGATGTGCTTGATTCAGCAGAGATATTCAAGCCGCAGATCATGGTATTTCATCCCGGATATGACCGTTGGCGCTACGGAGAAAAGAAGGAGGAGTGGCTCAGGCACAGCATCGACACCTGGCAGGGAGTGCTGGAACGTGCCGAAGGGATCGGCTGTACCATCGCCGTGGAAAACATCTTCGAGGAGGAGCCTTCCACGCTTGTGGCGCTGCTGGAGGCAATAAACTCCCCGCGCTTGCGCCACTGCTTCGATGTGGGGCACTGGAATCTGTTCAAGACGGTTGGGATGGAAGAATGGTTCGCCGCCCTTGGCTCTTATATCGCCGAAACCCACATCCACGACAACCATGGATTCAGGGACGATCATGCGCCTCTGGGCGAAGGGGGAATCGATTTCAAGCTCTTTTTCAGCCTGATGGAACGGTACGCGCCGGAGGCCGCGCTGACCATCGAGGCCCATAGCCTGGAGAAGCTGGAGAGGGCACTGACGAACCTGCAACAGTTCCTGCCCTGAAAGGGAATTACCTGCCCCTGTTTTTCATTTTCCTGCTGACGATAATCTGAGCGATAATGTCGGCAACGATCACTGCCGTGACGATTAGGAGCAGCAGCGGCTTTTGCCTGAAGTAGGCCAGACAGGAGAAAAAGCTATACAGCGCCACCACCAGGGCCAGCATGGTTCGGATGGTCTTGGCTGCCGATTCCAAAGCTTCCTCGTCTGCCGCAGCTGTTCGCACAAGGATCGGCGCGGCATGGTAACCGATGGTGGCATCGATGATAGTGAGAAGTATATTGAAGGCGAAGATATGGGGGAGATAGGGATCAATGGCCATGCCGAGTATTAATAAAGGATGCCTTCGGCAACGTCAACGAAAAATCCCCTTTCGTCAGATAGCGCCCCTTTTATGGAGCAGTTTTGCCAGCCCTTCCGCCAGCTTGCGGTAACCGGCGGCGTTTGGGTGTATCGGATCCGATTTCAGCGATCTCTTGGTCAGGATGCGGGTCAGCGTCTTCTCGTCGCAGGGAATGCCCACTTCTTCGGCGATTTCGGCATAAAACGGGGGCGGGGCAAAGGAGAGGTCCAGCGCCGGAACGCTCACCAGCACCGCCGATGCCCCCTTTCCCTTTACTATTCGTACCATGGCCCGCAGGTTGGCGGCTATTTCTCCATGGGATGCGTGGCGAAGCATGTCGTTGCCCCCTTCACAGATGATCACCATTGCGGGCTTCACCTGCTCTAAAAGACCCGGCAGCCTCTGCACCCCCTCCGCCGTCACTTCCCCCGGCACACCCCCGTTGACCACCTTTCTCCCCGTCAATTGCTCCAGCATCGCCGGATAGCTCTCTCCGCTGGCCGCACCGGTGCCGTAGGTGATGCTGTCGCCGAAGGCAAGAATCACCCCATCGGCCGGCAGTTTGGGCAACGGCTCTGCCCCTGAACAACCGGCAATGAGGAAAATCATCAGTATGCACGGCAAAAAGCGCATCTAGTTTTTTCCCGCAATACCGGCGATGATCCCTGACCCATTGGGAAGATCCACAGGCAGGCGTCTGATGTCTCGGGCACCGGCAGCTTTCAGCATTGTCACGATCTCGTTTTCCCCATAAGCCTGCCCGTGGGGAGTACCCAAGAGCATGTTCATGGAGAACAGGGCAGGGAAGATAGGTCCGTCCTTGGCGTCGTTAAGGATGAACTCCTGGATGAGGATCATACCGCCCGGCTCCAGTGCCGATATGGCCTTTTCCAGAAGGATTGCGCAGCCTTCAGGCCCTTCCCCATGGAGAATGTGCGACAACCAGGCCACATCGAAGGTTCCCTTGATCCCTTCCTTGATGAAATCTCCAGATTCGAAGGCGATGCGGTCGGAAAGACCGAACTGTGAAATGGTCCGTTCAGCGAAGGGGCGGGTGGAGGGAAGGTCGTAGATCACGGCGGTAAGCTCGGGGTTGTGGAGGCAGAAATGGATGGCATAGGTTCCCGGACCACCCCCCATATCCAGGAGTCGCTTCCGCCCCGAAAGGTCGATGGCAGGAACAATCTTCGGCGCCAGTTGCATGGCCAGGTTGAACATCCCCATTTCGAAGCTTTCCCGCTCCTCTTCCCCCGCCTCGTGGGAAACCCGCTGCCTGACCGGTCCGCCACTCCTTACCGCCTGGTCCAGATGCGCCCAGCTTTCCATGAGGTGGTGATGGTGGAGGATAATGTGTCCCAGATATTGGGAAGAACTTTTGCTGAGGAACTCACGGGCAAAGGGTGTGGCGCGGTAGGAATCATGCTCCTTTTCCAGCAGCTCCAGGGCCACCAGAGAGTTGAGCAGCATGGCCAGTCCCCTTGCATCGCTGTTTATACGCCCAGCCAGCTCTTCGGCTGCCATTGACCCTTCCCCCAGTTGGGTGAAAACATCGAGCTTCACCGAGGCATGGAGGGCACAGGCGCTCCAGTAGCCACCGGAAAGTTGCAGCAGGTCGGCCGGATTCCAGATTTTGTTTTCCATGATTGCCTCCGTAAATAAAAGAATTAATTCTTTTCCCCTCCGGGAGAAGGTGGCCCAAGGCGGATGAGGGGAGGGGAGCAGCTAGTGCAGAATCTCCTTTCTCTCTGGCCCTCTCCCTCAGGGAGAGGGAACCGCCTGCAGAACTGGCGGCATAGATGCCATGTAACGCAGTACCGCCTCCCGCAGGGACGGGAAGGCTATTTTCTCCGGATCGACCTCATCCCGGTCGACCCAGAGCAGCTCGGCCAGGTCGTCGGCTGCCTGCATGGCTGGGAACTCATCCAGGCGCACCGTCAGGACAAGATCCAGCGTGCTGTAGGTGATCTGCCGGAACAGGTAGCTGTTCGGCAACGACATGAAGTAGCTTCCGCCGGGGATCCGGATGCCCGTTTCCTCCAGCACCTCCCGCACGGCGCACTCCTCGGCGGTCTCTTCAGGATCGACGAAGCCGCCGGGTAGGTCGAGCATCCCCTTGCCCGGATCGTTCCTGCGGACGCCGAAGAGGATCTTGCCCCGGCACTCGATAATCACACCTACCGCCGCTGCCACATTGAGAAAAAGGGTAAAGCCACAGGCGTTGCAGCGGAAGTTCTTGGTGCTGTGCCAGGAGAGGCTGGTGGCAGCACAGCGGGGACAGTGGCGGATATGTTCAGCTTCGGCGGGGCGATGGGGCATGGATCAAGCCCTTATGAGGAAAGCTGCCAGGACCAGGGAAAGCAGCCCAAATCCAGCGGCAAGGAGAATGGCAATCTTCAGCCGTGCCTGCAGGGTTTTGACAGCTTCTTCCAGAACGTCGATGGTCCGGGCCTGCTCCTTGATCAGCTCCTGCTGCTTAACCAGGGCAGCTTCCAGCTCCCCGATCCGTCCCTGCAGCTGCTCAATTATGGGGACCGTCTCTTCTTCGCCAGGTTGCTGCGGCTGCCGCCGCTCCTTTATTTTCTTCAGTATCTCCGGCCCATACTGCAGCGCCATATTGGCCACCTGTCCCCAGGCCACTCCGCGCACGGCCGTTGTCAGAATCGATGCGATACCCATAGGATACCTCCCTCCCTGTTGCTCATGGTGAAACTGACTTCTAAAAGACTGGCAAAAGCAAAAACACAGTTTTTATGTATCACGATCCTGCCGGTATTTCCAGCATTGGCCAATTAAAAAAGGCCGCCCCCTGCCGGGGCGACCTGATAATTTGAAATATTATGGAGCTATCCGACCATCCTTTACCCTGATGATATGCTGGGCTCTGGCGGCAATGTCGCTGTTGTGGGTGACGATGATGATGGTCTTCCCCTGTCGGTGAAGCTTGAACAGTATCTCCAGCACCTCGGCCTCAGCTGCCGAGTCCAGATTGCCGGTCGGCTCGTCCATCAAAAGGATCTCCGGATTATTAGCCAGAGCCCGGGCGATGGCCACCCTCTGCTGCTGGCCGCCGGAGAGCTGATTCGGCCTGGCATCGGCCTTGTCTGCAAGACCGACCTGCGACAACATGTCAAGTGCACGGGGGGCCTGTTCTTTTTCCGGGACCCCGGAGAGCATCATGGCCGTTTCCACGTTTTCCCGGGCCGTCAGTCCCGGCAGCAGGTTGAAAAACTGGAAAACGAAGCCGATCTTCTCACCCCTCAGCCTGGCCAGGCTGCTGTTGTCGAGCCTGCTCAGCTCTCTGCCGGCCACGGTGATAGTACCGCTGTTCGGGCGGTCCAGACCGCCGATCAGGTGCATGAGAGTACTTTTGCCGTGGCCGGAAGGGCCGATGATGCAGGTAAAGGAACCTTTCTCGATGCTGAGATCGACCCCGCGCAAGGCATGGGTGGTGACGCTGCCGGTAACGTAGCTTTTTGTCGCTTTTTCAGCGGTAATAATCGTCTCATTCATAGCTGATTGCCTCCACCGGTGTAAGCCTCGCTGCACGCCATGCCGGATACACTCCCGCGACAACGGCAACGGCCACGGAAAAGAGGATGGAAACTGCAATGACACCGGCGTCGATCATCGTGCCGGTACCAGACCCTTTGACCAGTGAGGTGAAAGCGTTCTGGCTGATGTAGGGGGTGGCGAGGATGGAAACCAGAAGGCCAACCCCCACCCCGACCACCCCACCCATCAGTCCATAGAACCCTGATTCAAGCATGAACATGGCAAAGATCTTTCCCCGTGTGGCCCCCAGCGCCTGCAGAATGCCTATCTCCCTCTTGCGTTCATAGGTTGCCGTGAGCATGGTATTGATGATGCCGAAGGCGGCGGCAAGAACGGAGACGGCGGCAATGAGCTGCAGGGTGATGTTGACCGTGCCGACGATAGAGAGCACCGATTTCAGCATTTGCTTGTCGGAAACCACCCCCAGACTGACAGACTCCTTGATCTTTTCCATATAGGCATCGGTTTTTGCCAGGTCATCGACCCTGACCGCCACGTAGGAAACGCGCTCGATGGACTTGTAGAGCCGTTGTGCGGTGGCCATGGGCAGGAACAGGGTGAAGTCGTCCCTGCCGCCGGTCTCCTTCAGTACCCCTTTGACTGCCAGCTGCTCGCCCCTGATCCTGACCAGGGAACCCGGCTGCAGCTGGAATTGTTTTGCCGCTTCGGCGCCGACAACCGCTGTTGGCTCGTCCAATGAGGAGAAGTAGCTGCCTCTCGCCAATTGCCACCCTTTGAAAATCAGGGTTATGGATGGTTCGATGCCGCTCACCGCCACTGGTTTATTGTTGATGGCCGTTTTCTGGGAGAGAAACGGTACAGCGGTCAGCCCCTTGATGGCGCTGATCTTTTTTACCTCGTCGCCGGTTATATTTGTCGGCATCTCATCACCGACCAGAACCGAAAGTTGCTCATAGCCGCAGGAGCCTTTGGGAATGACGATGAGGTTGGCGCCAAGGGCTGCCGTTTCCCGGTAAATCTCGCTCTTCAGGCTGCCTCCCATGGAGAGAAAAGTGACGAAGGAAGAAATGCCGATGGTGATGCCGAGGAGGGTGAAGACAAACCTCCCCCGGCGTCGGGTGATATTTTTCACGACCAGTTTGGAGAGAGTCATTTACCCTCCGATCTTGTGGTTGCGCACCACCTTGAGCTTTTCGGCGGCAAAGAGGTAACCCCCGGCCATGTTGACGAACTTGCCTGTTGCCCGGATCTCGTCTCCCATTACTGGTGGTTTTCCTTGGTACTTGATGGGGACAAAGACCTTGTTGCAATTTGCGGTTTTGCACTGCAATTCCTTGATGTCCATGATGCCGAAGATGGTCGGGTCCTGCGGCGAGGTTCCCCCCATGACACCGGTGACGGTGATGGTGCCGGCGTAGGCGCCCGGGTCGGAGCTGATCTCGTTGACGTTGAGCGCTTTTCCTCCGCCTGCAGCCAGCAGGACATAGGAAAGGGCTGCACCGAAGACAACTGCAGCTGCAATGATCATATATTTTTTCATTTCCGGATCTCCATTGATTGATGGGCAAGGGTGCGGGCACAGCTATTCCGGCTTTTCCAGACGCTGTATCCGGCTTTATGGCGTTTGATCAAATACTTGGCGAAAGGAATCAGTATTCGGGGGGATAATCTATGGAACGGCCGAATCCCGGCAGGTGCATCCGCTGGGCTGGCGTTAGATGGGAGAAGGGAAAAAGTGGCTGAGAAAGGTGTGACGGAGCGTGGTGGGGAAGAGCCGCAGCCATGCATGACGGACATGGGCAGTCAGGCACGGAGCAAGGAACTGTTTCCGCCGGATCAGTGCCCTTTTCATGGTCGCAGCAGGCATTGCCGGCTGTACTGCCGGCGAAGACCGCAGCAGTTGCGGCAATGCCACTGAAACTGATGATGGCAACGAGAAGGAGAATAGAGGAGACTATGCGGAGAAAAAAGGCATGCACGCGTTCACTGTAAAGGAGCTGCCCGGAAAATGTCAAGGCTAAGGTTGGACCAGTCGGTGCTGGTCAATCCTCTTGTTGGGGGACGCTGCTTGTTATTTTTCTATTGCGTCCACAATTTGCATATTCCGTAAGTAGTCTGCGCATGAAGGACGAGAGCGTCGTGGAGGTTGGCATTAATAATAGGTGGAAATGATTGGATAAAAGCGCCCATGCATCGACGTGGCTCTTCTATTCACCCTTTGCCGAAGGCCACCTTGTACACATCCTTGTATTCCCGGGCGAAGTGCACCTCCAGCCCTTCCTTCAGGTAGTCGGCCAGCTCGTTGAAATCCTTGCGGTTGACCTCGGGGAAGATGAGTGTTTTCAGTCCGGCGCGGCGGGCGGCGATGGTCTTTTCCCTGACGCCGCCGATGGGCAGCACCCGGCCGGTGAGGGTGAATTCGCCGGTCATACCCAGTTTTTTACGCACCGGCTTGCCGGTTATCATGGAGATGAGGGCCGTGGCCATGGTGATGCCTGCTGAAGGGCCGTCCTTGGGGGTGGCGCCGGCCGGCACGTGCAGATGGATGAAGTGGGTGTCGAAAAAGTCCTCTTGTACGCCGTAGTCCTTGAGATGGGCCATGACGTAGGAATAGGCGATTTCCGAGCTTTCCACCATGACGTTGCCCAACTGCCCGGTCTGGCGGAAACCCTTGCCCTTGCTGGGCATGGCGGTGGCCTCGATGGGGAGGGTAGCGCCCCCCATGCTGGTCCAGGCAAGGCCGGTGACCACGCCCGGCACTGCCTCGAAGAGCTCTTCGGTGGTGAAGATGGGCTGCCCCAGGAACTCGGTCAGCTCCTTCTTGCCGACGGTGATGGCTTCGCTGCGGCCGGAGGCGAACTCCATGGCCGCCTTGCGCATGATCTTCTTGATGCGATTTTCCAGGGTCCGCACCCCTGCCTCCCTGGCCCAGCCATCGATGAGTGCCGCCAGGGCATCTTTGCGGATCGTTACCTGGCCCGGCTTCAGGCCGTGGGCCTTGAGCGCCTTGGGGATCAGGTAGCGGCGGGCGATCTCCAGCTTTTCCTCCATGATATAGCCGGAAAGGCGGATCACCTCCATCCTGTCCAGGAGCGCCGCCGGAATGGTGTCCAGCTGGTTGGCGGTGGCTATGAAGAGGACGTTGGACAGGTCGAAGGGGACGTCCAGATAATGGTCGCGGAAGGAGGCGTTCTGCTCGGGATCGAGCACTTCCAGAAGGGCCGAGGCCGGGTCCCCCTGGAAGGAGGCACCCACCTTGTCGATCTCATCCAGCATCAGTAACGGATTGGAGGTGGCGGCGCTTTTCATGGCCTGGATGAACTTGCCGGGCATGGCGCCGATGTAAGTGCGGCGGTGCCCCTTGATCTCGGCCTCGTCGCGCATACCCCCCAGGGAGAAGCGGTAAAAGGTTCGCCCCAGGGCATCGGCGATGCTTTTCCCCACCGAGGTCTTGCCCACACCAGGGGGACCCACCAGGCAGATGATGGAGCCGGAGATATCTCCCTTCATTTTGCCCACGGCAATGAATTCGAGAATTCTTTCTTTCACGTCCTGCAGGCCGTAATGGTCCCGGTCGAGGATGCGTCGGGCCTTGTCCAGGTTGTAGGAGTCCTTGCTGAACCTCCCCCAGGGGAGAATGGTCAGCCAGTCCAGATAGTTGCGGGTCACATGGTACTCGGCTGAGGATGGCTCCAGGAGGCGCAGCTTTTCGATCTCTTCATTCACCGCCCGTTCCGCTTCCGGGTTCAGCTTCAGCTCCTTGAGCCTTGCCTCGAACTTCTCGATTTCGCTGGTTTTACCTTCCTTTTCCAGCCCCAGTTCCTTCTTGATTGCCTTCAACTGCTCGCGCAGGAAAAACTCCCGCTGCTGGCTGCTGATCTTTTCTTCGATCTGCTTGGAGATCTTGCTCTGCAGCCGTGAAACCTCCAGCTCTTTCTTCAAAAGGATCAAGATCTGGTCGATTCGTTTGCGGACATCGAAACTTTCCAGCACCTGCTGCAGTTCCTGTCCATCGGCGGAAGTGAGGTTGGCGGCAAAATCGGCCAGTCGCCCCGGATCGTCAAGGCTGGAGCGGCCGAGGAAGAGCTTGATCTCTTCCGAATAGAGCGGGTTGATCTGGATCAATTCCTTGAGGGTGGTGAGCACGGCCATGGAGTAGGCTTTTAACTCGGCATTGACTGACAGCTCGGTACCGTAGCTGTAACGGACCGTGGCAAAGAAAACGTCGGGAGGCTCCGAAAGCTCTTCGATGGTGAAGCGTTCAAGGGTATTGATGAGAAAGTGGGAGCTTTCTTCATCGCTGTGCATAATCTTGACGATCTTGCCTGCCACCCCGATCCGGTGAAGATTGGCGGCACTGTCGGGCTTGTCCAAATCCTTCACCATGACCAGGCCGATGGTGCGGGAGGGGCTGTCCATGGCCCTTTTTATCGCCGCCAGTTGGTGGGGTTCGTTGACGACCATGGGAATCAGCAAGCCGGGAAAGGCTGGGCGGGGGCGCAGAGGGACTATGGGCAGTCCGGCGGGAAGGACTTCACTGGCCAGGATCAGGCCGCTCGATCCCTCTTCCGCCGGAGTATTCATTTGGTCTGGTATCTCAGGTGATTGGGTCATCATCGGGCTCCTTTCGTCCAGACAAGCTAATCATCACTGTGGCCGAAGTCAACCTCCCTTCGGCAGTTTGAGTTCACTTTTCCAGCCCAGGACTCGTCTCATCCTCTCGGTCGTGGAGGGATGGGTGGCGAAAAGGTCGGCCGGCGTCCAGACTTGAGTCTTTTTATCTCTCCCCACCTTTTTGTCCTGCTCGGACTGGAGCCTGCCCAGCATGCCGGCGTACACCTTCGGCTCTATCCCTTTCCTGACCAGGTAGGAGACGGCGGCATCATCCGCCTCGTTTTCGAAGTCCCTTGAATAGCCGGCGTTGATCAATGTGGTGGGGAGGGTGGCGGAGAGGGTGGTAATGGAGGTGATGTCGCCGGTGACGGCGGCAATGAGGAGGCCGCTGCCGGTGCTCTGCAGAACGTGGCGCAGGGCGTGGCGGGCGTATTGGTGTCCAGCCTCATGGGCAAGGACACCTTCCAGCTCTTCATCGGTCTGTGCCAGTTCCACCATACCGTCAGTAACGACGATGAGGCCCCCGGGGAGGGCGAAGGCATTGGCGCCGATCCTGTCACTGGACCGGAATTCCAGACGGTAGGCCTGTGACCGGGGCAGATCCTTTTTCATCCCCTCAAAAATTGCCTTTACCTGCTGGCGCCTGTCTGCCGTGAGCTTGGACGGTTGCATGAGGTATTTGTCGAGAAACCCCAGGGATTCCTTTCCCAGTCTCACTTCGGAGGCGGGGGGGATAGCCTGGACCACCTGCCGTGTAATGAGGGGGACGCCGTATTTGATGAAGCCGATGATGGCGCCAATGGTCAGGACCAGTGCCAGCAGAACCAGAGGCATACTGCGTTCCCAGCGGCTGATGAACCGCTGCAGCGGATGGTCGCTGCCATCCAGCAATTCATGGAGATTGTCATCGCTGAGGAGCTCGCAGAGGGTTCCATCGGTAAAACGCAGGGAGCGACGCACATTGCCGAGGGGAGGTGATTTTTTGATGGAGGCAAGGGGATAACGCACATCCACCCCGTCCCCCTGCAGTCTCAGGTCGGCCTGGTCCCGTGTCAGGGTGACCGAGCGGCGACCCGAGTGCTTGCCGTCGTAATAATATCCCTGAATTACCGTCATAGGCCGATATCGATGCCGAACATGTCGCCGATCTCTTCTCCTGCCGCGCCCACATTGGCATTCCCCCAACCGAGGAACGATTCCATGTCATCCTTGAGATGGAGGGAAAGGTTTTCGAAGCGATAGCGGGTTATCCTGATGGATGCCCAGGGAATGAGGAGCCCCAGGGAGAGGAAAATGGCGGCGGCGCTGGAAAGGTAGAGCCAGGCCATATCACGGACCCTGAGGGTACTGGAAAAACGGCTGTTCCTGATGCGAGTCCCCTGCCAGGTCAGGTTGGCGAGGGCCGTCTGCACGTAAATGGTGAAGAAGAGATAAATCAGGTTGATGCCGATCATGACGGCAAAAAAGATGGCAATGAAGCCCTTCTGGGTGGTCTTTTTGCCAACGCTGCCATCGAGGAACAGGGGCGACAGGTCCCGGAACACGGTGGATAAGAGGAAGCTGCAGGCGACGAAAACGGAGATGATGAGGGTGGCCAGGCCGGCAGCCTTGATGAAGATCAGGTAAAAATCCTTGACGGTGGCGTCGAAACTGCAGCGGTTTCGACCGTAGCCGCTGTTTTCGACGAAGAATTTTTTCTGGCGATAGACCATGTACGGGATAATCGCCCCTAAGGTGAAGGGGATGAGAAACGGCAGTCCGGCAAAGATCAGGTAAGCCTCACGGTAGTTGGGCTGGAAAGTGAAGCGGATATTGCGATGGGAAGAATAGCGCATGTTGAAGATGCGGGAGCGGACGATCAGCCACGGCATTGCCAGAAAGAAAACCGTGCCGAGGGTGCCGGCAAGGAATGGATTTACGTTTGTTCCCACCGAATAAAGGACGAAGAAGACCGCTGCCAGAAGCCATCCCTTGAAAAGGGCCATGGGTTCGGCCAGATATTCGAAGACGGTGTCGTTAAGCAGGGTGTTGCCGTAGAAATAGCGGCGTTTACGCACCTTTGCCCAGGCCGTGTAGATGCCCAGGGTGACGATCTTGAGCAGCGTGTTGACGATCCAGATGCCGAAATAGTCGCGGGCATTGCCGGTGAAGGAAAAACGGAGCATCCTGGGGCGGGGCTGCCCAGGCTTGTCCTGATCGGCAGCTTGAGCCGACGGATTTATGGGTGGTGGCGAAGGCTGGACTTCAGGAGGCCGAGGGGCTGTGGATGTTTCCTTGTCGATTGAGTCATGCAGGGGGAAGGGTTGCCGGCACTTGGGGCAGGTGGCCCTTGTCACCCCTGCCGGTATGGCCGAGTCTTCCATCTCACGCCTGAATCCGCAATGGGGGCAGGTGATGCTGATGCGCGGCATGTTTTTCCTTTCCCCGTGGGGATTAATCGGGCTGTTCATGGGCTTTGCGCCCATGTACTTTCTCGAAGGCGCGGCAAAAGGGGCAGATTTTCTCCTCCACCCTGGTTACCAGCCAGAATGCCATCCCTTGCTGCTTGCGTTGGGCTGAGCGGCAGGCGGGACAGGTCTCGCACAGCCTGGCCATGGCACGGTCAAGGGCGGTAATTTTCACGTTGCCCATGAATCCTCCAGACAAAGAGTTCTGCCAATTTCTTCTACCAGAATCCCGACTCGATTGTCATTAAAAAACCATCCACATGGGGGCTTAAATTTGGATCATCCGGGGATTCCGGGGAATAAAAGGCAGTCGCCGTCCGTTCGCTCTGTCGCCACAGCTGCGGACCTTGCGGCGCCCCCCGTGTAATGGCGCACGATGCTTGAGGTGGCTGGTCATCTCCGGTCAGCAGACGGCGGGCGTCCGCTCGCCGCTGTAGCTCGTCGCTCACTCCCGATGCCACGACTGCCTTCCCCGAAAATGTCTGAAGAACCTTAAATTTTCCCGTACTGCCTCGACATTTACCGGAGATGGGGGCAAACTTTAATCATGGATTGCTCCAGTAATCCTTTGTCCATGTGAGGTGAGCAATGGTCGAAGACATGCGGGTCGATTATCAGAAAAAACTGGAAGAGCGCCTGCGAGAGTGGAAAGGAAAGATCGATTCCCTGAATATGAGTCAGCACCAGATGACGGCTGAAAACAGGGCTGTTCTGAACAGGGAAGTGAAGGACATGCTGAAGAAAAAAGAGGTGATGAAGGAAAAATGGAAGGCCCTGCAGAACTCGGATAACCATGGATGGGCGCTACGGAGGGAAGAGCTTGAAAAGGCCAGTGAAGATCTGAAGGAGGCGCTGGACCGGGTAGCCGCCCACTTCAAATAGTGAAAATGCCTCTTTTCCGCCCTGGCGGTGTCAATCCGCGGTCCTGCTTGTGCGACGTACCGGTGTACGTCTCCGCGCAGTACCTAGAGTTCCTTGCCAGGACGAAAAATAGTCATTTTCAAATAATTTGCTATAAAAAGCCCCGATCGACGAAGCTGAGAAAGGCTCCGTCACCGATGATGATATGATCGAGGACCTTGATGCCCAGGAGGTCGCCTGCTTCCTTCAGCCGGCGGGTGATCTCCATGTCTTCGCGACTGGGGGTCGGGTCGCCGGTGGGGTGATTGTGCACGAGGATAACCGCCGCTGCCGACTCCCGCACTGCCTGATTGAAGACCTCCCTTGGATGGACGATGCTTTTGTATTGTGAACCATTTGACCAAAGTTAGTTATTAGTTAAAAGGTATACTGTATTCTAATTCAGTGTACCTTTTAATCAAAAAAACGAAACGATACCGCGAAAACTGAATTCGACATTTAATGCAAAAATGCTGTAGTTTTATTGCTTATTGTGGCATACTGCTTCGCCAATTTAAAATGGTCATTCTTGCGAGCAAGGTCAACAATGCCACAGTTTTTCGAAATTCGCGACCCTATTCATGGCTTCGTAAAGATTACGGAGTGGGAACGGGACATCATTAATCAACCTGCCTTTCAACGGCTACGCAGGATTAAGCAACTTGCGTGGACCGACATGACATATCCTGGTGCTACACATTCTCGATTCGAACATTCACTGGGGGTTATGCATGTAGTGACAATGCTCTTTGATTCGATCTGCGAGAGACAGCACGATTTTCTTTCCAGTCGTGAATTGCGGTATACAGTAGGTTCGTTGGAAAGGCTTCGCTGTCTCGTTCGATTAGCGGCTCTCTTACATGACATCGGTCATCCACCTTATTCGCATGCTGCCGAAGAAACTTTTCCGATTGATCCTGAAACTAATGAGCCGTACCCCCATGAAGAGTATTCTGCTGCTATAGTTAAATTTGAACTTGCAGACGTTATTGAAAATCATCCTTCGAACCATTTTCGCTTTAAAGTAGGTGATGTCACCGCTTTTTTCACAAATGGAGCATGTAGAGAATGCTTGTTGTGGAAAGACCTTCTGTCTAGCCAAATGGATGGTGACAGAATGGACTACCTCTTGCGAGATTCGCATCACGCTGGAGTGAATTATGGCAAGTATGACCTAAACCGAATTGTAGCGACCATACGTCTTATAGAACGCCCCGACTCTGATGGCTACACCATGGGCATTGATGAGGATGGAATTCATGCAGCTGAGGGCTTAATTCTTGCACGGTACATGATGTTTACACAGTTATATTTCCACAAGACGAGGGTCATTTACGACTACCATCTTGTAGAGGCCTTGAAGGAAATATTGACCGAATGTGGAGGTCATTTCCCTTTGCCAACAAGTGCCGACGACATTAAAGAATACTTGAAATGGGACGATTGGAGAGTTGGTGGAGCAATATCAGAAGGTAAAGGCGGCACCCATGGGCAGATCTTAAAAAATCGCCATCACTTCAGATTGTTGCATCAGACATCTGAAATACCTTCTATCCCAGAACTTGAAGACATTGATCGGCTTGAAGGTGTGTTGGCACCATTAGGAGCCATTAGGAAAAACGCCGAAAAGTCCTGGTACAAATTCAAGCAGCTGAATGACGAAATCCTTGTTCTGTCGAACTCCGGAAGTGCCAGATCGTCTGTTCTGCCTCTTTCCGTAAGATCGCCAGTAGTACAAGGTTTGAAGTCCGTCAACCAAAGCAGAATATACGTGCCCATCGATAAACGAGATGAGGCAATTGAGATTCTAAAAAGACAACAAGGGGAGGGGACCTGAGATGAGCGGAACTCCATGGAAAGATTACGGTCTGATTTCCTATATTTCACAAAATGTAACTGATTTAGGGAAAACGAAATTACACAAGTTGGTCTATCTCATCAAAGAGGTAGGCAAGGTGCCGGTTGGCTTTAATTTTCGCTTTTACAATTATGGCCCCTACTCGGACAATCTTGCTGAGACACTGGATTTTGTAACTTCTTTGCAGGGCGTTAAGATGAATTATGATTCCACTGCAAATATGTATGAGATCTCTGCAGGCGAAAATGCAGCAAAGCTTGTTGAAAAAGCGACTGCTGAACTGGAACCGAATAAACCTACAATTGATGGAATTCTGACTGCTTATGGAAACAAAACAGCTAAAGAACTAGAACTGATAACGACCATACTGTATGCAAATAAGAATTATGAAGCTAAATCCGTTGAAGCCTTAACTCACACAACTAAAAATTTAAAGCCGAAGTTTAGCCTCACAGAAATTAGAGCATCCATTGGTCAATTACAAGCATCTGACTTGCTTTCTTTAACACAATAATTGAAATGCTCAATTCATCGGATACAACTTATCTGAGTCTGCTTGAAAAGGCAGACTCAGCAAGGGAAAATGCTTACTGCGCTTATTCCAATTTCAAAGTTGGCGCGGCTCTGTTAACCAAGTCTGGTAACATTATTTTTGGGTCTAACGTTGAAAATGCCTCATATGGACTAACAAACTGTGCAGAAAGATCTGCAATCTTTGCAGCGATATCACGAGGTATTAAGCCTCAGGAAATTGATGCCATAGCTATTAGTGCAACAGGTGAAAACTTTTCTCCTTGTGGTGCTTGTAGACAGGTTATTTTTGAAATGGGGTCTCAAATAGCTGTAATTTTCAGGTTTAACGGTAAAGTTGTAATTGAACGCATTAGCGACCTGCTCCCGTACAGTTTCACGATAACTATCAATGGCCAATAACCTCTTTATTTCATACGACCTTATGAATCCCGGTCAGAATTATGACACTGTCATTGATGCCATAAAACTATTAGGCGCTTGGGCTAAAATCCATCAATCATTTTGGTATGTTAGCTCAAATTTTTCGGCCAAGGATGCGGCTGAACAGGTATGGCGGACCATGGATAGCAATGATAAGTTGCTTGTTGTAAACTCTTCCACCAACGATGCTTATTGGTATAACCTTCCCGGTAACGTTTCCGAACACATCCAACAACACTGGCGTGGATAGCTTTCCTTCGCTCGACTTGCGCTGTCGGCTCGCTGTCCGCGGGTTGAAGAACTCCCTCAGATGAATGATGTTAGAACCCAATAGGAATGGTAATGCGTCCCATAATATGCGTCACCTGGCTGGTTGCTCTTTGTTTCATGCCAGTATATGCTGCACCAATTCCCGCAAATGGTACTGTTGAAGCATTTTTTAGCCCGACCGGTGGTTGCACAGAATCCATCATCCGCGAAATCAATGGTGCACAGTCGGAAGTCTTGATTCAGGCTTACTCGTTTACATCTGCTCCGATAGCCAAAGCTATAATTGCCGCAAAGAGGCGGGGGGTCAAAATCGAGGCTGTACTGGACAAAAGCCAGCGGTCGGCGAAGTATACTGCGGCAACATTTCTCACAAATGCCGGTATTCCACTGTTGATAGATGATCACCATGCCATAGCACACAACAAAATTATCATCATAGACCGGAATACGTTGATTACCGGCAGCTTCAACTTTACCAAGGCAGCGGAGGAAAAGAACGCTGAGAACCTTTTAGTCATTAAAAACAACCAACCCCTTATATTGCAATACCTTCAGAACTTCGAACGTCATAGAACCCACTCAGAGCCTTACAAGCGCTAGATTACCTTCATTCCGAAGATATCTATTGCTCAGATATGAGAAAAAGTAATAAAATTCGAATACCTATGCTACAAGGATATGAAAGATGCATATGATTGAAGCGGTTGAAACTATTCAGAATCAACCGGCAATAGACTATAATGTACCGGTAAACATTGTTACGGGAGACGTGCGTCAACGCCTGTCCGAGCTTCCCGAAAAAATGTTCCGTTGCTGTGTTACCAGTCCACCGTATTGGGGCCTTCGCGACTACGGAGCCGAAGATCAAATCGGCTCTGAGATGACAGTTGAAGAATACATAAGTGACCTGACAGCTGTATTCCGCGAAGTTCGAAGGGTTCTGGCCGATGATGGCACCTTTTGGCTCAATATTGGAGATTCATACACAAGTGGTAACCGGACTTGGCGTGATCCTGATAAAAAAAATCCTGCTAGGGGCATGACATATCGTGCACCAACCCCAGAGGGTTTGAAGCCGAAAGATTTAATCGGCATCCCCTGGAAACTCGCATTTGCGTTGCAATTAGATGGCTGGTATCTCCGGTCTGACATTATCTGGAATAAACCAAACTGCCAACCAGAGTCTGTCAAAGACCGCCCCACTCGGTCACATGAATATGTGTTTTTGTTGACGAAATCCGAAAAGTACTTTTACAATTGGGAAGCTGTTCGGGAGCCTGCAAAAACAACAAAGCATTATCGGAGCAAACGGACGGTATGGGATATCAATACTGAACCCTTCAGTGAGGCTCATTTTGCGGTATTTCCGCCTGGACTCGTTGAACCCTGCTTGATGGCTGGCTCAGAGCCTGGCGATTTTATTCTGGACCCATTTTTTGGGTCAGGGACTGTCGGGGTGGTGTGCTTGAGGTTAGGAAGGAAGTGCGTTGGTGTTGAACTGAAACCAGAATATGTCGAAATTGCAAAAAAACGACTTCAGCCTGAAGCTAATCTATTCCTACCACAAGAAGTAATAAGAGTAGCTTAACAAGCGAACTTCCATTCGCCATGGACTGTACACAAGCCTTTGCGTAAGTTTTTGATTTGCAATTTTCTCTCGCCGCCACCGTCGAAGTATAATTCAAAGACTAATTCTCCATCCTCGAAGACTCGACAGTAACCTGGTTTTGGAAATTGGGTGCTGTCGTTGCACATTTCAAAGCTGCCATTTGCGGCTTTTTGCAACAAAGACTTTGGTATTTCAACTAATTCGTAATGCCAATCTTTTGGTGTCCGAGACAAAGTGCGTAGAGTGAAAATCCGCTGGTAGGCAGCCATATGCCTAAAAAAGCTATCTCGTAATCCATGCAAATCCTCAACCTTATCTCCCCAAACACCTTTACCAAGTTCCATGAACTTCGATATATGGACTTTGTCCACCTTCAGGCTCCGGTCTGCTTGCGTCTTTAGGGACACCGGTATGCCCATTATAGTGATATCATGTCCTGGATTGCACTTATCTGCCAGCTTGGCAGAAACCCCACACCGACTTAAGGCTTGCTCCATGGCGTATTCAAATTTATCCTTGCTAAATGCATCCTTGGATAAGCAATGGTGAATGCGCAAGATGTCCCCAAACGCCTCAAGAAAATCTTCTGAAACGATATCAGAAACAGGATTCCTCCAATATGTGCCAGGTGTTGTCAACCTGCATGCAATACTTTGAATGCACTCAATTTGCTGCTGGGAAAGTCCAGGAAGAGCACTGGAGAGAGTGTTAAGGCAGATTGGCATATGCTTCTCCCATCAATACAAATGATGCGGAGTATACGCCGCCATAGAGTTCTTGTCAACCTACTGAATTGTGGGACATTTTTCCTGTCGAACAGTTTTTGCGCCGATAATATAAGCATTGACAAGAGGCAAAAAGCACATTAAACTAATCAGCTAATTAGCGTACTAGCAGTTTGGGGGTTAATGCGGATGCAGTCAAAAAATGTCAGCTTTGGAACTTATATAGCCGAAGTACGCAAGGCAAAGACGATGAGTCAGAAGGAAGTTGCTGCAAAGCTGGATATTTCCCCGCAATACCTGAACGATATTGAACATGATAAACGGTCCCCATCCTCTCCGCAGCTTATTGATCTTCTTGCTACTACACTTGAAATAAGTGCTGATTATTTGTCATATTTGGCTGGTAGAATCCCTGAAGAAGTCAAGGAGAGAAAACTTGACCCAGTCACCTTCGAAAAAGCCATGGTTGCATTTCGTAAAGCAACGGAGAAAAAGTAGCCATGCCGAAAATGGTTCGCGACATAACTGGTAAGTTCAATCAACGGCCACATTACGAACCGCGCGAACTTGATATGGAATGTGAGAAAATTATCTGTGATTTTCTCCGCACCCTTTACGGCCAAGTCTCATTTCCTGTCTCAACCGATGATCTAACCAAACTCGTTGAAAAATTTGCATCTTCCTTCGATCAGTACGCTGATCTTTCAGAATATGGTGCTAACGTTGATGGCCTCACCGAGTTTTACGCGAAGGGAAAGCCGAAAGTTTCGGTTGCGGCAAGGCTTTCCGAATCTTCTACATACGAGAATCGGTTCAGGACAACCATGACGCATGAACTGTTTCACGCAATTTTCCATGACTATCTCTATAAAATGGAACTGGTTTCTCCAGCGTCAAAGAATGGTGCCTTGCAAATTTGCAAGCGTGACGACATCATGTCCAAGTCAAAAGCCTCCGGTGCCACCGACTGGATGGAGTGGCAAGCGGGTTATGCTTGTGGAGCGTTCTTGATGCCTGCCTCTTTTCTTAAAAAGACCGTTGAGGCATACTGCACCGTGGCGAACGTGACAAACCCGATAAGTCAATCAAATCCTCGAAGCGATGAACTCATTGAAGCGGTTATGTCCGCTTTTCAGGTCTCAAAAGACGCTGCACGGGTCCGGTTGTTGGTTACAAACCACCTGCAATAACAACTGCTTAAAAAGCGAGAAAAAATATTCTTGCTTTTTTTGTTCTCCTCAGATACGCTGATTAGCGTATCAGCAGATACACAAATTTCCCGAAGGAGAACAAACCGATGGAGCGAGAAAAGGATCAGCAGCACGACGACCACGGCAAGGAGAATGTAACCATCACGATTGACGATAATCCGTGGACGGTACACCGAGGGCACCATACCGTTGCAGAGCTTAAGACGCTGGCGGGAGTCCCTCTAGCCTATGACCTCGACAGGGTAATCGACGGCAAGTTTGAGCCATTGCCCGACGATGGGGGTGTCACCATCAAAGGAGGCGAAATCTTCATCAGCCACGTAAAAGACGGCTCGTCGTCCTGAAGGAGGCTCCACATGGATTTTCCACAGGAACAAATCGATGAAATGAAGGCAACGTTTCCCGGTATCAGCCACTCAGAGGAAGGCGGATTCGATTTCTTCTTCATACCGGGACTGAAACTGCCGTCGTCCTGTTCGCCGGAATCAGTTGACGTTCTTTTCTGCCCGAACCAGCGAGGAGGGTATAACTCGCGTTTGTACTTTGCTTCAATGGTCCAGTCCGGAAAGGCCCTTAATTGGAACGGTCAGAACGAATTCATCCTGGGCCGTCGGTGGTTTGCCTTTTCATGGCAGTTGCCACCCGCAGAAAGACGTCTTTCGCAGATGGTTGCGCTACACCTGAGAGGATTAATATGCTGATTCACGTCAAGATGACCAGGCATGTTTACGAGAAAATGCGGGCGGACCTGAACCGCCCGCATGATTTCGCCTACGAACGAGTGGGATTCATCTTTGCCCGGAAAGACACCGCCGACAAAGACGCAATCCTGCTTCTTGCGACGGAATATTACCCCGTGCCGGATGTTCATTACATCGATGACCCGAAAGTCGGGGCAAAGATCAACTCTTCGGCAATCCGCAGCGTTATGGAAAGAGCTTACTCCTCAAAAGAGTGTATATTGCACGTCCATCAACATGACCATTCGGGCGCGCCGCGCTTTAGCCGGCTTGATCGGCTGGAATACAACAAGATGATACCGTCTTTCCACAATATCGGAGGGGGAGCAATTCACGGTGCTCTGGTGTTCAGTCTGGACAATGCCGTTGGCTTAGTCTGGACATCAAAACACGATTCGCCCGAACCGGTCAGAAAACTAACCATTGTCGGCTATCCCATAGAGACGCTAAAGCCGGGGGCAGGATTATATGTGTGACGACAGATACGACAGGCAGTCCTTTTTGGGAGAGAATTCACAGGCTAAGATTGCAGCATGTACCGTCGGGATCATTGGCCTTGGTGGTGGCGGGTCGCATGTAGCCCAACAGCTTGCGCATGTGGGATTTCAGAAATATGTTCTGTATGACCCGGACATGCCGGAAGACTCGAACCTCAATCGGCTAATTGGCGCAACGGTTAGGGACGTAAAAAATAAAGTTCCAAAGGTCCAAATCGCCAGAAGGGTCATACGCGGACTACAGCCGAGGGCTAAAATCCAAATGATAAGGGAGCGCTGGCAAGACAACCCACTCCCGCTCGGGAACTGTGACATCATTGTCGGTTGTGTGGATGGATATAAAGGGCGACATGAGTTGGAAACTTTTTCCCGCCGCCACCTCATGCCGTACATCGACATCGGAATTGATGTGGTTCAGGTTGATCCCCAACCGCCAGTCTTAAGCGGTCAGGTGATTGCATCTCTTCCCGGTGGTCCGTGTATGTGGTGCTTGGGTTTCTTAACGGAAAAGAAACTCGCCGCCGAAGCGAAAAAGTATGGCGACGCGGGGCACAATCCGCAGGTGGTTTGGGCGAATGGGGTGGTTGCCTCTGCCGCAGTTGGTATTGCGGTCGATTTAGTGACGGGGTGGACTGGATCGGCTCAAGATGTTGTTTACTTGTCGTATGAGGGCAATTCAGGATTGGTGCTACCGCACAAGCGATTGACTGTCGTGGATAGGTCATGTCAGCATTTCCCGCATGATCAGGTGGGAGAGGCAAGGTTTATTCCACTGTAGCCATCGAATACTCAACATTGCCTAACAGGTAGGCATAACTGATCTTACCTTTCTTTGAGTCTATCCTTTCTTGGACGATTGCTTTGTCGATGCCGATAATCATACCCTTTCTGATCTTTCCCCCCTGTAGGATGGCCCAATAATAGATATCTTCATATAATTTGGTTCTGGATATTTCCAAATCGCTCTTGGCAAGTGCCTCAAGCATCTTTTCAACAGCGTAATTCTTCTTTACATACCGTTTTAGGGCAACCAATCTTTTCAGAAAATCGTCCTCTCTCTTGATGCGCCTATTAACTGTCTCAAGCTGGCGATTTGTATACCTCGTCAGGTCAATGCCAGTACGCTTTTTAACCTGTGCATCTGAACCATAAGACAGTCTTTGGTAGAATATATTCCTGGCCTGCGATAATTCATCCTTCGCTAGGTAAAACTCTGGCGATAACTTGTTAATATAATTAAATAACTTCATTGAGTAATGCAGCATGCGGCATTCGTTTATGTCGTACTCATATGCCCGAGAACATAACAGTGCGAGTAGTGGCCTCCAGTACATGGGGTCAGAATTGGTCTTGATTATTTCGAACGTAATGTAAAACCATTGTCGCCTGAGGCTTGGTTCCGCAGCGCTCAACTCCTCTTTCGTCATATTGTCGTGGTTCATGACTATGGTCATGATGCTCTTCCAATGTCGTGGTCACGCAACTTGCGCGAATGGATAAAGTTGTAGACTGTCCCCCGTGAGACTTCAAAGATTTTTGAAATTGACGCCATCGAAACCTTTTTACGTAGCAACTCCCTGATCTGCTCCTCTACCCCATCCAGCTTGCTTGCGCTTGTCCGGCCTTTCGGCCTGCCAATTTTCACCCCTGCCGCTTTCTTTGCCTCCAGTGCTCTTTTTGTTCGCTCAGATATTAAATCCCTTTCCAGTTCAGCGAACAGCGAAAATAACGTGACCATGACCTTGCTTTGGACATTCCCGTTGCCACTCACCGTCATGTTCTGTTTGATAGCTATGAGCGCCACCCCCATTTCCGTCAACTGCTTAACAATGTTCAGTACCTCAACGGTGCTTCTGCCGATCCGTGAAAGCTCAGAGACTATGACGGAATCACCCGGATTCAAACGCTGTAGCAGGTGGTCAATCATCCTTTCGCCGCTACCCTTCCTGCTAGACATCTCGACCTCAATAAAATGATCGACCCGTAATCCATTTCGCTGTGAGTAATCCAGGATTTCGAACCGCTGATTCTTTACGTCCTGGTGGCTGGTACTTACTCTCAGATACGCGAAGGTCTGCCCCATTATCCACCCCCTAGTCATAGTATCCATGAAACTATTCTATATTAATTTTAATGAACATATAAGTCAATGGAATGACTATAGTTTTTTGGAAGGAGGTGCAATATAGAAATCCTTGGTTTTCGTGGAATGGATTTTTCTCGTGAGGGGGAACATTTTTTTGCATGCCTTTGGCGCATTTTTTACGTGGCTAAATTTTCAACATACCAAATTTACAGTATTTCCTGCCAGTTCACCAGGTGAATTTTGTTCATTTTTTAGCATCATAAGTACTGACAGATGTAAAACTAACCGTATTCAGGAGGAGCAGCAAAATGAAAAAGCGTAACGTATCCGTAAGTACCAGCATCCCGGCAGAATTCTTCAGCTTCAGCGATGAAATCGAAGCAGCGGTGGCAGGAGAGGAACCCAAACCAGAGGGGAATGCTAACACCCTCGACAGAGAACAAGAGCAGGAATCGACAACGCCTGCACTTGCTGAGAATGCAGGCTCGCAACTTCTGACCCTGAACCAGCTTCGAGAGCGTCGCGAGCATGAAGGGCTCCGGGCGCATTACTCCGCCAGCATTGACGGTCAGTACATCGTTGCTGACAACAATATCGTAAGCATTTGGGATCAGTCTGGGGGGGATGAGCAGTTACCAGACCTTACCCACAGCCAAACCTTATATTGGGCTGAAATTGACAGCCTACCAATAATTGATGTCTCGGCCTTTTCATATGACTACTATCCGAAGGTACTGGACTACCATTATCGGATTTCGGTCATCATCGCACTATACGATTTGTACATGGACTACTCATGGCAAGTTATGGGTTATTCCAGGAGCCATATGTACTATACCGACTTGCTAAATGGTAAAGAATTCGAAGAACTTAGCTTTTATTTGGCAAGTTACATTGTTGATGATTTCGCAGAGGCTTATGAACGATACGTTGATCGTCAATGTGAGGAATATGTAGCCAAAGAGAATGAGTTTGATGAATAAATTGGCTTCATCTGGGAACTCCCCGGCTCTGCCGGGGTACTTTCCCGTTTGGCAATTGAATAACAACTTAAATCTAGGAGATATCATCATGGAAACTATTGCTGAAATTGTGCAGGGAGCATCCACGGAACACGAAACGGACGAATTTGAACGCTGGCTAGAGAAACTTAGAGCAGACGGAATAAAACGCGAGGCGGAGCATGAAAACTTTCTGTCTGACATTACACTCAGGAAGCTTCAAAATTCGACCGAGGAAGAGCGTCGAGACCAAAGTTTCTTTACTGCAAAAGTCGACAACAAATTCTTTGTCGCTGACAAGAACATCATATCGATTTGGCAAATCATTGGCGAAGGGCAGGTCGAGTATGAAACCGTTAAGTACTGGTCTGAGATCGACGATCTTCCCTTTGCTGACACATCTGGAATCTTCGCAATTCGTTACGCACTACCAGACGAAGTTCATGACTTCCACCAGAAGATCGAAGCTATCTCCGTCTTGTACACACTTGCTAGCCGTACACTCTTCGAATTTGATAAGCGGATGTGGTCAAACCAGGTCAGGCTTAGAAATCGCGACTTCGAGAGGCTAGCACATGAGTTGATTGAGCAGCTGTTAGCCCCTATCCCTCCCGGCTACGAGAAGACGAGGGAATACCGGGAAAACGAAATTCAAGAAGCAACCCACGAGAAGGAGATGGATGACTTTATGGACGTATATGTCAATTGTCGCAGTCTGAGACGAACTGGCTTCAGGATATTCGACTGGGAGGTTCTTGCCGACTAGCAATGAATCGTGACAGGGTGAAGCTCCGTAGCGTCCCTGCGCAGCTTCACCCTCCGATCAGCATGCCTATGTCGCTCATCGCCTCAGGTTGACAGCGGAAATGCACCACGGCTTTACGATGTACGGAGCTATTCTCGGTTTTTGAATCAACTATTATAAATAACACCAGCAACGATGATCCCGTCAGCAATGCCTATGGGCGCTCGTGCTAGAACAGGTAATCCGATAGAACCCCTTGATGCCAGAATAATATCAACAGTACGAAGGACGCTAACCATATGATTTCATTAAACAATCATCCAGAGAAACGAGCATATACCGAGTTCATCCGGCGCAACGGCCCCTTTGCCTACTTCATTACGCTCACGTTCCCAAGATGGCAGACCGTCGATGCTTGTACCCAGCAAATAAATTACCTCATGCACTTTCTGAATAAGAAAATATACGGCAGAAACAGTGGCAGTGAATATCTTGAAGGCTTTTGCTTTTTTGAAAAACACAAGACCTCAGCCAACAATCCTTTACACAGTCACATTCTCATCAAACATGATTCCAGGCTGGATACTGAATCCAAGATTTCCTTTATCGACCACTTCTGGAACATGATAAATAAAGTCCGCGTAGTCAAGACTAACCGTGTAACCGACAAAGAAGCTTTCAATAAGAAATGTTGCGACATCCAGCGCATCTATGACGAAGACAAGCTCATCGACTACGTCACCAAAAGTTTTGAATCAAAATATTTTGATTTCAACAACTTCAGACCGATTGGCCAGCACGGAATCTGAGAGGCAAGAGACATGAAATCCATCTACATTAGCAAGAAGACCGGTCGCAAGAAGTACCGCGTCTGCCTGTACCTGCCGGAAGAAATCATCAAGAAGCTCGACCGCTGGACCGTTCAGAACCGAATCGCCGGAACCACCGGCAAGTCCATAACTCAGATGCTGAATCTGCTGCTGTGAATGTTCCCGATCCCCGAAAAGTTGAAATCAAACCACCCACAGCGTCACTTTTTGAACGCTTTCACTATCCTGTGAATGATTTTCAACTGATCTTCGGTGACACCGCTTAGCATCTCATCTATCTGCTCGATGCTGACTTCCCGCGCCTCGTGATGTGAAAAATCAAACATGTCCTTCATTTCCACGTCGAGCGCTTGCGCGATCTTCTCCATTGCTTCAAGTGACGGCGAACTTCTCCCCACCTCGATGAAACTAACATACTTCGGATCGACGCCAATCTGCTCCGCAAGCTTCTCCTGAGTCATCTTCCTCAGCTTGCGGAGTTCCTTTATCCGCGCTCCAAGCAACTCCTTTGTTGTTTTCATTAAGCCTCCAAAATGACTGTATTTTCAGCCATTTCGCAGCGCTTTATAACTAACGGAAACTTAGCAAATTATTGACATTGCTAACCAACTGTTATACTCAGCTAACTGTAAGTTAGTATTTTTAAAAAAAATCACTAATGGAAATACCGCTTCTGCCGATCCTAATAATAGCCAGCGCGTGAACGTTGGCGGCGGAACAACATCACTTTGAGGAGGGCGTATGGGTGAATTGAAATTGACAAAAATCGGGTGGCTGTTTCGCATGGTACTTCTCACGGTAATTTTGTCGTTACTGTGCTCATGCTCTAAGAAGCAAGATGCCTTCAAGAATTACAAGCTGAAGTACAAGTCGGGTCAGCCTGAAAAGGCCGTCGCGTCGGGCGGCTCAGTCGCTGACCTGCTCAGCAAGGGCGGTGCTACGTCATACAGCTTACTGGACCAAGACAAGCTGAGATATTACGGCATGGCCGTCTCTACCAATGATTCCAAAATGTACATGGCTAAGGCGGACGTTCAATTCGATGTGACCGGATCGGCAGACACCAAGAATTTACTGGAAAGCTGCAACAAGGAAGTAATCCTAGCGTGCGACAAGGGCGACAAGTCCTGTGACGTTCTAAAAGAAATCGACTCCTGCAAGTTCAATGACAGCGGCATGACGGCAATAAAAGGCCAACTTGAGAAGGTGCAGGGCGAACTGAACTACCAGCTACCGTCAGTTGCCGAGATTGCACAGAGCAACGCTGGTGCCGTGAAGATGGCTGTTGATATTGCGTATGTTCCTGATACTTCGGATGAATATGCTATGAGTCAGAAAGCGCCTGAACTTGCCAGCATTAAGCAGGCAATGCCCAAAGTGAAATTTATCAACCACGGCAAGGACGTGAGTCAGGATATTGCCAACGTCATAAAGTTTTACGATGAAAATAAAGCCAAATTTCAGGCGAACAACTGAGGAGGGTAAGATGCAAACCATCTGTAATTTTAGGATGTTACAAAAGGCAATAGTATCCCTCGTTGCACTTGCTGCAATGCTGATGCTCATTTCTTGTTCTGCTTCGCCACCGGACAGCATGATGCAGAATTACGTGACGATACAGTCGCAGGACGGAAAAGCACTTTACAAATCGGGCGGGTCGCTTAAGGACTTGATGGATTCCTACTGGAGCCCGGTTGCACAATCTAAAATCAAGTGCAGCAAGTCGAGTGGCCTGTACGAATTTTCTTTCAAATCGAAAAGTTATGACAAAGTGGTATTGTCGATAGCTGAGAATGGGGCGTTGAAGAAAGTCGTCTTAGGTGACATGGAAATCAAAGATGACAAGGCCGACGCCATGCACAACGTGGTAATGGGGCTGTTCCAGTTTGAGTCTGTTCAACAGTAGCATTGCAGCATTCTGCTGATAGCTGGCACCTACCCGCGTTGCCAGCTTATCAGCTCGCCATTTCATTTATATTAAAGACTTGTATAACTCCGGCGGCTTCCTCGTCGGAAAGCTCGCGGCATTTTGCATCGTACATCAACATACCTTCCTCCGCCACGTAGGAGAATTGACCCGAGGCCGAGTAATATCTTCCGGCCTGTATGTCTGCTAAAACCTGTTCTTTCTCCGCCGTCGTTTCCGGTGAATACAGCAATTGAACCTTGAATATATGTCCTACGCTGTCCATCGCTGTACCGGTTGCCACGACCTCGCAGTAATCGTCCGGCAGGTCAACCAGCTCTATTACTTCGATGTTCATGAGCTTGACGAAGCAGGTAAGGCTGCTTTCATTCGGAAACAGCTTGAATTCGCTTGCTTTCCCTGTCTCCAAATTGACGATGGAAATTGTTGTAGTGCCGTCACAATCCATAACTATGATCCCCCATGCTGAAGGCTTCTCGGGTCAAATAACATCCCGAGTATTTATCGGCATTGGTCAACCTTGCATGGCTTCTTCGGTTGGTAGTTGATCATCTTCGTCAACTATGAGCGGCTTCATCGGCTTGCCACCCATCAACCAGTCAATCCTAGTCCCTGTCCTGTCGAAAGTGACCTTGTAAGTTCCATCTTCTTTTGAATACTCGAAACGTCGCATGTTACCGTTTTTGAAACGAACTTCGAAATACCTGTCATCTTTGGTATTTTCCTGAGACTTCCGCATTTGAGCGAGAACTAAGTCTCTCTCGTGGCAGAGCATTTCAGCAGTGGCTTGGTCCGAATCCGTGATCTCATCATTGAGTTGCAGTGCTACCTTGATAATCTGCTCATCACTAGCGACCCGTCCGCGCGGATAAACCAATACCTGTTTCACAATCTGTCTAATTTCGTTTCTTAACCGAGTCCGAACCAAAACGCGGTCTTCGTCGCTTGGTGCCGCATCAAAATAGTCCATGAGTTCGGCAATATTTCCGGCTTTGTTATCGGCGTCGTGCATTGAGGCGTTAAGCTCGTTTATTTCTTTCTCACGAACGGCAATTGCGTCCTCTATTGCGGCTTTAGCCTGTAGCAGTTTGCTCAACCTTGTCCTGAAAAATCCCAATTCTAATGTATCGGTTATTTGCGGTAATTCATTTCCGAGCAGCTCAATTTGTCTGTTAATGTCCAGCAGCTCGCCATTTTTTGCCGCAACCTGCTGTGTAAGCTCCGTGAGTCTCTGTTGATCCCGAGTCCCCTCGATTTTCAAAACTGAAATAAAGTCGATTTCCTTACAGTACGATAGAAAGGCACTCTCCAACTCATTGCACTTAAAGGAGATGTAGCTGCATTTGACCCCGCGTCGCGCTTGGTCACATACTAGCAGCCTTGAAATTTCATTTCGGTTCTTGTGCGAGACTATATCCATCCGGGCTCCACAGTACCCGCATTTGGTTATGCCACCGAACAGATTTTGGATTTTAGCAGTCCGACCACTTATATGGGTTCCATTACACAATCTTGCCTGCACTGCAAAATAGACCTCATCTTCGACAATGCGCGGGAAGTAACCGGGAACGGGGCTTCCTTCAGGGACATGCTTTTTGGTGGCGCGATTGTAGATATGTGGCTGATATTCGCCAATGACCGAGCGGCTGGATAAAATTTTTCGAATCGAAGACTGGCACCAGCCTAAAGATGACCTGGGTGGTTGGATTTTCTCATGGTTCAATATCCTAGCGATGGTCTTGATTCCCATGCCTTCATAGGACATTGAGAATATTCGATTTACGATGGCGGCGCGATCATGAATCACTTCAAACCTGTTCTCAGACTTTATCAATCTTAACCATGTCGGACAATTCGCCGTGTACTTTACTTTATCCAGATTCTGGCGTTTGAACCTGTTGGCAGCTCTTATACGCTCTGATTTCCGACAACTCTCCTCGTAGGCACGCGCCATAATAGTCAGTGAAATGATGAGTTTTCCGAAATCGCTATTCAGGTTCTCTCTGGTATATTCCATCCCATCACATAGCGTGACAATTTTGATGTCTTCGCCTACGATGACCTGGAACTGCGCGAAAGCATCTAACACGTTCTCTCTGCTTAGGCGATCAAGGGATTCGACCAAAAGAACAGAACCAGTCGGTATACTGCCCTGTCGAACCAATTCTAAGAATTCACCGAAGTGACCACGCCTTACATGATCGCCCGAATATGCTGACCTACCGAGGTCACGATAAGAAAGCTTGTCGTCGAGGATTAGACCGTGTTCTTCGGCATACTTTTGGGATAGTTCCAGTTGCCGCTCAACGCTGCTGCCATCCGATTGAGAAACATTGGAAAATCTGATGTAAGAAATACAGAGGGGCTTTCCCATTGCCATTCGCCTTGTGCTTGAAATGACTCAGGAAAAATATAACAGGATGGGGTTAAAAGGTATACTCAATTTTGGTTGAGGGAGCCTTCGGAGATTTGGACCCTTTTCAGAATGCGATTTTTGCCGTCGAGAAGCAGGGCAAGAAAGTACTCCTTGCGCTGGTTGCGGAATTCCGGATGAAAATGCTCGAAGACCTGGGTGGGGGAGGTGAATCGCTCCAGGGTTTCGAACCGGCGGGCGCCGAAACGATTGCCTAATTCCAGTGCGGCCTTGACGCAAGCTGCCTTGGCAGGGCCGACCCCCTTTATGCTGCAGATTTCATTGGCTGTTGCATGGGCCAGATTACGCAGATCATCGAACTCGACAAGCATCTGTCTTCCCATGTCAAGGGCGCTCTGGCCGCTGGAGGAATCACCGGTGCCGATGATCAGCGCCAGCAGTTCTGCATCTGACAGAGCAGCAGCTCCCCGTTTCAAAAGTTTTTCCCTGGGCCGCTCATCCTCGGGCCACTGCTTGATTCCCCCTGCCATGATACCTCTCAGCCAAAATTGATGAAAACCAGCGCCAGGCAGCCAATAGCAATCCTGTACCAGACAAAGGGATAAAGAGAGCTGCGCTGCACCATTTTCAGGAGAAAAGCGACACTTATGTAACCGAAAACGGCAGAAGTGGCGATGCCGATGAGAAGTGGCGCCACGTCGGAGGGTGGGATGCCGGTCTTGAGCAGACCACTGAGCTCGAACAGGGCTGCACCAGCCACAATGGGCAGCGATAGCAGGAAAGAAAAACGGGCCGCGGCTTCCCTGTTGAAGCCGAGCAGGAGAGCAGCAGTAATGGTAATGCCTGACCTGGACACACCCGGGATAAGCGCCAGGCATTGGGCCAGGCCGATGATGATCGCCGATTTGAGAGTGATGGCCTCGATCTTCCATTTTTTACTGCCGCTGGTGTCGGCAAAGGCGAGTAACAAGGCAAAAACAATAAGAAACAAGGCGATCAACGACGGACTTTTCCTGAAAAGTTCCTCGATGGTGGTCTCGAACAATTTGCCGACAATGGCTGCCGGAAAGGTGCCGGCGATGATATAGAATGGAAGCCGTCTCGATGTGGGTTGATGCTTCCAGTCGGCCATTCCGGTGAAAAAATCGCTGGCGAGTTCAATTAGATCCCGCCAGAAATAGAGGCAGAGGGCGATGAATGTCCCCAGGTGGAGAGCTACGTCGAAGGTAATTCCAGATTCGGGCCATTTAAGAAAGGTGGGAATAAGGATCAGGTGGGCTGAACTGCTGATTGGCAGGACTTCCGTGAGTCCCTGGACGATACCGAGAATTGTAGCTTGAAACAAATCCATTTGTTGCGTTCTCCTCTTAATTTTTGAAACGATAAGTGATGCGGCGGCCAAAAGCAAGGGAGAAATGGCCCTGTAGGGAGAAGAAAAGCCGAAATTACGGTGGAACGGGAATGAAAAATTCGTATACAATTCCTGTAACAAATTTGTAACATTTAAGTGGGCACTGCTGGAAATTTATGTTATTTACTACGGGTTTTACAAATATCAGGTTCAGGATGTTCTGGGCCGCTCGGAGGTAACGGAATGTTTGGGCTGATTCCTAAAGACGAAAAATTTTTCATCATGTTCAAAGAAATGACCAGCAATATCATTGAGGGCGCTGAATTGTTGAAGGATATGCTGGACAGTTTCAGTGATCCTGCCACAAGCCAGCGGCGCATAAAGGACGTGGAGCATAAGGGTGACTCCCTGACCCACGACATTATCAGGAAATTGAACAAAAGCTTTGTCACCCCCTTCGACCGGGAAGACATCTATGCCCTTTCCTCAGCCCTTGACGATATCCTCGACCTTATCGACGCTTCGGCCCAGCGGGTGGTCATGTACAACGTGGAGAAACCTACCCCGGAAGCCAAGGAGCTTGCCTTTCTTATTCTCAAGTCCTGCCAGACTATCGATAAGACCGTGGCCCTGCTTGGTGGTAAGCTGGAACCGATCAGCGAGTATTGCGTCGAAGTGAATGCGCTTGAAAACGAGGCGGATCGGGTCTGTCGCGAAGCCATCAGCCGCCTCTTCGACGAGGAGAAAGATCCCATCCAGCTCATCAAGTGGAAAGAGATTTATGAAACCTTGGAGAGAGCTACCGATAAATGCGAAGATGCCGCCAATATTCTCGAAAGCGTGGTGGTAAAAAATGCCTGATGCAACGCTGGTAATGCTTTTTCTGGTCATAGCCGTGGCGCTGTTGTTCGATTACATCAACGGCTTTCACGATACCGCTAATGCCATCGCCACCTGTGTCTCCACCCGTGCCCTGTCAGTGCGCAGTGCCATCATCATGGCAGCCGGTCTGAATTTCGCCGGGGCCATGATCTCCACCAAGGTGGCAGCCACCATCGGCAAAGGCATTGTCGATGCCAACAATGTAACCCAGATGGTAGTCGTCGCCGGAGTCACAGGTGCCATCATCTGGGACCTGATCACCTGGTATTACGGCCTGCCTTCCTCCTCTTCCCATGCCATCATCGGCGGAATAATGGGCTCGGTAATCGCCCACGCGGGTGCTGCCGCACTTCACTGGGCCGGTCTTAAAAAAATCATCCTTGCCCTGCTCGTTTCACCGGTTCTCGGTACAATCATCGGTTTTCTTTTCATGGTCATAATGATGTGGGCTTTCAGGAACAAGGCCCCGTACGGGCTGAATCGTTCGTTTCGCAGGCTGCAGATCGTTTCGGCAGCCTTCATGGCCTTTTCTCACGGCACTGCCGATGCACAGAAATCCATGGGGGTCATTACCATGGCCCTGTTGAGCTATGGAACCATTGCCACCTTTGCTGTTCCCATGTGGGTGAAAGTTGCCTGTGCTGTGGCCATGGCCATGGGTACGGCGGCTGGCGGCTGGCGGATAATCAAGACGGTCGGGCGGGATTTCGTCAAGTTGCAGCCGGTGCACGGTTTCTGTGTTGAAACCGCTTCGGCCGGGGTTATTCTCGGTGCTTCGGCACTGGGCATGCCCACCAGCACCACCCATGTCATAACTTCATCGATCCTTGGCGTGGGGCTCTCGAAGAGGATGTCGGCAGTCAACTGGGGGATTGCTTCAAGAATACTGGTTGCCTGGGTTCTGACAATTCCCGCTTCGGCAGCGGTTGCATTTGTAACCTACATGGTGCTGTCGCCGTTTCTGGGGAAATGAGAAGGGTAGAAGGAGTTTGATAAAGCGGATCGAGGGCTGGGGAGAGTGACCCCGGTCCTTTTTTATTCCATGTCCTCGCCGGTTTCTTCCATCTCTTTGGTTAATTCTGCCAGAGTCTCATCTTTCTGCCTGAAGCGTACGACAAGATAATAGCAGATGAAATAGGCCGCCACGGCGGCAATGAATCCGAGGATCGAGGTGCCGAGCAGGAGAGAGGTACCATGTTTTTCCAGGTGCTGCCACTGCAGTCCTTCGATTTGAAACTTCTCAGGAGGAAGGCCGCGGAGCATCCTGCCAAGCTTATAGCTGATGCCCAGGATGGGGATGACGGTGATGGGGGTGTTGACCCAGGCGCCGGTGATGCAGGTGAGTTTGTTGAGGCGGAAAATGAAGGCAGCGGCAATAGCCATCGGCGTATGTAGGCCGAAAAAGGGGGTGAAGCTGATGAAGACACCGACGGCAAAGCCTGCCGAGATATGGCCCGGATGACTATCCAGTGAAAGGATGGCCTTGATTTTTTTCTTCCATTTTTCCTTGTTCAGCAAATGGTGCTCCTTGTCCGGCAGGCGACCAGTCTAAAATCCCACCGGCGGTTTGTCAACGTGAAACTGGCCGGATTCGCTCATGACTGTTTGCCATAGCCTGGTAAACATGCTATTAAAGATATCTTTAGGTTGCAAAGATTCTGGGTAATTCAATTGCGAAAAGAGATTCTGAAAAAGGTAAAGCGCGTTGTCATAAAGATCGGCAGTGGTGTCATCACTTCTGTGGACAATGGTCTTGACGGTGACCGCATCAAGGGACTGGCGGCCGAAATGGCCCATTTTCGGCAGCAGGGTGTCGAGGTCGTTCTTGTTTCATCGGGCGCTGTTGCGGCCGGAAGGCTGGAGCTTGGATTGTCTGACCGGCCGCGGACCATCCCCCAGAAACAGGCGGCGGCGGCAATCGGCCAGTCGAAACTGATGCGAGCCTACGAAGAGGAATTTGCCTGCCATGGGATCAAGGTGGCCCAACTGCTTCTGACCCGTGACGACTTGGCCAGCAGACCCCGATTTCTAAATGCCCGGGCTACCATCGATACCCTGCTCGAATGCGGCATCATTCCCATCATCAACGAGAACGATACGGTGGTGGTGGAGGAAATAAAATTCGGCGACAACGATAACCTGTCGGCCCTGGTGACCAACCTTGTCGAGGCCCAGCTTCTGGTGATCCTCACCGATATAGATGGTTTTTATACCGCAGACCCCCGCACCAATCCGGAGGCCAGGCTGATTCACCTGGTCCGGTCCATTACCAAGGAGACGGAGCGTGCTGCTGGCGGAAGCGGCTCATCCGTAGGCACCGGCGGCATGGCGACAAAAATAGCCGCTGCCAAGAAGGTGGGGAAATCGGGCATTCCCACCATTATGGTCAATGGTAAGAAAAGCGGTAATCTTGAACTGGTGCTGGCCGGTACAGAGGTGGGGACGCTGTTTCTGCCGGCAGGGGTTAGCCTTAATCGGCGCAAACATTGGATAGCCTATACCCAGAGGCCGGCGGGCCGGGTCGTTGTCGACAACGGCGCCTTCAGGGTCCTTTCCCAGCATGGCAGAAGCTTGCTGCCGTCGGGAGTGGTCCAGGTCGAGGGGAAATTCGACCGTGGCGCCTGCGTCAGGATCTGCACCCCGGACGGCACAGAATTCGCCCGTGGCATTACCGACTATTCCAGCCGCGAAATGGAGCTGATAGCCGGACATAAGAGCGGCGATATCGAGCAGATACTGGGATATAGGTATGGGGATGATGTGATACACCGCGACAACTTGGTTGTACTGTAAGGAAGCGCCGATATCTGCGTCAGGCTGCACGGTTCCTTGTGCGGCGTACCCTCCGGTACGCCTCCGCGCAACCGCTTGCCTTCCTTGATCTGACGAAAAATCGACGCTTCCGTAGAACCAGTATTTTTAAATTGGAGCCCTTATGACCGTTGCCGAAAAAATACGAAAAATAGCTGCTGATGCGCGGGCTGCCTCTTTGGCCATGGCCCGGCTGTCTTCCGCTGCCAAAAACGAGCTTCTGCTCAGGATGGCAGAGGCTTTAGAGAACAACGCACCGCTTATTACGGCGGAAAATGCCAGGGACCTGGAAGCGGGACAGCAAAAAGGTCTTTCGGCCGCCATGCTGGATCGGCTCATGTTGGATGAGTCACGCATCAAGGCCATGGCAGATGGTCTGCGAGAAGTCGCTGCTCTCCCCGACCCGGTGGGAGAGGTGACACACATGTGGAAGCGTCCCAACGAGATCACCGTCGGCAAGATGCGCATTCCTTTGGGGGTCATCGGCATTATCTACGAGTCGCGCCCCAATGTGACCTCCGATGCTGCCGCCCTCTGTCTTAAGGCGGGCAATGCCGTCGTTCTCCGCGGCGGATCTGAGGCGATCCATTCAAACCTGGCCATCGCCGGCCTGCTCCAGGACCAGATGCGGAAGCTGGGTATCCCGGTTGCGGCCCTGTCGCTGATTCCTTTCCCGGAGCGGGCAGGGGTGACGGAGATGCTCAAGCAGGAGGAGTTCATCGATGTCATCATTCCCCGGGGAGGGGAGAGCCTGATCAGGTTCGTCGTCGAGCACTCCAAGATCCCGGTCATCAAGCATTATAAGGGGGTCTGCCATATCTTCGTCGATGCCACGGCCGATTTCGGCATGGCGGAGAAGATCATCATCAACTCAAAAACCCAGCGACCGGGAGTGTGCAACGCCCTGGAGACCCTGCTCATCCACAAGGATGTTGCCGAGACCTTCGTGCCCCGCATCCATGAAGCACTCTCCACCTTGAAGGTGGAACTGCGCGGCGACGAAGCGTTTCGCCAGTTTGCCCCTGGAGTGAAAGCAGCCACCGAAGAGGACTGGTATGCCGAGTACCTGGAACTGATCCTGGCGGCCAGGGTAGTGGATGATCTGGATGAAGCAATCGCCCACATCAATAAGTACGGTTCGCTGCATACGGAAGCTATCATTACCAGCGATTATGCCAATTCCCAGCGGTTTCTGCGGGAGGTTAACTCAAGCGTGGTGCTGGTCAATGCCTCCACCCGGTTCTCCGACGGCAATCAGCTTGGTCTCGGCGCCGAGATCGGCATCTCCACCACCAAGCTCCATTCTTTCGGCCCCATGGGGTTGGAAGACCTTACGACGACCAAGTTCATCGTTTACGGCGAAGGACAGATAAGGCAGTGATTGGTGATTGGTGATTGGTGATTGAGGGTGAATGGTGAATGGTGAATGGTGAATGGTGAATGGTGAATGGTAACTGGTAACTGGTAACTGGTAACTGGTAACTGGTAACTGGCTGATAGGTGCTGGAGGGTTATGAGGATCGGTATTCTTGGGGGTACCTTTAACCCCATACATAATGCACATCTGCGCATTGCTGAAGAGGTGCGGGACAGGCTCGACCTGGAGCGGGTGATGTTTGTGCCGGCCGCCTCTCCACCCCACAAGCTCCTGGCGGGCGAGTTATCCTTTGAGGTACGCTATGAAATGGTGCGGCTGGCCATTGCCGACAACCCCTTCTTTACTATTTCGGATATCGAAGGGAAGAGGGGGGGAACTTCTTACTCCATTCACACTTTGCAGGAACTGCATCTGGCATACCCTGCCGACGAATTTTTCTTCATTATCGGCAGCGACTCCTTTCTCGATATTGGCTCCTGGAAGGAGTACGCGGCTATCTTCAACCTGTGCAACATCGTCGTCGTATCCCGTCCCGGTGCGGTTGCCGACCCGCTTGACAAGGCCCTGCCCGTTGCCATAGCTGATCGGTTCTGCTACCATGCGGCGGAAAAACGCCTGACGCACAGCTCCGGCCATTCGGTCTACTCCATTGCCGGAACTCTGCTGGATATTTCCTCCAGCGAGATCCGCACCCTGACACGGCAGGGGCGGTCAATCAGGTATCTGCTGCCCGCGACCGTGGAGCAATACATAAAGGAACAGAGGATTTATAACGATGGTCGATAAAAACGTGCTCAATTCAAGGGAACGCGCCATCCAGTGCGCTGCCCTGGCTTTGGACAAAAAAGCCCTGGATGTTAGAATTTATGAGATAAGCAGGCACTCCAGCATTGCCGATTACCTGGTCCTGGCAAACGGCCGCTCGGACAAACAGACCCAGGCCATTGCCGATTCGGTCCGGCAGGGGTTGAAGAAATTCGGCAAGGCGCTGGATATTGAAGGGATGCAGGAGGGGCGCTGGGTCATCATCGATTACGGCGATGTGATTGTGCACGTCTTCCAGGAAGAGGTTCGCCGCCATTACAACCTGGATGAGATGTGGAACAACTGTCCGCTGGTGGAGATACCGGAACAATACCTGTGGGAAGATAAGGAAAAATGAGGCTCAAGGTCCTCTGGGTCGGTAAAACCCAGGAGGAATGGGTGAGGCGCGGCATTGACGAATATGCCGGCCGCATTGGCAGATATATGTCCATTGATCTCGCCGAAGCCAGGGATGAGAAGGGGGCAGCTGTCGAGGCAATGCGAGAGCGGGAGGGGGAGCGGCTTTTGAAGCTGTTGCCGAAAAATGCCCGGCTGGTGCTCCTTGATGAACGGGGTGAGCAGATGAGCTCCCCGGAACTGGCCCGCTTCCTGGCCACCAACCGGGACGGCGGCACCCAGGAACTGGTCTTCGTCATCGGCGGCGCCTACGGCTTCAGTGACAGCCTGCGGGCAAAGGCATTCAAAACCATCTCTTTGTCCCGTATGACCTTTACCCACCAAATGGTGCGTATTTTTCTGCTGGAGCAACTCTATCGGGGCTTTACCATTATCAACGGCGAGCCCTATCACCATTAAAACCAAATCCGCAGATGACACCAATTATGGGGATTTATTGCATCTGCGTACGCTGTGTCATCGGTGGATGTCATTTTGTTTTTCAATTCTGTTTCCAAGGAGATGCCAATGCCGAAACAGCCGCTCATGCTGATGATTCTGGATGGATGGGGGATCAATCCACAGCGGGAGAATAACGCCATTGCCCAGGCGCGAACCCCCAACATGGATCGGCTCTGCGCCGAATATCCCTGTACCGAAATGGGAACATCGGGCATGTCGGTTGGCCTTCCCGAGGGGCAGATGGGCAATTCGGAGGTGGGGCATCTCAATATCGGCGCCGGGCGCATCGTTTATCAGGACCTGACCCGCATCTCCAAGTCCATAGAAGATGGAGATTTCTTCACCAATCCGGTGCTTCTGGACTGCATAGCCAAAACCAAGGCTGCCGGCGGCAGGTTGCATCTGGCCGGACTTCTTTCCGATGGTGGAGTCCATTCCCAGAACACCCATCTTTATGCCCTGCTCAGGCTGGCAAAGCAGCAGGGATTGGATGAGGTCTTCATCCATTGTCTGCTGGACGGCCGGGATACACCTCCCCAGAGCGGGGCAGACTACCTGGCTCAGCTGGAGGAGGAAATCGCAAGGATCGGTTGCGGCCGTATCGCCACGGTTATCGGCCGCTTTTATGCCATGGATCGGGATAACCGGTGGGAACGGGTGGAAAAGGCCTACCGGGCCATTGTCTGCGGCGATGGTGAGGAATTCTCCTCGGCTGCAGCAGCCATCGACAAGAGTTATGAAAACGGCGTCACCGACGAATTTGTCCTTCCTTCCGTTATTACTGCGGGGGGGGCTGCCATTGGCAAAATCAACGATGGCGACGGGTTTATCTTCTTCAATTACCGTTCGGACCGTGCCCGGGAGATTACCCGCAGCCTGACCGACATCGCTTTTGCCGGTTTCCAGCGCCCCTGCTGGGCAAATCTCGCCTCCTATGTCTGCATGACCACCTATGATGAGACCTTCGGCCTGCCGGTAGCCTTCGGCCCGGAGGAACTGAAAAATATCCTCGGCGAGGTGCTGGGCCGGGCGGGGCTCCGTCAGCTGCGCATTGCCGAGACGGAGAAATATGCCCACGTTACCTTTTTCTTTAACGGCGGCAGCGAGGTTCCCTTTCCCGGCGAAGACCGGGCGCTGATTCCCTCGCCGAAAGAGGTGGCTACTTATGACCAGAAGCCGGAAATGAGCGTCTATCACGTTACCGAAGAGCTCCTGCGGCGGCTTGATCAGGATATATACGATGTCATAATTCTCAACTTCGCCAATGCCGACATGGTGGGGCATACCGGCATCATGAGCGCCGCCATCAAAGCCATCGAAGCGGTTGACGAATGTGTTGGCACGCTGGTGGACAAAGTGCGAAGCCTTGGCGGCCGGGTCCTCATTACTGCCGATCACGGCAATGCCGAAATCATGACAGATGAGGCCGGCGGTCCCCATACGGCCCATACCTGCGATGTGGTCCCTTTTATTCTGGTTGACGATACGCGGAAATCGGTGAAGCTGCAACCGGCGATCCTGGCCGACATTGCACCGACCATGCTGGAGATCCTGGGGGTGGAGAAACCGAAGGAAATGACCGGCAAAAGCCTTATTACGAACGCGTAAAAAGTCAGCTGGTTAGCGCTGATCTCCTGCTGTAAATAGTTACCTCTCCCTGAGGGAGAGGGCAAGGGCGGGATGGGATGTTGTAGAATGGAACTCCGTTGCCCCCTCATCCGGCCTCCGGCCACCTTCTCCTTAAGGGAGAAGGGTTCAGCGGAAGACTAACACTGATCAGGAAAAATTATAAATAAGGGGTTTTAGGTTGAAAATAAAATCGGCGAAATCCGTGTAATCTGTGGATGCGTCTTAAGGAGGTAGTATGAATTTCATTGCCATTAACGGCAGCCCCCACGCTCAGCGCGGCAATACGGGTCTACTTCTGGATAAGGTGGTGGAAGGGGTACAGAGCGCCGGCGGCACCGTGGAGATGGTTTACCTTTCGAAAATAAAGGTAAATCCCTGCGTGGGTTGCGATGTCTGCCACAAGACGGGCAGCTGTCCCATCCCCGACGATTTCGAGGAGCTGAAGAAGAAGCTTCTGGCCTGCGATGGTTTCATCCTTGCCAGCCCCAACTACATAATGAGCGTTTCCGCCCAATTGAAGGCGTTGTTCGACCGCTGTTGCGGCATCATTCATTGCCAGGCCATGGACGGCAAGTATGGCGTGGTGGTGGAGACATCCGGCGGAGGAGGCGATGAGCAGGTGATCGACTACATGCAGCGGGTGGTTGGCATGCTCGGGGCATGGTCCGTCGGCAGCGTCGGTTCATCCATTGCCGGTGAGCGCCTTTTTCCCGATCAGGACCGGTTGTTTGCCAAGGCAACGGCACTGGGGGAGGAACTGTATCGCGCCACACTGGAAAAAAGGGAGTATCCCGATCAGGCAGGGGCCAAGCTTGCCCTCAGTGCCTACATGCGCGGGTTGGTGGATTTGATGAAGGATTTCTGGCGCTATGAATATGATTACTGGACCAAACTGGGAAAATAGTGAAAGTTGAAAGGTGGTCGCATATGAGTCAAAGCAAGGAATTGATGGACTGGACATTTGAGCAGAAGTGCAAAAAGGCCGTGGCCGCCCTGGAAAAGAATGGTTTCACGGCGATCTACTGCCAAAGCGGAAAGGATGTCCATGACTATATCGTGAAAGAAGCGGCCGATGCAGCAAATATAGGCTTCGGCGGCTCCATGTCCGTGGCGGAACTGGAGGTTGCCGATCAACTCAGGGCCCAGGGGAAGGAGATATTGAACCATGGCCAGCCCGGTCTGTCCCTGGAAGAAAAGATGGCCACCATGAGACGTCAGCTCACCTGCGATCTGTTCCTTACCGGGACCAATGCCCTGACCCTTTCCGGCATTCTCGTCAATATCGATGCCTCGGGCAATCGGGTCGGTTCCATGTTCTTCGGACCGAAAAAAGTGATCGTCGTTGCCGGGCGCAACAAGCTGGTTGATGGCGACATCGATGCCGCCGTCAAGAGGGTCAAGGACTGGGCCAGTCCCCCCAATGCCAGGCGCCTCAATTATAATACTCCCTGCTCGAAGACCGGCTTCTGCTCCGATTGCAATTCCCCGGACCGCATCTGCCGCATTACCACAGTCATCGACAGAAAGCCGCGCCTTACCGACATGAGGGTGCTGGTGGTCAACGAGGACCTGGGTCTTTAGGCATTGTTGTTCAGGTCTCTGCTGGACATCATCTTCCCACCCCTTTGCCACCTGTGCAGGGTATACATCCCGAATGCCGGGGATGTGCATCTCTGCACAAGTTGCCTCGAACAGCTACATCCCGTCGCCTCACCGCTTTGCCCCATATGCGGCGTTCCTTTTGCCACCGAAGACGGCATTGACCACCGTTGCGGCGCCTGTTCTGTCCGTCGTCCAGCCTATGTGGCGGCGCGCGCCGCCTTTGTTTTCGACGGACCCATCCAGGAGCTCATCCACCGCTTCAAATATGCACATAAGACACACCTTTCCCGGCCGCTGGCGTTAATGACGGCTCGCCACCTTGCCGACTTTGCAGGCCAAACGGCAGCAGATATTGTCATACCTGTTCCATTGCACAAAAAGAGGCTGCGCTGGCGCAGCTATAATCAGGCGATACTTCTGGCAGCCGTGCTGTCCAAGGAGTGGCGGATCCCGCTCTCGCGCAATGCCCTGCAACGGACACGCTGGACTGAGCCGCAGATCAATCTTGCCGCGGACGAGCGTCAGCAGAACGTCAAGGGTGCCTTTGCCGTTGCCGAACCTGAACGGGTTGCCGACCGACGGATCATATTGATTGATGATGTTTTCACTACCGGCAGTACTGTCGAAGAATGTGCGAAAACGCTAAAAAAGGCGGGTGCAGCGGAGATATTTATCATAACCGTTGCCAGGGCATTATCCAATTAACAAATGGGTACAAATTTATTGACATGAATTAATCGGAAGGGTATAAGAGCCTTGTTTGTCTATTTTAATTTCGTTGGAGGATCAAAGTATGAAGAAAGTATTAGCTGTTGTATTGATGGTTGCTTTTTCTGCATCGGCTGCTTTTGCAGCCGACACCGTTGTCATGAAAGCAAAAAATGGTAACGTAACCTTCGATCACAAAAAGCATAGCGCTTCCGGTGATTGCAAATCCTGCCATGGTGAGGGGACTCCAGCCAAGTTGACATTGGGCAAGGATGCTGCCCACAAGCTGTGCAAGGGTTGCCATGAGACCAAGAAAGCTGGTCCGACCAAGTGTGGTGAGTGCCACAAGAAGTAAATCGGGCAGTACCGTTAAGAAAGGGGCCTCCATTTTGGGGGCCTTTTTTGTTCGCTGGGGCTACAGAAGTTATGGGGAAACTACTTTTACTTGTAAAACACTATTTTATTTGTTATGGTTCTTGCGTGGGCTACAACTGAAAAGGCTTGATGACTGCGGAGATACTATGGCAAATGGATTTGATTACACACGATTGAAACGTCTGATCACCATCTATTATGTGGTGCAGGGATTTCTCCTGGTGCTTTTGGCTGGAATTGCTTTCTGGCTGCAGGCACATGTGCCGCAGCAGATATTCATCAACAGTCTTATCAGGGCCGTGGTGGCGCAGGTTGTTCTTTTCTACCCGGTCTACAAATTTGCTGCCTATGAGGCAACTCGCGAAGTTTCTTCCTGCAGTACGTCCCTTTCTTCCCAGGAGGTACTGGGGCTGCGGCGGAAAAGAGTGACCGGCGACATCGTCAAGGCAGGGATCTTCGTATTTTTCCTGGTATTCATCCTCAGGGCGCCGCAGCTTCCAGGCGCGCAGTTCTCCATCCTCTTCGTCTTCATCCTCATGACGCTCTGCTATTTCCAGTGCTACAACTATGTCGCCAAGCGGCAGATGAAGGCTAACCCCTGAAAAATTCCGACATTGCGGCAAAGACTTCTTCCCCTTTTCCCTTGACCATTCTTACATCGGGAAGGGAGCGAAGAAAGGACTTGCCGTAATTTTTGGACAGAACACGGCTGTCCAGGATTAGCACCGCGCCACGGTCTTCCTTGCTCCTGATCAGCCTGCCGAAGCCCTGCTTGAATTTGATCACTGCCTGGGGCACCGTGTACTCCATGAATGGGTCTCCACCCAGGGAGGCTATGTGCTCGGCCCGTGCTTCCAGAATCGGTTCTGTCGGCACCCTGAATGGCAGGCGGGTGATTATCACCTGTTCCAGCGCCTTCCCCTTGACATCCACCCCTTCCCAAAATGAGTCGGTGCCAAACAGCACAGGATTGTGCCCCTTTTTGAACTGGGAGAGGAGCAGATGCCGGTTGATCTCACCCTGGCGCATGGGGGTAAGTCCCGCCTTTTTCAGAGGCTCTGCCAGCCGGCTGTAAATACGGCTGAGCAGGCTGTAGGAGGTGAAAAGAACAAAGGCTCTCCCTTGGGAAATACCCAGTGCCTGCAGCAGGTACTTGTTCAGTACCGGCTCGAATCCAGATGCCACCGGCTCGGGAATATCGGTGGGTATGCCGACAAAAGTCTGCTTTTGATAATCGAAAGGGGATGCAAGGAGTAGCTCGCTTACCCTTGGGCCGGGTACCATGCTGAGGCCGGTTCGCTTTTTCAGGTAATCGAAGCGCTCCCCCACCGCCAGGGTGGCAGAGGTGACGATAACCGTCTTGAACTTATCGAAAACAACTTTTTTCAGGGATTCCGCCACCTCCAGAGGGGAAGAGCAGAGCTTGACCACCAGCCCCTTGGTCGTCTTTTTAGATTCGAACCAGCGGCAGAATCCTTCTTCCCGCGCCACAAAGAAACGCAGGTTTACCTGGGCCGTTTCCAGCCTCCCTCTTACTCCCTTCAGGTCAACCAGGCTGCCCGCCAGTTTTTCCAGCACCTTGTCGGGGAGTTTTTCACATGCCTTGAGAAAGTTCTTCAGGGCAATAACATACTCGCCAATCTCCCGGCACAGTTCGTTGACCCGATCTTCCACCTCGACCCACAGGGGCGTTGAGTAAATGGTAAGGGTAAGACGTAACTTGATCTCTTCCTTACTGCCGGCATCCTTGCGCAGGTGCGAGTTCAGGGCAATGCCGATGGCATCCATGGCGCGGTTCATGGTGTCGGTGAGGGTAAGCCGTCGGGGAATAAGCCTTCCTTCCAGGATGGCTGCAACTTCCATATATATATCATCCATGGCTTCCGGCACTTCACGGGAAAGCTGGGTGGAAAGGAGCGGCAGCAATCCCCTCTGCGTCTTGCGCGGGTGCTGTAGCTTACCCAGGATCCTTAAGAGGCCGTTGCGCGAGACTTGGGCGGAGAGAAAGCTGGTGGCCACGTCTTCCAGATGGTGCCCCTCATCGAAGATGATGCGTTCGAAGGGTGGAAGGATGGCGGTGGAGCCATAGCCGGTTTCCTGCCGCACGGCAACGTCTGCCATGAGCAGGGCATGGTTGACCACCAGCAGGTCGGCGCCGGCTGCCTCCCGCCGGGCCTTATAGAAAAAGCAGCGGGCATAATGGGGGCACTTGACCCTGCCGCACTGATCAGCCTCACATGAGATCTCGTCCCATGTCTCATCACGGGGAATGAATGAGAGATCGCTGCGGCAGCCTTCACCGGTCTTGCCGCTCCAGTCGATGATGGTCTGGAGCTCATTGGCTGCATCATCTTTGAATAGGGTCGGCTCGGCCTTGACACTCTCCAGCTTGCGCAGGCAGAGGTAATTGTTGCGCCCCTTGACCAGCACGGCCCGGAACTCAATCTCACCGTGCTTCTGGAGAAAAGGAATATCTTTCTTGATCAGCTGTTCCTGGAGGTTGATGGTGTTGGTGGAGATGACGACCCTCTCCTTGTTGCGCAGACCCCAGAGGGCGGCGGGGAGGAGGTAGGCGAGGGATTTGCCTATGCCGGTACCGGCCTCGATAACGGCGATGCGCTCCTCGTTGAAGGCTTCGGCTACGGCAAAGGCCATGCGCGTTTGTTCGGCGCGGTGTTCGTAGCCCTTCAGGTGTTCGGCAAGCACTCCACCCGGTGCATACCACCGTTCCAGTTCCGGATAGGAAAGGCGCTCCAGCACCGTGCGGGCAAAGGGGGAAACAGCCTGATAACAGCGCTCCACGGCATTGTCGACGATGTAGAAGCCGACTCCCTGATTACCCATGAGGGAGGCAATCTCGATATCTGCCTGGGAAGGGGTGAGAATGCCTGATGGGTGGTTGTGGATGACCACATCCCCGAAGGAGGTGACGATCATGATAGCGGCTACCGCATCGACATTGCCCCGTGCCAGCGGTTCGGCATCGATCACTACTTTGGCTTCGTCGGTGCGGCCGAGGAAAAAAACCTCGTTGCCGCCTGCGTCTGATATTGCTTCACGCATCTGCAGCAGCGCGTTTTCGGAGAAGTAACGTTTCATCTTCACAGAAGATACATGCTTTAATTGGGTGCTGCAACGAAAAAAGGGGCGGCAATACGCCGACCCCTCTTTTGGTGAAGCTATGTCTAACTAGCTGAAACTAATTACTTTTTGTGACACTCGCCACATTTGGTCGGACCGGCTTTTTTCTCTTCGTGGCAGCCCTTGCACAGTTTGTGTGCGGCATCCTTGTTGAAATTCTCAATCTTACCGGTCTTATCCCCATGGCAGACTTTGCATTCCTTAAGGGTTTCCTGGTGTTTCTTGTGATTGAAGGTGACATTGCCGTTCTTTGCCTCGAGGGTAATGGTGTCCGCTGCCATGGAGGCACCTGCTGCAAACATTACCAATGCTGCTGCTGCGATCAGTTTTTTCATTTTTTACTCTCCTCTTTTTGGTTGATGTTTCTGCACTATGGTGTTTAAAAAATACCATACGCGTGGTAGTGTAGGTATGGACATCTATAGTAATTCCACCCGATGTCGGGTGCCAAACGATCAAAATAAAGGGAAAAAGCCGGTTTCAACGAGGGGGAGTTGTTAAAATAAATTCATATGGAAAATTTATCAGATAAAAATGAAAAAGCAACTTCGGGCAGTGTCGCCATCGAAGGTGTAACCATAAAAACGGTCCGCGAGACGAAAAAGCTTACCCAGCTCTATGTGGCAAGCGTGGTAGGCGTCACCACCGATACCATCTCCCGTTGGGAAAACAACCGCTATCCGACCATCAAGAGGGAAAATGCCGAGAAACTGGCCATGGCGCTGGAAGTGAACCTTGATGAGATACTTCGTCATGAAACTGCCTGTCCGTCGGAAGAGGTCGTCGAAAACGAACTGCCTCAACCAAAGAAAAAAAACCGGCGCGGTCTTCTGCTGGCGATATTGATCATCGCCCTTATTATAATTGCCGCTTTTTTTATCCTTTCCAATATGTCTTCTCCTGTGGCCGCTGTGAGATGGATACCGAAATACTCTGCCCCTGGAGAGCTGATGCCGGTCCAGATAACGGTGAACAGGATGGACAATACCAGCCGGGGCCTGATCATCAAGGAGAAGCTTCCACCCGGTTGGCGTCTCGTCAATGCAATGCCTCCAGCTGCATCGGGCAAAGCTCCTTCGGAAGAGATAAAGTGGCTTATTCCCGGCGGTAGCGGTGCGGTGAGGATTTCCTACGTGGTGCAACTGCCCCAGGATGCGGCACTCGATACTCGCGCCGAGCTGCATGGAACCATTTTCGTCCATACCGGCAGTATCAATCGTGCTGAAGCCATAAAAGGCAACGACAGGGTCACCATTGCCCCTCTCCACTGGGCTGACAGCAATGGCGACAGCCGGATAGACGACAGCGAAATCATGCCCGCCTATTATATTACCGAGGAGATGAAAAGTCTGGCGCTGGACTGGAGCGGGATCGAAGCCATCTGGAGTGGAAGTGGATACAGCTGGGATCAGACCAGGAAGGAGTTCAAGGTTACCAAATGAGGCTTAGCCCCTGATGCTTAACGGAAAAAAACGCTACAATATCTTTTCCGAGGAACTGAAGAGGGTTTTCGGCTGCCGTGTCCATCGTATTTCCGTGGATGCCGGCTTCAGCTGCCCGAACCGTGACGGCACCGTTGGCAACACCGGTTGCATTTATTGCGGTGGTTCAGGCTCCGGTTCCTTCGGCATCATCCGCGGCGCATCCATTGCAGAGCAGCTGGAGCACGGCAAAGAAGTGATGACCAGGAAATACAAGGCAAAGAAGTTTCTCGCCTATTTTCAGCCCTATTCCAATACCTTTGCCACACCTGGTCGCCTGCAGGCCCTCTACGACCAAGCATTGGCAGTGGAAGATGTGGTCGGACTCATTGTCGGCACCCGTCCCGATTGCCTGCCTGCAGAAACACTTGATGTCCTGGCATCTTACGCACGAAAGACTTATTTCTGGCTTGAGCTGGGTCTACAGTCCCACCTGGACCGCACGCTGAGCCTGATTCGTCGGGGCCACGACTTCGCTTCGTTCGTCAGGGGGATAAAGGAGTGCAAGGCGAGGCAGATCAAGGTCTGCGCCCACATCATCCTCGGGCTGCCAGGAGAGACACGGGAAGAGATGCTGGCTGGCGCCCAGGTCCTCAACGATCTGGGCGTGGATGGGGTGAAGCTGCATCTTCTCCATGTGATGCGGGATACGGCCCTGGCCGATGAATATCAGCAGGGAAGGGTAAGGATTCTCGATCGGGACGAATACGTGGGACTGGTCTGCGATTTTCTCGAACTGCTGGATCCCGCCATCAGCGTTCAGCGCCTGACCGGCGACGGCAACAGAGACCATCTCCTCGCGCCGCTCTGGTCACTGCAGAAATTCGAGGTATTGAATACTATCGATAGTGAGCTGGTGCGAAGGGGCACTTGCCAAGGTTCAACGTTCGATGTTCGATGTTCGATGTTCAAAAGGGAGGATGTTTTGCAACCTCGAACCTCAAACTCCGAACGTCGAACTTAAAAAGGGTACCCCAGCCCGACGAAAACCGCCGGTCCTTCCTTGCCGATCCCCAAATCCACCCTGCCGACGATGTTGGGGCGGACCACCGCCCGGAAGCCGATGCCGGGGTTGAACTCGAAGCTCCTGGTGCTGGCCTTGTCCAGTCTTTCCATGACTGCTCCGAGATCTATGAACGGGGCAATCTCCCAATCCGCATTGACATCGAAAATTTCCCAACGGAACAGCCTGATCCGCTCCTCCAGATTGAGGAGAAAATAACTGCTGTCGATAAAACGGTTGCGGCCGTAACCTCTCAATGTCGTTTCCCCACCTAGAATACTTCTTTCCAAAAAAGGCACGTCATGCCCCAGAGTCTGATTGTAGGCCAGCCGGCCGACGCTGATGAACTTCGCATTCATCAGGGGGTAATAGGCTTTCATCTCCGCCTCGTAATGGCGGTAGTCGGCACTGCTGCCGAGCCTTTTCACGCTGGCTTCCACTGCGACCCTGGCATATCCTCCCCAAGTGGGCAGAGTGGGTGAATCCAGCGTGGAATAGACAATTCCCAATTTCTGGGCATGGGCAGTGAAGCCGTCCATACCCGGCACCTCGGCCGGATCGAACTTTTCACGGATAAAGGGTACCTTTGTGATGGCCCCATGCTTTATATCCACCTTCTTGAAGCGCTCGCCGACAACCAATTGGACATGCCTGAAAATTTGATAACCGGCGGAAAGATTGAAGCCGGTTTCTTGATCGGCATAATTTGTTTCATTTGCTTTCTGGCTGGTTTGCTGAAAGCCGAAAAAACGGGCCGAGCCGTCGGTCAGGGAGAAGAGAAAAGCATTCAGCTCCAGCTTCTTGTCGAGCAGGGTACTGTCACGCAGCTTGAATTCAAAATCTTCATTGACCTTGGTTGACTTGGAGAGGGCCACCTCCCAATAGCGGTCTTCCACTGGATAAAAGGTGGCAAAGAGAGTCGCCGTGGTGCCGAAGTTTTTGTTGTAGTTGACCTGGGGGGCGACGAGGGTGCTGACCTCTTCTTTTTTGTTGTGGAGCAGAAAAGCGGTCAGAGCTCCGAAGGTAATTCCTTCATTGGGACTGGAAGCAATGATCGGCAGAGGAATGGAAACAACCTTTACCGGATCGGCAAATTCCTGGTTGGTCAGGGGAAAGGGCAGATTCTCCTTTGGCGCCATGGTGGTGCAACCGGCGAGGAATAAGGCCGTTATCAGAAGTAAAAGGAGGTTTTTCAGGGACATTGGGGTTTCTTTCAGCGGAGAGAGTAAAAAAGAAGAAAATATATAGCCATCTCTGGTTATTTTCAACAAAAATATAGAGTTGTCTTGCCTTGGCGCCTGGAACCAGGGGCAATTATCGGGTTATCCCACAAGGTCAAAATCTTGACCTTGAGTTATTCAAAATGCCGTCTTTTGCGAATGTATTTCCCCAAAGATCTACTCAAAAACTGGCCGTTATTCTCACTTCTACCCTTCCCGTGGCCGCCAGCAGGGCATTTTCTCCGGATGGCACAACGGTTGCACAAATGACTGCGCAGTTGAAAAGCCCATGATTTTTCAGAGGAATTTCAAATATGGCGCCGGCAGCAGAAGCAATCGACATACAGCCTTACCGGAAAAACTCCGACATCTATATGGCGGTTGCGCTCATCGGCATCCTTTCCCTGATGATTATCCCTCTGCCTGCCTTCGTTCTTGATGTCTTTCTTGCGGCCAATATCACCATTGCCCTGGTAATCCTGCTGGTCAGCCTCTACACCATCCAGGCCCTGGACTTCTCCATCTTCCCATCCATCCTCCTGATAACCACATTATTCCGCCTGGCACTGAACATCGCTTCCACCCGTCTGATCCTGCTCCATGGAAGTGAAGGGGCCGAGGCTGCCGGTGCTGTCATCAAGGCTTTCGGCCTTTTTGTCGTCGGCGGCAACTATGTGGTCGGTGCCGTAATCTTCCTTATTCTTGTTGTCATCAATTTTGTCGTCATAACCAAAGGCGCCGGACGGGTGGCGGAGGTCGCCGCCCGCTTCACCCTCGATGCCATGCCGGGCAAGCAGATGGCTATCGATGCCGATCTGTCCAACGGCCTCATCACCGACAAGGAAGCCAAAGCCCGCCGGTCTAAAATTTCCCGTGAGGCGGACTTCTACGGCTCTATGGACGGTGCCAGCAAGTTCGTCAGGGGGGACGCCGTTGCCGGCATCCTCATCATGCTCATCAACATCATCGGTGGCTTCGTCATAGGCGTTTGGCAGCAGGGGATGGAACTGGCCGCCGCCCTGTCCAATTATACACTGCTGACGGTGGGGGAGGGACTGGTTGCTCAAATACCGGCACTGATCATATCCACCGCCGCCGGCATCATCGTTACCCGCTCCGCAGACGAAAAGAACTTCGGGCATGAGATTTCCGGCCAGCTTCTGAACTATCCCAAGGCTTTTTACATCGCCTCCGGCGTCATGTTTGTGTTTGCACTGATCCCCGGCCTGCCGCACTTCCCGTTCCTGCTCATTTCCGGGGCAGCCTTCATGGCCGGGCGGTTGGCGGTTGAGAAAAAAGAGGTGCAACAGGAGGAGATGACGGCAGCGGGTGCCCTGGAACCGGAGGACGCCGATCAGATCAGCTCCATTCGTCCGCTGGATATGCTGGAGCTTGAAGTGGGATACGGGCTGGTACCGATGGTGGATGCGGCCCAGAACGGGGAGCTCCTGGACAGGATTCGCTCCATCCGCAAACAGTACGCCCAGCGTATGGGTTTCATTGTCCCCCCCATCCATATCCACGACAACCTGCAGTTGAAGCCCTACGAATACAACATTATGATCAACGGCGCCAAGGTGAGCGGCGGCGAGCTGAACGGACAGTATCTGGCCATGGACGCCGGTAGCGCCTCGGGTAACCTTGAAGGCACACGCACCACTGAACCGGTTTTCGGCCTCCCCGCCATCTGGATCAAGGGCCGGGACCGGGAACAGGCCCAGGTTTATGGCTATACCGTGGTTGACAACACAACCATACTGGCTACCCACATCAGCGAGATCATCAAGAAACACGCCCACGAACTGGTGGGCCGCCAGGAGCTGCAGCAGCTTCTGGACAGCCTGTCTTCGACGCTGCCCAAGGTGGTCGAAGAGCTGGTTCCCTCGTTGCTGAGCCTGGGTACGGTTTTGCGGGTGGTCAAGAACCTGCTTCGGGAAAACGTCTCCATCCGCGACCTGCGCTCGATTCTGGAAACCCTTGCCGATTACGGCGGGGTAACCAAGGACCCGGAAACCCTGACCGAGTTTGTCCGCCAGAGCCTCGGCCGCTACATTGTCGAACAGTACAAGAGGGAGGATGATACCCTCTGGGTTCTCACTCTCGACCGTGAGGTGGAGGAATCAATCGCCGATGCGGTACAGATATCAGAGCAGGGGAGCTATCTGGCCATCGAACCGGCCACCGCCCAGAAAATTCTGGCCGCGATACGCAAGGCGGCTGAGAAATTCGACCAGACCGGGACGGCGCCGGTGGTGATTGCCTCCCCCAGCGTCAGAAGGCATATGAAGAAACTGACCGACCGTTACATGCCGAATCTTGCGGTGATCTCCCATAATGAAATCCCGCCCAGCATAAAAATCCAATCGATAGGGATGGTGAGTCTCGATGCTAGTTAAAACATTTCAGGCGGCAGATATGTCGGAGGCCTTGAAGATGGTCAAGGCCGAAATGGGGCTGGATGCAATGATCCTCTCTTCGAAACAGGAGCGGCGCAGGGGAATTCTCGGCTTTTTCTCCAAACCTTACTTCGAAGTAACGGCAGCTCTGGAACAGAAAAAAGTCCAACGCCCTGTTCATTACCAGGAAAAACCTGAGCGTGAACTGAGCACCAGGGAAGAGTTCCAGAATTCCATGCTGGCGCCTCTGGCTCGGGAACTGCGGGAGCTGAGGGAGCGGGTTGAAGTGCTGGCAAAGAAGGATGCCGAAAAAAAGGAGGCCCTTTCCTCGACGGCAGCGGAAAAGTCTGAAGACGAGATCAAGCCATTTCAACCGCAAAAGGAGGGGACTGCTCCCCGGATTTTTGCCAGGGAGGATATGGAAGAGATAAAGAAACTGCTGCTCAATGCGGTTGCAGCCAAGGAGGAGAAAGGGTCGAAGCCGGTATCGTTCCCGGTGGTCAGCACCGAGGATAAGGTGTGTGTCAAAAATTTGGCTGACGACTGCGAACTATCTGATGAAGCGCTGGAGCTTTTGGCCAATGAGCTGCGTTCGGAAGAGGTCGGCACCGACAGCATTCATGCCCTGCTTGAGCTGATCAGGCCTGCAGCCGAACTGGGTGAAGAGTTGGAGGCGCTGAGGGAGCGGCTTGTTGATGCCTTTGCCGGGATCATCAAATGTTCCGGCCCCTTGCGTCTCAGAAAGACCGGCCCGCGCATCATGGCCACAGTAGGCCCCACCGGGGTCGGCAAGACCACCACCATAGCCAAGCTGGCCGCCATGTACGCCCTGAACCGCGGGGCGCGTGTCGCCATGGTCACCACCGATAATTTCAGGGTCGGCGCCGTTGAGCAGCTGAAGACCTATTCCAAAATAATGGATGTGCCGCTGGAAGTGGCCGCCACTGCCAAGGAGCTTGAGGCTGTTTTGGCGAAACATGCGGACAAGGACCTGATCCTCATCGATACGGCCGGCAGAAGTCCCAAAGACCGGGAAAAGCTGGAGGAACTGAAGGTCTACCTGGAATCCTGTCCCGGCATCGAGACCTATCTCTGTATTTCCGCCACCACCAGAGACCGGGAGATGAATGAAATCGTCGCCCAATACAGCCTGCTTCCCATTACCCGACTGCTCTTCACCAAGCTTGATGAGAGCGAAAGTTACGGCTGTATTGTCAACGCCCAAGTGCGTAACAGGTTTCCGCTTTCCTATTTCACCACTGGACAGAAGGTACCTGAGGACATCGAAGTGGCGACGGCCCGAAAACTGGCCAACCTGGTGCTGAGGGAGACGGAGAAATGAGCAGCGATCAGGCTGACACCCTGCGGCAGCTGGCCGGCACCGTTAATGTTACCCGGCGCGATGTGGACCTTTATGCAGGAAGGATCAGCAGCCGCCAGGATATCCGCGTGATATCGGTAACCAGCGGTAAAGGGGGCGTCGGCAAGAGCAATGTGGTGGTTAATCTGGCGGTGTCTCTGGCAAACCAGGGGAAAAAAGTGCTGGTGATTGATGCCGATCTGGGGGTGGGAAACATCGATATCCTTCTCGGCCTGCGCCCTGTATTCACCATGAATCATGTCCTGTCCGGCGAAAAGAGCCTGAATGAGATCATCATCAGTGCAGCGGGGGGGATAAAAGTGGTACCTGCCGGACTGGGAGTGCAGGAATATACCAGTCTCGGTACGCCGGAGCGGCTCAAACTCCTTGATGAGCTGGACAGGCTGGAAGAAGATTTCGATGTCTTTATCATCGACACCGAGGCGGGGATTTCGGAAAACGTCACCTATTTCAACGTGGCGGCCCGGGAGATCCTGGTAGTTGTCACTCCTGAACCCACCTCCATAACCGACGTTTATGCACTGATCAAACTGTTGTCGACCCGTTACGGTGAACGGCATTTCAAGGTGCTGGTCAATATGGCCAGGGACCAGAAGGACGCGGTGGGGGTCTATGACAAGCTTTATAATGTAGCGGACCGTTTTCTCGATGTATCCATGGATTTTATGGGTTGCATATTGCGGGATGACCTGGTGGGTGAGGCGGTAAGAAGGCAAAAGCCGGTTTGCCAGCTGTACCCTAATGGCAAGGCCTCCCGTTGTTACACTGCACTGGCGAGAAGGATAATGGCAAGCGGCTGCGACAACCGGCTGAAGGGAAATATCCAGTTCTTGTCCCGGAAAAATTTCCCCAGCACCGCAGGATTGGAGTGTATATGAACTGTCTTCTCAAGGCTTACGAACAAGAGGCTCAACGTACTGCTATCCCCGACAGGGACGAACTGGTGGTTTCCCACCTGCCCCTGGTGAAATTCCTGGTGGACAGGATTGCTTCCGCTCTTCCCCCGCACCTGGACCGGGATGACTTGAGGAGTGCAGCCGTAATTGGACTTATTTCCGCTGCAGAACGTTTTGATCCGACCCGGGGTGTCATGTTCAAGACCTTTGCCGAGCAGCGCATCAGGGGCACCATCATGGATGAGCTTCGCTCCCAGGATTGGCTGACTCGCTCCCTGCGGGATAAGTTCAAACGCCTGGAGCGTGAGTTTTCTGCCCTGGAGCAGCGCTTGGGGAGAAACCCCTCCAGCGACGAGGTCGCTGCGGCCATGGGACTGGATCTTGAGGCCTACTTTCACCTTCTGGAAGAGATCCATTTCCTTTCCTTTGTCAGCCTCGATGATGCCTGGATGGATGAAGACGGCAGCCCGCTGGGGCTCCTGGACGTACTGGAGGATAAGGGGATCGAGAGTCCGCAGAATCAGCTTATTGCCCGGCAAACCGTGGAAAACCTGGCCGAAGCCATCGATAACCTCCCTGAAAAGGAGCGGATCGTCATTACCCTTTACTATTACGAGGAGATGAACCTGAAGGAGATCGGCGCCGTGCTCCATTTGACCGAGTCGCGGATTTCGCAGCTGCACAGCCAGGCATTGCTCCGTTTGCGGGGCAGGATGAAGCTTCATCGGCCATGACAGGTTTTGAAAAGGATTTGGCGGTCACAAGCCCTTCTACAAAAGGAGCATTAAATGAACAGCGGTCTTTATGCGGCACTCTCAGGCAACCTGGCGGCCATGCGCAGGCTGGATGTGATCAGCAACAATCTGGCTAACGCCAATACCGCCGGTTTCAAGGGCGATCGCCTGCAATTCGAGAGTGTTCTTGCTTCATCGAAGAGCCAGTCACAAGCGGCAGCCAGCCCCAATGACTCACCGGTATTCAGCAGTGAAATATTTTTTACTGACTATTCACCCGGACCGCTCAAGCAGACCGGCAACACCCTGGATGTGGCCCTTGACGGGGACGGTTTCTTTGTCGTCAATACGCCCCAGGGGAGGGCCTACACCAGGCAGGGCAACTTCCGGATGGACTCCGCAGGGCGACTGGTGACCAGCGAAGGTTACGAGGTGCAGGGTGGGGGGCCGATCACCGTCAACGGTGGCCGTGTGGACATCGATGCCAAGGGGGCAATTCTCGTGGACGGGACACCTGCCGGGACCCTGGACATCGTCGATTTCCAGAAGCCGTACGCTTTGCAGAAATTGGGCGAAGGTCTCTTCATCCCGGCCAATCCCCAGGAAACGCCGGTGAACGTAACGACGACCACCGTGCAGCAGGGGGCCCTGGAGGGATCCAATGTCAACGTGGTTGCCGAGATGGTCCGGATGATAGAAACGACCCGCTACTTCGAATCCTGCCAGAAAGTGGTGAGAAGCTACGATGACATTACGGGAAAGGCAGCCAATGACCTGGGAAGGGTTTAAAAACCGTTCGAAGTTCGGGTTCGAAGTTCGAGGTTGAAGGCACAAACCTAGAGCGAACATCGAACTTCGAACATCGAACATCGAACTTAGTTTTAACGGAGGTTATCAATGATCAGGGCATTATGGACGGCAGCATCAGGGATGCAGGCTCAGCAATTGAATATCGACGTGGTTGCCAACAACCTGGCCAACGTCAACACCACCGGCTTCAAGAAGAGCCGTGCCGATTTCCATGACCTCATGTACCAGAGCATGAAGACCAGTGGCGCCCCATCAACCAATGCCACCCAGATCCCCACCGGTATCCAGGTGGGCCTTGGCTCAAAGCCGGCAGCAGTCACCAAGATATTCACCACCGGTAACGTCACCCAGACCGGCAACGAGCTGGATGTGGCCATCGAGGGAGATGGTTTTTTCCAGATACAGATGCCAGATGGCTCCACTGAATATACCCGGGCCGGTGCCTTCAAAAAAGACAGCCAGGGGCGTGTCGTCACTTCCGAGGGATACCCGCTTCTGCCGGAGGTGGTCATTCCCAACAATACCACGAGCATTACCATCGGCAACGATGGTACTGTTTCGGTCATCCAGTCGGGACAGACCTCCCCGACCAGCGTAGGCACCATCCAGCTGGCCACCTTTTCCAACCCGGCCGGACTCTCCAGCCAGGGGCATAATCTCTTTAAGGAGACCGAATCATCGGGGGCGGCAACCACCGGCACTTCCGGGCAAAACGGCATCGGCACACTCAGCCAGGGCTATCTGGAAATGAGCAATGTCAGCGTCGCCGAGGAGATGGTCAACATGATCGTCGGCCAGAGGGCGTACGAGATCAATTCCAAAGCGGTGCAGGCGGCAGATGAGATGCTGCAGACGGCCAACAACCTGAAACGGTAAATAGGGGACGAGTCTTTTCCGCGATTTCTTCGTTCGTCTGCAGGATTGCTTGTGACTCGGCTCCGCCTCGCCCGTCGGGCAGCCTAAAGCTGTCAACTTTCGTTACACGAAAGTTTGCGACGGATTGAGACGAGGCCTCCGCACAATCCTTTGCCTGCCTTGAACTCACGAAAAAATCTCGTCCCAGAAAGTGTGACGATGAAGGTCTTATTATCAACGGTATTAATGCTTCTGGTTCTCAGTACATCATCGGCCCTGGCCACAAACCAGACGGTGAAGGAGGCGGAGGTTCGCCGGGTGGTTAACGATTACCTGCAGCAGAAGTGCGACAATCTGGGACTGGAGATCAACATCAAAAAAATCGCCTACAGCGGTGATTTGTCACTTTCTGCCGGCGACCTGAGTTATGAAGTGGTGGCGCCAGACCGCTGGGAAGGGTGGGGCAGCGCCAATCTTGCCCTAATCGTCCGGGTTGACGGGCGGGTCGAGCGAAATGTGCCGGTCAAGGTGGAGGTGGAGGCCATGGCCGAGATGGTGGTGGCGGTCCGTCCCCTTGAGCGCGGCGAAGTTATCGATGCGGCAGACGTGGCGGTGCAGAAGCGGGGACTTTCCCGGCTGCAGGGCCGCTTTGTCCGTGATGTGGACGAAGTTGTAGGAAAAAGGGTACGCACCGCCATTCGCGGCAACAATCCCATCAGACCGGATTTTCTGGAAAGAGTGCCGCTGATTAAAAGCGGCCAACTGGTTACCATCGTGGCGGAAAACGAATCGTTACGCATAACGGCTGCCGGCAAGGCCAGGAACTCGGGGGCGGAAGGAGATACGGTAATGGTGAGGAATCTTGCCTCCCAGAAAGAACTTCCGGCACGGGTTATCGATGCTGAAACGGTGAAGGTGGATTTTTGACCATGAATATTCAAAGCACGCCGGCAAAATACCTGATGCTTGCGGTACTGTTACTGCTGCCAGCCTGTTCCTTCCAGAGCTCGGAAATCAGGACTCCCACCTTTGACGAACAGATGCAGCAGGCAAAGCCTACCTATACCAGCGGATCGATCTGGCAGGATTCTTCCACCGGCATTACCGAGGATCTCAAGGCACGCAGGAGAGGGGATACTCTCACCGTGGTCATTACGGAACAGGCGAGCGCTAGTAAACAGGCCACTACCGGAACCAGCCGCGGCAGCACCATTTCCGCCGGCATTCCCAATCTGATGGGGCTGGAGACCAACATCACAGGCATAAGTAACTGGATGGACCTGAGCAATCTCCTGAACGCCAGCTATGACTCCAAATATGACGGCAGTGGCAAAACAACCCGCGAAGAAAACCTGCGCGCCACCATCACCGCCAAGGTCATCGATGTCATCGGCAATGGCAACCTGCTCATTGAGGGGAAGCGCAATGTGAAGGTGAACAACGAGGATCAGATAATCGTCCTCACCGGCACCGTCCGCACCCGCGACATCAGCTCGGACAACGTGGTTAACTCCATTTACATTGCCGATGCCCGCATCAACTACAGCGGCAAAGGGGTCATAAGCGACCGGCAGCGGCCGGGCTGGCTGATGGGGATACTGGACGTCATCTGGCCATTTTAGCTTCGAAAACTTTGGCCGAGGGCTGTGGTGTTGCTGCAGCAAAAGAGGGATAAAGACGAAAATGACCAGGAGAACCTGTACGATATTGCTGCTGCTGCTTTTGTTGCCACAACTGGCGCTGGCGGTACGGATCAAGGACATTGCCGCATTCGACGGGGTACGTGACAACCAGTTGCTGGGGTACGGCCTCGTGGTCGGACTGAACGGCAGTGGTGACAGCGACCAGACCAAGTTTCCCGTTCAATCCCTGGTCAATACCCTGGAGCGAATGGGGATCACCATCAACCGAGCCGACATTACGGTGAAGAATGTGGCGGCGGTTATGGTGACCGCTTCTCTGCCCCCCTTCGCCAAGCAGGGCAATACCCTCGATGTTCTCGTCTCATCGGTGGGAGATGCCAAGAGCCTGGCCGGGGGAACCCTGCTCATGACCCCCCTGAAAGGTGGCGACAGCCAGATCTACGCCGTCGCCCAGGGGGCGGTCCTTACCAACTCCTTTTCCTACGGCGGCCAGGCCGCTTCCGTGCAGAAAAATCACCCGACAGCCGGACGTGTACCGGCTGGCGCCCTGGTGGAAAGGGAACTGCCCAACGTACTGGCCGGGCGCAATGTGCTGCGCCTTAACTTGCATCAGCCTGACTTCACAACGGCCTCCAGAATTGCTGCGGCCGTCAATGGTAAATTCAAGGCACAGGTTGCTTCACTGACCGATCCGGGATCGGTGCAGCTGGCAATGCCCGATGGGTTTATCGGCAGACCGGTGGAATTCGTGGCTGAGCTGGAACGGCTTGAGGTGACCCCGGACGTTATGGCGAAAGTGGTGCTCAATGAGCGTACCGGCACCATCGTTATCGGCGAAAACGTGCGTATTTCCGCAGTGGCAGTTTCCCATGGCAACCTGACCCTCTATGTGAAGGAGACACCGAAAGTTTCTCAGCCCGCACCGCTAGGGACAGGCGAAACCAAGGTCGTACCTCGGACCTCGGTTAAGGTAAAGGAAGAACGCGGCAGCCTGGCGATTGTTCCGCAGGGGACAAACATCAGCGATGTGGTGCGAGCCCTCAACGCACTTGGGGTAACCCCCCGCGACCTGATCGGCATCATGCAGGCGATCAAGGCAGCCGGGGCACTGAATGCTGAATTGTCCGTCATTTAATGGGGTCGAATAACAGACTATCGACAAAAGGACAAACCATGGAGATCAAAGCAACCGTCTTGCCGGTAGCGCTTGTAGACAGCACCGGGACACAATCCCTAAAGCTCGGGCAGCAGTCTGCCGAAAAGAATAACATGGCCATCAGGAAGGCGGCCAGGGAGTTCGAGAGCCTTTTTGTCGGCATGATGCTTAAATCAATGCGCGAGACGGTCGGCAAGGACAAGCTGACCGGCGGCGGTCATGGTGAAGAGGCATATCAGTCTCTTCTCGACCAGGAATATGCAAAGGCTGCGGCCGAAAACGGGAGCTTGGGCCTTGCCCGCACAATTGAAAAGCAGTTGCTGGCGGAGGGGGCGGGAAAGAAAAAGCCCGACAAGGATTAAGGCCCACAAGTTTTCCTGACGAAAGGTGGTTTTTCAGTGAAAGTAGATCAACAGAGCCAGGTTCACACCATTGATTTCTACCACGGAAGAACCGCAGCGGCAGATGCAGTAACCGGCAGCGGCAGGCAGATTGATATCATCGAAATTTCTCCTGCCACCAGGGAAATAGATGCACTGAAGAAATCGGTCGCCACCCTGCCGGAGATGAGACTGGACCGGGTGGCATTGATGAAGCAGCAGCTGGGCTTCGGCGCATACAGGATCGATGCCGAGTTTGTTGCGGCAAAGATGATCGAGAACCATGCAACTGGAGGTTAAGGATGACCACTGGTATTGATGAACTGATAAGAGCCCTGCGGGAAAAGGGGGCGCTACTGGACGAGATGTATCAGCTCCTGGAAGAAGAGCAGAACTGTATAATCGCTCTCGATATGGCCCGGCTGGAGACCAACCAGTCAGAAGTTGACAGTGCCATGGGGAGGCTGGAGCGATTGAACGGGAACTGCAGGAACCTTCTGGCAAAGACCGGTGCAGCGTTGGGGCTTGAGGATAATGGAAGCCTTTCACCGCTCATAGCGCGGACCGCCGGGCAGGAACGCCTTGCCCTGCAAGGTCTGCAGACGGATCTTACCACCTCGACCACGGCCGTCGACAACCTCCTTGCCATGAACCGCAATCTTCTTCAGGATTCCCTGGGACTGGTGGATCGGTCACTCAACTTCTTCAACAGCCTGTTCAACAATCCCACCACCTACGGCCAAGCCGGGACAATGAGAACCAACAATGGCGGAGCCAGGCTGGTGTGCAAGGAGATATGAATGGGAATAAATGACATCTTCAGCATAGCCACCAGGGGGATAGCCGCCCAGCGTCAGGCAATCGAGGTGACCAGCGAGAACATCGCCAATGTCAATACCCCTGGCTACTCGCGGCAACGGGTCATTATGGAAAGCGGGCCGGCAAACATCGCGTCCGGCTTTCCAATCGGTGGAGGGGTAGAGGTAGTTGCCGTGCAACGCTCTTACGACAACCTGCTGCAGACGCAGCTAGTTAACGGCAACAGCACCTACCAGCAGAACCTGGCAAAACAGACTGCCCTGCAGCAGGTAGAGCCTCTGTTCAACGAAGTCTCCACCGACGGCTTGGGCAAGGCCATGGAGAGCTTTTTCGGCTCATGGCAGGATCTTTCCCTTAATCCCCAAGGGGCCCCTGAGCGTCAGGCTCTCATTGCCCGCTCGCAGATTCTGGTGGATACATTTCACCAGATGAACACCAATCTCAACGCCGTCATCACCAGTGCCGACCAGGATTTGGTCAGCATCACCGCCGACGTCAGCGATAAGCTCGGCAATATTGCCTTGCTCAATCAGCAGATCATGACCACCCAGGGCATGGGAGGCAACGTCAATGAGATGAAGGATCAGCGGGACCTCCTTGTCCAGGAACTTGCCGGCAAGGTGGGGATAACCACCAGCGAGCAGTCCAACGGCACCTTGACCGTCTCGCTTACTCTCGGTGGCCAGACCCTGGTGAGCGGCAACCAGTACAGCACCGTCTATACCAGTCCCGATGGGGGGACTCCCCAGCGGAACGATATCTATGTCACCCCCCTGGGCAATCCACCGCCTGCCAACACACCGGCCACCGACACCGATGTGACCGCCACCATCGGCGGCCTCAATAACGGCTATGGCGAAATCGGCGGAACACTGCAGGTAAGGGACCAGATAGTGCCGGGGTACCTGGCCAAACTGGATGAGTTGGCCAGCAAGATCATTACCTCGGTCAATACCCAGCACACCGCCGGAGCCGACCTTGCCGGCGGCGCCGGTGTCGCCTTTTTTACCGGCACTTCCAGCGCCGATATTGCCGTCAGCGGTACGATAACCTCCGATCCGACCAGGATTGCCGCGGCTGCCAATCCGTTTGTCGGCCCGGGTGACAACCGCAATGCACTGCTCATCGCCGACATCAAAAATTCTTCCCTTGCGTTCAGCACCGGCAACAGCACCGTAGCCGACTTCTTCAACGCCTTTGTCAGCAATGTGGGCATCGATGTGCAGAAGGCTAAAAATACGGCGGCGCAGGGGGAGGCTTTCCTGAAGCAGCTGAATACCTTGCGGGAATCAAACGCGGGTGTTTCCCTGGATGAGGAGTTGACCAATCTTCTCAAGTACCAGCGGGCATTTGAGGGAGCGGCACGGTTGGTGACGACGGGAAGCGAGATGATGGATACCATACTGGCGATGGTCAGGTAAATGGCGTCCGAAAGGGGAGGAGAGTTGACATGCGCGTAACTCCGGGAATGACGGCAGACAATGCTTTGTATAATCTGCAGCAGGGGCGGTCGAAGCTGGACCAGCTGCAGGAACAAATCGCCTCAGGTTCCGTTATCAATCGGCCGAGCGATGATCCCATATCCACCCGGCAGATCCTTGCCATGCAGAATGGGGTCACCGAGGGGGACCAGTACCTGAGCAACATCGAGAAGGGCAACATCTGGCTCAACATAACCAATACGGCGCTGACCGGAATGTCCTCCATAATGGCCCAGGTGAAAACCATTGCCAGCAACATGATCAGCACCAGTACCGATGCCAACATGATCGCCAATGCCACCACCAACCTCACCCAGCTGAAAAACCAGCTGATCGACCTGGGCAATACCCAGATCGGCAACCAGTATGTCTTCGGCGGCTTCGACAACAGCACGGCGCCTTTTGATGCAAGCGGCGTTTTTTCCGGTACCGATGATCCCATGAAGGTAGATATTGCCAGGAATTCCTCTGTTGCCATCAATATCACGGGGGGGGACCTCTTGCGTGGGGGAACACCGGCGGTGGGGGCCGGTTCCGGGGCCACCGCCGGCACCAGGCCGGCGGACATTATCGACAGTATCGACAAGCTGATTGCAGCAATTACCAGCAGCTCAGCCGCTGATATCGTCGACGGGGTGAAGAACATGAAGGCTTCGGCCGATCAGATTGCCGCTGCCCAGAGCACGGTGGCGGGAAACATGATGCGGCTGGACAATGCCAAGACTATGATCGTCAACAATCAGAACACCCTGAAAAACATCATCAGCAGTAAGCAGAATGTGGATTATGCCAAGGCGGCGACGGAACTTTCCCAGCAGCAGACGGCTTTTGAGGCAGCGCTGTCGGCAACGGCCAAGATCAGCCGGCTGTCATTGCTTGACTACATCTAGAAGTAGAAAATAAATATGCATATTAATGGTGGAGAGGCCATACGAGCGCTTTTACGGCACGAGATGGCCTTTTTTTCGCGCGGACTCAAGGCCACCAGTTATCTTTGATGGAAATCGGGCTAAAGATTTGGTTCCATATACCGAAACAAATAGAAAAGAGCAGTATGGGGGCAGATGAATGATCAGACTGACGCGAATGGACGGCAGTGAAATATATCTCAACCCGGATCTCATGGAAATTATCGAAGAGACCCCGGACACCCATATTGCCCTTACGAATGGCAACCGTTACCTGGTCCTGGAGCCGGTGGCCGTGATCCTCGACCGGATCGTCACCTTCAAGGCCAGTATCCAGCGCCGCTCTTCCGGGGGCATGAAAAAAAAGTACCTTCTCCGGCAACGGAAAGAAAACTACCGACCGATCTGTCCTCTCTGACAGCGGCTTCCACACGGGACTAGAAGAATGGATATAGCATCTATAATCGGTCTGATACTGGGTTTCGGCGCTGTTATCGGCGGCCAGATCCTTGAGGGGGGGCATGTCAGTGCAATCATTCAGCCGACTGCCGCCCTCATCGTCCTTGGCGGTACCATCGGCGCCACCTTTGTCAGCTTTCCTCTGGCCAATATTCTCAATGCTTTGAAAGATGCGCGAAAGGTCCTCTTTCCGCCCAAGGATGACCCGGAAGCGGTGATCAAGAACATCATCAATTATGCGGCCAAGGCTCGGCGCAACGGCTTGATCTCACTGGAGCAGGAAGCCCAGACGGTCAAGGATTCCTTCACCAAAAAGGGCATCTCCCTGGTGGTGGACGGCATCGATCCACAGAAGCTCAGGGAAACCATGGAGATAGAGCTTAACTCCTTTGAAGAGCATGCAAAGGCAAGCGCCGAAGTTTTCGAGGCAGCCGGGGGCTTTGCTCCCACCATCGGCATCATAGGCGCTGTCCTCGGTCTTATCCACGTCATGAACAACCTGTCCGATTCTTCCAAGCTGGGCGCCGGCATCGCGGTAGCTTTCGTCGCCACCATTTACGGCCTGATGACGGCCAATATCATCTGCATTCCAATCAGCACCAAGCTGAAACTGCGGCTTAAGGAGGCGATTCTGCAGAAGGAGATGGTCATAGAAGGGCTGATCGCCATTCAGAATGGGGAGAACCCCCATTTTATCGAGCAGAAGCTGCGTGCCTACCTGCCGGAAGGTGGAGCCGGCGCCAAGAAGGGCAAATAGATGGCCCGAAAAAAGAAACCTGAAAAAGAAGCGAATATGGAGCGGTGGATGGTTTCATATGCCGACTTCATAACACTGCTTTTTGCCGTCTTCGTCACCCTTTATGCCATGAGTCAGACCGACAAGAAAAAGGCGGAGGAAGTTGTTGAATCCTTGCGGGAGTCATTCGGCTACAGCAAGAGTTCTTCCTCTCCAAAGCCCCGGGTCATTGATTCAGGCAATATCAACATCATTCCCAATATGCGGCCCCAGTCCCTCCCGCAAAAAGCGGTCAAGAGCGGCAAAACCAAGTCCCATGCCGAAGAAAAGGATTTCAAGGCGGTCAAGGCTGCCATCGAGGCCTATTTGCTGAAAACGGGCGCCCAGGATAAGGTCAGCGTCGAGATCAACCGCCGGGGGTTGGTGGTCAGCCTCAAGGAGGCAGGGTTTTTTGACTCGGGGAGTGCCATTGTGCAGCAGAGCGCTTACAGTCTCCTTGCCCATGTGGCCGAGTCCCTGGTCAATTACACGAACCCGGTCAGGGTGGAAGGGCATACGGACAATGTGCCCATCAACTCCAGGACATTCCCCTCCAATTGGGAACTGTCCACGGCAAGAGCCACCAATCTGGTCCAGTACCTGATCAAGTATTACGAGTTTGAGCCGGAAAAAATTTCGGCAACGGGCTTCGGCGAGTACAGGCCGGTGGCTGACAACACCACTGTCGATGGGAGAAGCAAGAACAGGCGGGTCGATATAGTGCTGCTGTCGGTGGAGAGTGAAAGGGGAGAACCTTAAACTGGTGATTGGTGATTTGTGATTTGTGATTTGTGATTGGTGAGGGTCATTGCGGCTGTTTTTGCCGGGTAGTCTGGGCGGGAAAGAGCCGTTTTCTTCTTTAGCGGATGGGGACGATGCGGTCCTGGCTTAGCTGCAGCAGTCTTCTTTGCTCACTGAATATAAAGGAGATGATGGTCTCCCGCTCCCTTTCGTTGATGTGAATAAAACGCGTGGCGACCCTGTATTGGGTCCCCTTTTCCCAACGCAGGGTGATTTCGTTGCAGCGCACAACCTCTGCCACGGTGCGGATGATCCGCGAAGGGACCAGAGGAAGAAAAAGATCAATTCCCATCAGTGTCCCCGGAGCCACCGCTTCGGGCAGCTTCAAACGAATACCTCCACCGCTGAGATTCATTTCCATTGGCAGAAGGTCTTCGCCATCCCGCCATTCCACTACCTTAAAACCATCACCGAACGGCTCCAACTGCAGCTCCGGCAGTGACAAACAGCGCCCTCTTTCAGCATTCCATTCTTCTTCTACAATCGAAAGCGGCTGATTTTTCAATACCCGGTATTCCACCGGCATGACCAGATCCAGTCTGAAGTAATCCCGCCGTTGCTGCTCAATTATCGGCCCGACCAGCTTTGCCTGTAGTTTGTTGCCGGAATCGACTTTTTCAAGCCTGCCGTTACAACGGTAATGGGCCCATCCGGTCCAGTAGGTGACATAAAACTCCGTACCGATTTCCACTTCCGAGCTGTCCGGTAATCCATCCCCGATCAGCTCGATGGAGAGAAGATCCGAATTGATGGCTGTGACAATGGCATTACTTTCGAGGAGTTTCTTGTCCAGGAGGCGGACGGCAGCATTTATCTGCTGGTCCGGTTTGAAATGATCTTCGTATTTGACGGTTGTTGCAGTCATGGGCTGGCGTTCCCCTAGGGTGTTCTGTCCATAGGCTTGAAAATGTTAACACATCTTCCCAAACGCAGCAATTATTTACTACAAGGTATTTAATTATCTCAGGCGATTAACGCGGCGCAATCGCCCCCCAGTCCAGTCAAATTTATGACAGAATTCGCTGGCCTTGTAGATCCGTACAGTAGTGCCATTTGGCCCGGCTGGTATGGTAGTTGCTATTTACCTGGCGAAAAGTCATCATTGAGAGGTTCAGTCGATGAAAGTATCCATGCCTTCCGGTTCCGCCCATGGCTGGGGAATAGCCGGGGAATACCTGGCGAGGGAGATAATAAAACTGCCACCGGTCGATGGTGTTACGCTCCACTGTATCGGAGGGGTCGATCTCAAGCCTCTGGACCCCCAGGCCTGGGACAGGATCAACATCGGTTACACTTTTTTCGAGGACGATATCGAAGTGCTGCGCCATACCAGGCGGGCTGCCGCTGAGTGGGATCACATCGTTGCCGGTTCCAGCTGGTGCGAACAGCATCTGCGCATCGGCGGCATCAGAAATACCAGCACCATTCTTCAGGGGATCGACCCCGCCAATTTCTCCCCTTCTCCCCCACGGCCCGATGACGGACGTTTCATCGTCTTCTCCGGCGGCAAGTTCGAGAGTCGCAAATCACAGGATATTGTCATTGCTGCCATGAAGATACTAATGGCCCGCCATTCCGATCTGTGGCTCTCCTGCGCCTGGTACAACCACTGGCCCTTTTCCATGGCCACCATGCAGGGCTCACGCTACATCAGCTATCGCCATCTTGAAGAGGACTGCATGGGCCTTTTACGCAGGACCCTGCAGGAAAACGGCCTTCCCATGGACCGAATCATCCTGCATCCCCTGTTGGATAACGCCCGGATGAGAAATGTCTATGTGGACACTGATATGGGGCTGTTCCCCAACCGTTGCGAGGGGGGGAATAACATGGTCATGTCAGAATACATGGCCTGCGGCAGGACAGCAGTCGCATCAGACGCCAGTGGCCAGGGAGACATAATTACCACAGAAAATGCGTTCCCCCTGACCAGCTACGAGCCGCTCCTTATCAGCCGCAGCGGGGTCCCTTCCGCCATCTGGTTTGAACCCTCCCTGGAGGAGGTGGTGGAAAAGCTGGGGTTTGCTTTGCTCAACAGGGGCGAAATACGTGCCAGGAGCATCCGTGCCGGAGAAGATTTGCAGCGCTTGCGCTGGGATAGAGCTGCCGAGCAGTTTCATGGCCTTGCCTGCAAACTTGCAGGAAAGGGCCGAGAGTCATTGACGGTCAGAGTGCATCAGGCATCGCTGGGAGAGCCTTTGACCGCAGACGACTATCTGCGGGAGGGTCGGGCACTTCTCGACAGCGGCAATCCGGCACTGGCCGAGGCACGTTTGCTGAAGGCACGCGCTCTGAATCCATTCTCCGCAGAAGTTTACAATTGCCTGGCAGGCGCCATGGATGCACAGGAACGTCATCAGCAAGCGCTGGGCTACTACCAGAAGGCCCTTTCCCTGCTGCCTGACTCGGCAGTGATCAACTTCAACATGGGCAATACCATGAAAAAGCTGGAGAGGCCTATAGAGGCTACAGCATATTACCGGGAGGCCCTGAAAACGGACCCCGATTTTGCCGAAGCCCATTATAATCTGGGGCTGGTTCTGCAGGGGCAGCGGCTTTTCGACCAGGCTCTGGATGAATACGAGCGGGCGCTGGCCCTGAGGCCGGCTCATGCCGGCACCCTGCATAACATGGGAGATATCTTGCAGGACCGTGGCCAAGTGGAACAGGCGGTTGCCTGCTATGACAAAGTGCTGGCACTGGATCCGCAACTGGCCAATACCCACAACTCCCTGGGCAATGCCCTTCTCTGCCAGGAAAAATATCCGGAGGCGATTGCCGCCTATGAGCGTGCCATGGCCATCGATCCTGACAATCCGATGATCCACAACAACCTTGGAGCCGCTTTCAAAGACAAAGGCGACCTGGATCAGGCCATCGCCTGCCATCGCCGGGCCCTGGCGCTGGAGCCGGGGAATGCCGATGCCCACTGGAACCTGTCCCTGGCTTGCCTTATGAAAGGGGCGTTCATGGAAGGCTGGCAGGGTTATGAATGGCGCTGGGAAAAGAGCATACCGGTGCCGCGCCGAGAGCTGCCGCTTCCTCTCTGGGACGGGGAGCCCTTGGGGGGCAAGAAGATCATTCTTGTCTCCGAACAGGGGGCCGGGGATGTTTTTCAATTTGTACGTTATGCCGCCTTGGTCGCAGGCAGGGGAGGTACTGTTCTGATCGAATGTCAGAGTGCAGCCCTGAAGCCGGTCCTGGAACGGGTGCCGATGGTGAGGGAAGCCTTTGTCGCGGGAGAAACGCTGCCACAGGCTGATTGCTATTTCCCCCTCATGAGTCTGCCGCTGCTGTTCGGCACCACACTGGAAAGCATTCCGGCAGACGTTCCATACTTGATCCTGGATCCGGCCCGCCTGGAGAGCTTCCAGCGAAGGATGGGGGGCGATGGTGGTCTTAAGGTGGGGATCGTCTGGGCCGGTAGACAGAACCTGGTGCGCAACCGCAAGCGGACCTGCGGTTTGGAGGTTTTTGCCCCCCTGGCCGAAATTCCAGGGGTCTTCGTCTACAGCCTGCAGATAGGCCCCGATGCAGACCAGGCTACTCCATGGGTAGCCCAGGGCAAGCTGGTCGACTTGACGCCGCACATAAGGGATTTTGCCGACACCGCCGCCCTCATATCCAATCTGGATCTTGTCGTCACCATCGATACTTCGGTTGCCCATCTGGCAGGGGCACTGGCCCGGCCGGTGTGGACCCTGCTCCACTATGCTCCCGACTGGCGTTGGATGCTCGAGCGCAGCGACAGCCCCTGGTACCCGACCATGCGGCTCTTCCGACAAAAACAGCCGGGAGATTGGCAGGGGGTAATGGTGGAGGTGAAGAAGGCCCTGCAGGAGATGCTGCCTTGACCAGTGCCGAAGACTTTTACCGTTCGGGCAATGCCAACGCCACCCGAGGAGATTACGACGGGGCCATTGCCGCCTATCTGCAGGCGCTGCAGCTTGCTCCACGGCAGCCTGCAGTTCTCAATAACCTGGGTCTCGCCTATGTTGAGAGTGGACGCCTTGATGAGGCCAAGGTCATCTTCGAACGATTCATCGCCCTGGACCCGGAAAACGCCGAGCCGTGGAACAACCTGGCCGTTGTCGTGCAGATGGCTGGAGACCTGGAGACGGCGACGGAGCTTTTCCGCAAGGCCCTTGCCCTCAATCCACAGTATGCCGAGGCTTGGTACAACCTGGGCTTTGCCCTGGAAGAACAGCGGAACTGGTCGGATGCCATAACCTGCAACCGGAGGGCGATTCTTGTCCGTACCGATTATGCTGAGGCACACTTCAACCTGGCGCTGCTGCATCTCCTCACCGGGAAATTTCACGAGGGCTGGCAGGAATACGAGTGGCGCTGGGTGACCAAGGGCTTCAGTACCCCCAGGAGACATTTCGCCCAGCCCCAGTGGGATGGCAGCCCTTTTCCTGGCCGGACGCTGCTGGTCCATATGGAACAGGGCTTTGGCGACATAATTCAATTCATTCGTTACGTACCCATGGTTGCAGGTCGTGGAGGAGGGGTCATTGTGGCTGGCCCTCCCGAGTTGAGGGGATTGCTGGCAAGCGTGGACGGGGTGGACAGGGTGCTGGTCGACGGCGATACCTGGCCCGAATTTCACCTGCATATACCCTTGATGTCGCTGCCGCTGGTTCTGGGGACTGAACTGGAGACTATTCCGGGGCAAGTGCCCTACCTGCAGCCTGAACAGCAGAAGGTGAAGGATTGGGCGCTACGGCTTGAGAGTGATCGTGGATTCAAGGTGGGACTGGTCTGGTCGGGCCGGCTGAATACGGAGAAAAACCGCCGCCGTGCCTGTCCTCTGGAGTACTTTGCATCCCTGTTCGGCATCGCCGGGATCAGCTGGTATACGCTGCAGATGGGGGAAGGAAGAGAGCAGCTGGAAACGGTGCCTTTCGGCGGCCAGATCAGGGATCTGACTTCCCTGATTAAGGACTTTGGTGATACAGCCGCGTTCATTGCCAATCTGGACCTGATCATATCCATCGATACCTCGGTATGTCATTTGGCCGGAGCTTTGGGAAAGGAGGTGTGGACACTGCTTTGCCGGTCTGCTGACTGGCGCTGGCTCCTGGATCGCAACGACAGTCCCTGGTATCCGGCCATGCGCTTGTTCCGTCAGGAGCAGACGGGGGACTGGTCATCGGTCATGGCGCGGGTGGAGGACGCTCTTCAAGAGTGCGCCGCTCCCCGTCTGAAACTCTACTTCTACCGTTCGGGGATTGATTATTTGCTGCCCCCTTTGCTCCATGCAATGAAAATCCCCCTGCTCTATGACGATCCCCAGGGGCGGCAGGAGGTTGAGGGCACCCGTTACGATGTGCTGAGCATCTGGCAGGAAGATGAACTGGGCAAGCCTGTCTCACCATGCCGGGATAGCTATGATGAGGTCGATTCACCTGCAGATGCAGATTTCATCGTATTCCCCGAGCGGATCGACGAGCTGCTGGAGAATTTCGGCGGGGAGGGTACGGCTCGCTTTCTTCACCAGCTTCCCCATTTTGCCACCCACGAGGAGAAGCATGTCTTTCTGACCGTTCACGACAACAGTGATCCGTTGGGCATCAAATCGGTCATCTTCAGGACCAGTGCCTCTGCCTTCAATGCCGACCCTTGTACCTACGTTTTCCCTTACCGCACTGAGGACTTTAGCCGCTACCTCCACTACGACCTTGCCCGCATGGATTATCATACCGGTTTTATAGGTTTTACCGGCTCCAGTCCAATACGTAGCCTCCTCATGGACAGCATAATGAGGGAGAAACGCCTGGTCAGCTATCTGGACACAAGCGAGCGCTTCTACGGCCATTTCCCGGAGAACGAGTTACCCCGCCGAAGGGCACGGTTCCTGGAATATATGGCCCGGTCCCTTACGGTACTCTGCCCCCGCGGCACAGGAGAAAATACCTTCCGTTTTTTCGAAGCCATGTCCATGGGACGGATCCCGGTTCTTGTGGGTGATGGCTGTATCCTGCCATTTGCTTCCCATATTGACTATGACGCCTTCATCATGAGAATTCCTGAGCAGGATGTATACCGGGCCGGTCAGCTGCTTTACGAGTGGATATCGCGACAGAGCGAGACTGAGCTCCTTGGCCGCTGTCGCCGGGCCAGACAGGTCTGGGAAAAGTATTGCCGCTATTCCAGGATCAGCCCCATGCTGCTGGGCATGTTGCAGCGGCATAAACAACGTCTTGTCAAAGATGAAAGAAAAAAAATGTAAGCAGGTGATTTTTCTCCTCAAGTTACCCGACCCAACACCGAAGAGATTTCTAAATGCAGAATGTGAGACCGGTCACCGGGGCCACGAAGAATCGTGAGCCTCGACTGCATCAACGGCAAGCCGGGTAACCGGCGCAACAATCGGCAAGAATGCCGAAAAAACCTAGAAAAGGAGAATCACCATGGCTATCAACGACGTATCATTGACCGCAGGCATGAGAAGTAATCTTCTTACCATGCAGAAAACTTCCGATCTTCTCAACCGTACCCAGGACCGTCTCTCTTCAGGCAAAAAAGTTAACTCCGCACTCGACAATCCGACCAACTACTTTGCTGCCCAGAGCTATTCACAGCGCGCCGGCGACCTCGATGCCCGTAAAGACGGTATGAGCGAGGCAGTTCAGCAGGTAAAAGCCGCCAACGCAGGTATTACAGCTATCACAAGCCTGATTGAGTCCGCCAAAGGTCTTGCAACTTCGGCTCTTTCCACTTCCAACACGACAACCCGCGCCAGCTTGGCTGGCCAGTACGATACGTTACGTCAACAGATCGACAAACTGGCCTCCGACTCCTCCTATGGCGGAAAGAACTTGCTGCAAAACCAGAATATCACCGTCAACTTCAATGAAGACGCAACTTCAACGCTGTCAGTTTCCGGGTTCAGCGCCAACTCTACGGGCCTTGCCATGAGCGCAAACTCAAACAGCTGGTCCGCCGATACCGATATCAGCAGCGACTCCGGCAAGATGGATTCGGCTATCACGACCCTGCGGTCCAAAACCCAGACCCTGTCGGCTAACCTGAACATCATTACTACCCGCCAGGATTTCACCAGCAGCATGATCAACACCTTGAGCACCGGTGCGGATAACCTGACCCTGGCCGATATGAACCAGGAAGGCGCCAACATGCTGATGCTGCAGACCCGTCAGTCTTTGGGTACCACAGCCCTGAGCCTTTCTTCTCAGGCAGCACAGTCAATACTCCGGTTGTTCTAATAATAACGGCAGAATCGGGTGGAGGGGAGAATTTCCCTCCACCTCTTTTTTTTAGGGGGTGACTCCATGGCCATACAACCCATAAACAATGACCCTGTGCTGTCAAATTTGACCCGCACAACGGCTACAGGTCAAACAGTTGACGCACAAAACGGAATGCTGAAGAAAAACAATGCTGCGGGGGATTCCGTGGCATTTGTTGCTTCAGGAGAGGCAAAATCGGAGTTCGCCCGGATCAACTCCACCAAGGAAGCTATTGCTGTAGCGGCCAGGGCCATTCATGCCGCTGATGAGGTGATGGATGCCGTCGGCAAGAACCTGTCAAAAATGAAGGAGAGCCTGGAAACAATCGTCAAGAACTATCCCCCCTTTCCCCATGGCAGTGATGAGCGGATCAAACTCCTGATGAGCTATAACTCCCTGCGCAAGCAGATCGACGATCTGACAATGCCGCCACCGCCACCCGATGGCACGGAGTATGCTAAAATAGTGGGTGACCCGGCTATTGCCGGTACCAGTGGCATCAACGTCACCAACGAGAAGGGGGACCCGGTGAAGATCAATGCACAGGAAGTGCATACCGGTCCCACTGGTTTGGACCTCCCGATACTGCCGGACATTCCCGGAGACGATGCCACAGATGATCAGATCTATGAAGCCTTGGGCAAGCTGGACACGGCAGTTAAGACCCTTTACGAGAGACAGTCGGGACTTGCAGCGGATGCGCAGAAACTGCTGGCCTAGCCCCCGACACGGATACGGACTGCGATGGCACTGAAAATTTCCCTGAAACCCAATGAACGCATGATCATCGGCGGCGCCGTTATCAGGAATGGCGGCAAGGCCAGTGAGTTCCATGTGGAAAACAAGGTACCGATTCTTCGGGAGAAGGACATCCTGGGAGAGCAGGACGCCACCACCCCTTGCCGAAACCTGTACCTGGTCATCCAGCTCATGTATATCGATGAAGTAAACCTATCCACTTACAACAATACGTATTGGGAACTGGTGAAAGCTCTTGTCGATGCTGCTCCCAGCATGACCCCGACCCTGGACAGCATCAGCGAATGCATTGTCGGCGGGAACTATTATCAGGCACTGAAACTGACACGAGACCTAATTGACTACGAAGAGGAGCTTATCAGACATGCTGGCTAACCAGATCAAGGAATACGCGAACATTCAGAAGGAAGCATTGACCGGCCGTGAACTTGAAGCGTCAGTCCTTACCAGGGCAGCGCAGATGCTGAAGCATTGTCAGGACAACTGGAATGCGCCCGATCGGGAAAAAAAGCTGCAGGAAGCCCTCAAGTTCAACCAGAAGATCTGGAGCTTCTTTCAGGCAGAACTTTCGGTTCCGGATAACCCGCTGCCGAAAAAGCTGCGGGAAGATATCCTCAGTCTCAGTCTTTTCGTGGACAAACGGATTTTCGAGATAATTGCCTTTCCGGAATCGGAAAAATTGACCATAGTGATCGACATCAACATGAATATCGCCGCCGGCCTGAGAACAGGTCCCGGTGATGACATATGAACGGAAAAACCTGCTTGTAACAGCCCTGCATCCTGAAAGATAGCGGGGCTTTATTATTTGAGGTACTCTGCCCGATGAAAAAGAACCTGGTGATGGGTGCCGTTTCCGGATATGACTTCAGCCTGATCAGCCCTTTTGTAATATCACTTAGAAAAACGGGCTTTACCGGCGACATTTGTTTCTTTGCGTCGGGGATATCGGACCGGACTAAGCATTACCTCCGATTGCTCGATGTGCAGGTGGTGACGCTGCCCCAGGAAGAGCAGTTTGCCGGCATGGCTATCAGCATCACACGATTCATGCTCTACCAGGCGTTTCTTGCCCGGCAGGACATGGATTATGAGGGGGTAATGCTGACCGATGTGCGGGATGTGGTATTTCAGGTGGATCCATTTGCGTTCGATTTCTCAGGCAAGGTCTGCTGTTTTCTCGAAGCCGAAGAAAAGAGAATCATCGACTGCCCCATGAACTGCGAGTGGCTGCGGAGCAAGTTCGGAGACCCTGTCCTGGCGGAGATCGGGCATAATCCAATCTCCTGTGTCGGCACGATCATCGGTGGAAAGTCGCAGGTCCAGGGATACCTGAAGGTGATGCTCGAACATCTGACTCCCCCCTTCACCATCCCCGGTGATGACACCGCCGTGCATAACTATCTGATTCACACACGCCAGATTCCGGACATAGCTATCTTCGCAAACGAGGATGGACCGGTGATGACTGTCGGCTACAAGTCTTCGGACTCGATGTCTTTTGATGGGGCAGGTTTTCTTTCCAATACCGCAGGCAAGATCGTGAACACCATCCATCAGTACGACCGGCATCCACAGTTATTGGAAAAGCTCTCTTTCCTCTACGCTTGATTCCTGCACCACTTCAGCCACATCCGGCGATATGCATCCTCCAGCAGAGCGACGAACCTGGGTGCATCCATCAGGGGCGAACTCTGCAACTCGTGTCGAAGATTGCTTCGAACCTGCGCCAATCTTACCGGGTCGGCAGCCAGGTCAAGCACGATCTCCATATACTCTTCCTCTGACGTGGCAATCCATTCACGATGGCCGGCATTGGCAAGCAGACTTATTGCCTGCCGCTCGGCAAAGGTCACGCCGCTCATTGCCACCACAGGTACTCCCATCCACAATGCCTCACAGGTGGTCGTCCCGCCGGGAAAAGGGAACGTGTCCAGGGCTATGTCCACAAGACTATACTCGCGCAGGGTTTCCATATGGGAAGAGTGGCCCCGCAGCATAATTCTTCCCGGATCGATGCCTGCGTGGGTAAATCGGTCTTGAAAGGTTCTGGCGCATCCGGGATCGTCGAATAGGCGGTTTTTGAGGAGCAGCCTGCTGTCTCGCAGTGTGTGAAGGATTTTCGCCCAAAGTGTGATAACCCGCTGATTTATTTTGGCGACATTGTTGAAACAGCCCAAGGTGATGGAGCCGTTTTGTTGCATGGGGAGGATGCTGACCTCCGGCGTGGCGATCACGGGACTGAAACAATAGCGGGTTTCGGGCAGCCTTAACGGTTCCTCGGAGAATAGTTGCGGCAGCTTTTCCGGCGAGGTTATCTCATCTGTGATCAAATAATCGATCGTATCAAGCCCGCTCGTATTGGGATAGCCGATAAACTCCACCTGGATTGGAGCAGGCTTGCGGGCAAAGACCAGCAGGCGGTGGCCGGAGGTGTGCCCCGCCAGGTCCACGAGAATATCGATGCCGTCCTCGCGGATCAACTCTGCCACCATGGCGTCGGACATGCCGTAAATGTTTCGCCACTGATCGGCCAGGGACATGGTGTGGTCCGTGATCCGGTCCGGCGTCCCCACATTGGCATAGCAGTGAATTTCAAAATTTTCGCGCCCGTGAGCTGCGAGCACCGGTTCAATGAAGTAGGCAACGGCGTGGAGCCTGAAATCAGCTGAAACATACCCGATTTTCAATCGTCTGTTCGGGTCCGCCCGGTTGCCATGGAGTTTTATTTGATTTTTCAGTGGGGTAGCGAATTTTGTTGTGAATCTACGGTGTTCGTCATAAAGCTGGCTTGCATCGACAGTGGGGGAAAAGGCCATGGCAATGAGCAGATTGTCAAAGGCGCCCATGTTGTCAGGCTCACAGGAGAGGGCTTTTCTATAGGCCGTTACTGCTGCTTCAGCATCCCCCATGGACAGCAGGGTGTTGCCCAGGTTGAAATATGCGGCGGCACATTCGGGATGCGCCTCGATAATTTCTTCAAACAGAGCTGCAGCATCGCTAAAGCTGAGCAGAAGTCTGAGGACGATGCCCAGATTCACCTTTGCCGTCAGGTAGTCCGGATCCAGTGCCAATGCCTGTCTGAAATACCCTGCCGCTTCTTCAAGTCTTCCCTGGTTTCTGCACAGGGAACCCAGGTTGTTGAGTGCTTGAGAAAAACCTGGCTCCAGGGTAAGCGCCTGCCGGTAAAGCGTTTCGGCGTCGGCAGTTTTTCCCTGGTTGCAGAGTAAATTGGCCAGGTGGAAGAATCCCTGGGCATGGGGGGTATGGGCAACGATCTGGCGGAAGCATGTTTCAGCCCTGGTGGTATCACCCCTATGGGCGAGGATGACACCCAGGCTTAACAGGGCATCCAGGTGCTCCGGCGATTCGGCCAGGACCTGTTCCAGTAGCTCCTCTGCTTCAGCAATCATCCCCTTGTTTATGAGGATCCGGATATACTTGTAAGTCGTCTCTGCAGTAGTCATTTGCCCGACCTTTGAACCCAAAACTGATACATGCCGCCGAAAGTGTCCGGGTTCTCCTGTTCGAAAAGATGCCACAGGTGCAGTGAATTATGGGTGCTGTCATCGGGAAATCGGTTGCTGTAGCGTAACAGCGTCTGGGCGTCCAGTTGAAAACCAAGGAAAGCCAGGTCGAAATCCTTGATAATTGCAGCAATCTGCAGCAGATCAAAGGTATGTTCCTGGACATGGAAAATCAGATCACGGCAAGCGCTGGTGCTGTAAAAATCCCTGCTCGCCATTACCTTGCGGATCAGCTGGTCATCGGTAAACGACGCTATCTCCCTGCGGCAGCGGCGGATATCGTCTGGAGCAGGGTGATAATTCCGCCCGGCTATGAAATTCCGTGCTGCAGCAATATGTCTTCGGGCGATGGTGCTGTAAAGGGCCACACCCATCAATCCCCCCGGCTTCAATCGGCGCAACAGCTTTCGCCATCCTTCTTCAGGGGAGGCCATATGGTGGAGAACACCGCTGCATTCAATAATGTCAAAATCCTGCTCCGTGTGGTCAAGGTTCAGGATGTCCCCTTGGACGAAGGTGATGTTGGCACACCCGAATTCCTCCGCCTTGCGCATGGCATAGGCAAGACTGGCCTTGCTCAGATCCATGGCCGTTACCCTGGCCCCTTCAAATCGGGCAGCAGTCGTGATGGCGTGACGCCCAGTACCACAACCGGCGATAAGAATCGCCGGTTGTTGATTATTCAGGATTTGGGGAATTACCAGATGGGGGAAAAGTTTCGAGAATACCTTGTCCATGGGAAGGGGCACAGGCAGCGCCATACTGAACCAGCGTGGATAAGGATTTTCTTCATACTGGTCCTGTACCTGCTGCGAGAGAGCATCTATGGGCGAGATAGCAGGGATCATGCACTTCATTCGCTGCTCTGCCAGCGGCTCGACCACTTGGTGCAAGAACACTTTTTGCAGCATCTCATGATGATCTTCTGCGTCGACAAGGCTGGTAAGCAACTCGCATTCAGGCAGCCGGTGCAATGGCTGATAGCAGGCCAGGAGCACCAGCCGTAACAGGGGGATCTTGCTCCCGGAGCCAATGCAGTCACAAATAAAGACCTGTAACTGCCGCACAGCCGTCTGCTCCTCCCCGGTGACATAAAAGACGTATTCGTTGCTGAAACAGAGCTGTGCCAGGCTGCAAAGGAACGGGATGGACCCGGCTAAGTCTGCTGGATAACAAGTATCGGTTGGATGGGATAAAAGCAGGTTTTTTCGCAGCACGGTGAGGAGTTGTTCCAACTCCCAGTTGCAGAGAAGGGATGACTCCATCACCCGCAGGAAGAGGTCGTCGTCGAGCAGCGACCAGAGCTTTCCCTCAAACATTAGCGTCAAGAGCTGCTGGTTATCGGCTGCCGCCGATAGCAGCGTTGAAACCTCTGGTCTGGCAAGGATAAGATGGGTGGCAATGTCTGCCAGGGACTCATTGGGTGACTGCTCGTATGCTGTGAGCAGGTCTTTTTCCAGGGCGGCCAGCTGCTTGCCGGAAAGGGAACTCTGGCAGTGGGCCAAAAGGCTCTGCCAGAGTCGGACATTTCCCGGACCATAGTGCACTGCGGTGCAAAAGGCTCCAATGGCCTTCTGCTGCTCCCCCCTGGCCAGATATATTTCTCCCAGCGTCTGGTGCAAATCGACAAGATCGGGCGTCAGTTCCAAGGCTTGTATCACAGTGTTCTCAGCCCCCGCTAGATCTTTAACCGTCAGGAGATGCCTTGCCTGTTCCGCCAGGGCAGATACCAGATTGTTCCGAAATTCAGGACGACCGGGAGAGAGTTTTGCGGCGCATTCATAATGTGCTATGGCTTCTTCCCTGCGTCCAAGGCATTGCAGGATCAAGCCGAGCTTGTCATGTGCCGCTGCAAATCCGGGGGCAATATCCAACGCTGCTGCCAGGCTTTTCGCAGCTTCGTCAAGCAGGGCTTTCTCCATCAACATGGTGGCAAGACTGAACCGGACTAAGGCCGTAGCCGGCAGATTATCGGTTTCTTCAGAGGCAGTATTCAAGCCTGTTTCTTGCAAATGAATCCCCAGTATTCATCCGGTCCAAGACCGGTGGTAAAATTGAAATTCACCTGTTCCAGGGGCTGCAGCCCATTGCGGCCGAGCAGAGAAACCCACATGCCGCGGTTGAGGACGCTGTAGTGATTCTGGTTGTTCTCGTGGTGGCAGGCCGTTTCAGGCGCAGGCACCTCAAGGTAAAGAAGGCCGCCGGCTTTCAGCACCCGGGCAAATTCGGCCAGGGTGAAATGGGGGAAAATGCTGTGCTCGATCACATGCCGGGCCCAGATGAGGTCGAAAGTTTCCGGCAGATAGTCCAAAAACGACTGCTCCATTTTGGTTACCTGATGGCCCTTTTTCCTGCACGCCTCGATATCTTCATCATTAAGGGTGATGCCCAAGGGAGCGAAACCTTTTTCGCGGAAAATGTCCAGTGCCGGTCCCTGGCCGCACCCCACATCGAGGATGGCCGCCCCCTGCTGAAGCGGGTATTTCGCCAATAGATTGTTCAGCTGCTGGTTGGTTATTTCGGTATGGAGCTGCGTCGGCAGTTCCGGGTAGGTATCATTTTCCAGTTTTTTCAGAAAATCGTGCAGTCGGGCAAAGCCCGCGAATGACAATTCCATTTATGCCGCCCTCTGTGTGCATTCTGTTAATAAATGGGTGATTTCCGCTGTGACCGCGCCATTGTCGATGGCTGCCTCCAGCAGCCGGCGACTCCAGTCGAATCTCCCCTGGGTATAAAGCACCTTGGCGTGCTGAAAGAGGAAATCGCCGCAGTCGTAGTTCATCTCCCTGACCTGCTGCAATCGCTGCCTTCCTTTGTCCTGTTCTCCCAAACAGAAATGGATGGAGGCAAGGAGTGCGATAGCCGGAGGATAATCCGGGTGGTTGACCAGCAGGTTTTCCAGGAGAGTGGCGACGGAGACGATCTCGCCTGAATAGAGCTCGCAACAGCCGTAGTTGAACACCGCTTCTTTCGCGTGGGGATCGAGCGCTACCGCCCTTTTCGATGAGCAGAGCGCCTCGCCATACCTGCCTTGGCAAAGGTAGGCATGTCCCATGTTGAAGTGGGCATTGGCGGAGTCAGGTTCCTGTTCCACCACCTGTCCCCAGAGTTCCAGGGCTTCGTCATGTTTGCCAAGTTCTGCAGCCTGAATGGCAAGTTCCGTCAGCGCCTGCACATCTCTGGGATGCTCGGCAAGTTTCTTCTTGCCCAGTTGATAATAAAACTCCCATTTGCCCCGCAGTTTCTCCTTGTCCAGCTTGCCGTAATGATGAATTGACAGATCTGCTTCTTTAACAGGCAGGCCGGCCCTTTCCAATGACGGTTCCACCAGCTCATGGACGGCGTTTTCGAACCTGATGCGGCTGTCGTTCGGGAAGATGCGGACAATGAAATTGGGTTGGAAACCGATACCCGCTTCTTCTTCGGGATATCTTCCGTCGTGGGAAAGAAATCCTTTGCTACCGGCCAGACAAGTATAGTTCTTCTGGCACACCGTATATCCGGCCGGCGTGCCAGAGGCCAGGTGCCGCAGCAACCCATGGTCCCGGCAGGAAATGACCTCGTCGGCGTCCATAACCAGAACCCATGTGCCTGACGCCTTGGCAAGGGACTCGTTCCTGGCCAGGGCAAAGCTTCCCGGCCAGGGAAGATCGAAGACAGAGGCGCCGAAGGCCCGGGCAATGTCTTTGGTCCGGTCGGTGGAGCCGGTGTCGACAACGATCATTTCTGAAACGGCAGGTTTGACGCTGGCCAGTGCCCGGGCCAGGTGCGGCGCTTCGTCTTTGGCGATCATGCACAGGGAAATACTGCCCGGCGCGCCTGCCTGAGGCCGTTCCTTCTGCCCATCCAGCGTTTTCCTCACGTGCAGTGCTGCGTCGATAATGCCGTCGTCGGCGCCGAAGCCGACCATGGCCTGTTCGATCTCGGCCATGGCCTCTTCATATTTCTGCTGGTTCAAGAGCAGGTCGATCAATTTGAAGGTGATCAATCTGCTGTGGGGGAAGATTGCCCGTGCTTCACGGAAGACTGCTTCCCCGCGGCTGAACTGCTCGCTGGCGGAGATGGCGGAGTGGTAACGTTCCATGGCATCGCTTACCGTCGGGTTGAGCATGAAGCCCTTTTCCAGCAGCTCCAGTGCTTCGCCGTGTGCCTGGGCCGACCAGCGCAGCACACCAAGGTTGGTGCAGGCCTCGCCGAAACCGGGATCGGCTGCCATGGCACTTGTGAACAGCTCCTCAGCCCTTGACCGGTCTCCGGCACGGAAGGCAAGCACTCCCTTCAGGTTGAGGGCCTGGGCAAAGGAACTCTCCAAGGCCAGGGCATTATCGGCGCAGCCCTCGGCTTCAGCAAGTTGCTCCAGCCCTTCTCGACAGACTCCTTCCATGACCAGGCTTTCCGCATCCCCGCCATGGCCGGGCATCTCCCTGATGATAGCCAGGGCATCGGAGAACCGTTTTGCCTCAATGAGGAAAGAGGCCAGCAGCCGGTAGGGACGGCGGTCGGCAGGGGCGAATTTTATTCCTTCTTCGATGAGTACTTTTACCGCCTGGTCCAGGTCACCCTTGTGAAAGCTCTCCTCACCCTTGATCAGCGCGTTATGACTGGCGAGGCGGAAGGCTTCGCCCTTGTCCATTTTGGTCATGTCCCATTTGCGGTCGAATACCTTGCGGTTAACGGCCATGGCTGCATTGAAGTCGATCCTGTTCCCCTCGAAAGTCCGGCTGCCGTGGTGATGGATGAAGACGTCGCCGGCGATGACCGACTGCAGCCCGGCCAGGGAGGCGCGCAGGCAGAAATCGTCGTCCTCGAAGTTGCCCAGGGCAAAGGCTTCATCCAGCATCCCCACCTGGTCCGCCAGGCTGCGGCGGAAGAGCATGCAGAAACCGACCACCAGCTTGACCGGGATGCGCCGGTGACGATGGGCGGAGCGGAAACCGGCGGCGAAGGCTTGCATTTCGTCCATGTTTGCATAGGGGACCGACAGCAGTTGCTGGGGACCGGCTATGTTGTTGGTCATGGGAGCGACGATGCCGTCGGCGGAGGCTTCGAGACATTCCCGCATCCCGGTAAGCCATCCCTCCGTCACCACCACGTCGTTGTTGAGTAAAAGCAGGTATTCACCCTTGGCGGCAGCCATGCCCTGGTTGCACCCCTTGGCGAAGCCCAGGTTCTTCTTGTTCTCGATAAGCCTGTAGTTTTTGTGGCTTTTCATTTCCTGGCGAAGCCATTTGACCGTGCCATCCTTGGAACCATTGTCGACGAAGATTATCTCGTGTTTTTCCGGCGTATGTTTCTGGATGCTTGACAGGCACTCACGGGTGTATTCCAGCTGATTCAAGGTGAGGATGATGATGGAGGTTAAGTGATCCTCCTTGGCGGCCACCTTTGCCTGTGCCGTTTTTTTCTCTTTCGCCGGCGGGAAGGATACCGGTTTCGCCTGCCGGGCCTGTTGAGGCACGGCCCGCAGCAGGTACTGGAAATGCCTTCCTTCATCGGCCAGGGTGGAAACATCCAGCCCCGCCTCGGCAAGGGCTTTGGGGATCTGGGGGGGGACCTGCACATCGTTGAGCACCGTTGCGCTCATGGTGGTAGGCGTAAAGCCTGCATTGCCGAAGAGTTCCATCACCCCCTGACGGGTAAAGAAGCGGAGATGGGTGCGGTCGAGGATGCCTTCATCGGCATAGTCCCATTTCCCTTCCAGGAGCCCCCTCACCACCGACCAGTGGCGGACGTTGGGGATACTGGCGACGATCTCACCCCCTGCTGCCAGTTTGCCTTTGGCGGCGACGAGAACGGCGGTGGGATCAACGAGGTGTTCCAACACATCGGCGAAAATGATGGTATCGAAATACCCATCGGGAAGGGTGGGTAAAATCTCCTCCACCGGTCCCGCGCAGACCTTGTCCAGCTTCTGTTCCGCCAGTTTCGCCGCCGCCGGCAGCATTTCGATTCCCCATACCTCCGCTTTCAGCTTTGCTTTCAGTTCGCCAGCCGTAGCGCCTGCGGCGCAGCCCACGTCAAGGATTCTCTTCGCCGCCGGATTCACCATTTCCTGCACTTCCGGTCGCGCAAAGCCATAGTAGGCAGCCGGCTTCTCCCCCATCCTGGCCAGGATCTCCTCACTGTCGGTATACATGCTGTATAGGTCCGAGCCGAACTTGTCCTTGAAGAGGTGATATTTTTCCACCAGGTGATCGGGATGGTCCCGCTCCTCGTCATAGCCCAGGTGGTAGGCGATGAACTCCCGGGCATAGCCCACCTTGCCGCCGTTTCTGCGCACCTGCTCGCACGCCTCCCAGTCGGTGGTGTATTTCCCGTCAAAGTATTTCCTTTTGATGCACTGCATCCAGGTGCCCACGTTGGCCAGGGTGATCTTGTCATTGTAAACGGTCTTCTCGCCGAGGATGACATCGGGCAGACTGGCCGGTTTGTTGACCGGATCGAGGGTCAGGCCGATGAGCCCCATCTCCGGGTACTCCCGGTGCAGGTCGAGCATCCGTTCCAGCCAGCATTTGCCCTGCAGGTCGGGGACGAGGATGTCCGGGTCGCTGACCACATACGGATCGGAGTTGGCCAGCTCGATGCCCCGCTGGAAGGCGACGGTGAAATAGTTGTCGTCGTTGAAAACCAGGTGGTCGTAGAGGATGGCGGTCTTTTGCAGATAGCCCTGGAAGTCTTCCCGGCTGTGGTTGTCGACGACGATGATGCGGTAAGGATAGCGGGTGCGCTCGATGAGGGTCTTGATGGTCTGTTCGAAGTAGTCCCGGCGGTTGTAGGTGAGAAAGATGATGTCGATGGGCTGCTTTTCAGAGTTATTCAGCACCTGCTGCTTTTTCTCGTAAAGGGCGAGGATCTCCGCTGGAAGGTCGGAGGGTGCAGATGCTGTGCTACTCTCGATGGGCTCCGCTGCTGAAGCTGCAGGTGTCGCCTCCTGCCTGGCGAAATTTTGCAGCGCCTGCAGGCTCTGCCTGATCTCGGCGTTCCAGGGTTCCACCTCCAGCGCCCTCGTAAAGAAACAGGCGGCGTCATCGAGCCGGTCCAGTGACAGGCACAGATTGCCCAGTGCTGTCAGTACCTCCAGGTCTTTCGGTTTTACGGCCAGGAGCTTGACGTATATCTGCAGCGCTTCTTCGGTCCTGCCGAGCACGATATGATAGAAGTCGGCCAGGTTCTTCTGGAAGACGGCATTGGTGGGCTCAAGGCGTGTTGCCTCTTCCTGGTGTTCCAGTGCCTTTTCCATCGCCCCCTGGTTTGTATAGAGGACCCCCAGGTCATTATGGGCAGTGGCGAAATTGGGGTGACGGCAGAGCAGCTTCTCAAGGGCGGCAATTTTCTGTTCGACCTGGTCCTCAGGCAGCGCCTGGATTTCTGCGTAGGCCGATTCAGCCACACCCATGTCGGCCTGAGCTGTTTCCCGGTACTCCTTCACCGCTGCCAGCGATTCCCGGACCTCCCTGTTCCATGGTTCGATTTCCATGGCACGGGTGAAAAAGCATTCCCCATCATCGAGTTTTCCAATGGCAACACAGAGGTTTCCCAGTGCCATCAGTACTTCAAGATCCTTTGGCTGCACCGCCAGAAGCTTCACGTAAATCTGCAGCGCCTGTTCCGTCCTCCCCATCACCATGTGATAGAAATCGGCCAGATTTTTCAAGAAGGTACCATTGCCTGGTTCCAGGCGGGCAGCTTCTTCATGATGGGCAACCGCCTGGTCCTGCTGTCCCTGCTGCCCGTAGAGGACACCCAGATCGTTGTGGGCCAGGGCGAACTGGGGGAAATGTTGCAGCAGGTTCTCCAGGGCGGCTATGGCTTCGGCTGTCAGATTCCGGCCGGCCAGATCCACGGCTTTGCCGTACATTTCCTCGACAGTCGCTGCCGGCCCAATCTGTTCCGGTTGCCGTCGGAATTCTTCGAGGGCCTCCAGGCTCTTCCGGATTTCCAGGTTCCATGGCTCGATTTCCAAGGCGCGGGTGAAAAAGTGGCGGGCATCGTCATGCTTGCCTACGCTGACGCAAATTTTGCCCAGTCCGGCAAGAACTTCCAGATCTTTCGGGTGCATTGCCAGGAGTTTGACGTAAATCTGCAGAGCATCTTCAGTTCGACCGAGCACCACCTGGTAAAAATCGGCCAGGTTCTTCTGGAAGGTGGCATTGGTGGGTTCCAACTGCGTTGCCTGCTCAAAATGGGCAAGTGCTTTTTCAGTCTCGCCAAGGTTGCTGTAGAGCACTCCCAGGTCGTTGTGGGCAAGGACGAATTTGGGATGGTGCCGGAGCAGGTGCTCCAATCGGTTCTGTGCTTCTGCAACATTCCCTTCGTTGGCAAGAGAAACGGCTGCAGAGTATACCGCCTCCGGCGCTTCTACCGTATCCCCTTCTGCGGATGCCGATAGAGCGGGAGAAACAGCAGTGACGGAATCGCCGAAAAAGGCCCAGTACCAGCGGACTCCCTCTGTCACCTTCTGTTCTTCAATGGTTACCTTTTGGAGGCCGGCGGAGTGGATGAGGTCCTCAATTTCATCGATTGCCCAGCGCACGTTCGGTTCATACGTTGCCAAATGGGCATCTTCGGACCCCCCCTGGGCATCGCAGAACTGGCAGAGGAATCTCCCCCCCGGCGCCAGCTTTCCGGCCAGGCCGTTGACGTAGTTACGCACCAGGTCCTTGGTGAGATGCTGGAATACGACAATGGAGTAGACGAGATCGACACCGGGGGGAATGACCTTCTCCCACTCCTCGGCCAGGACGGCGGTGAAATTGGCGATCCCCTGCTCCGCCATGAACCGTTCGGTCTTATCCAGCAGGGTCCGGCTGACGTCGATGCCGTAAACCCGCTTCACGTGCCTGGCCAAAAGGGCTGATTCCCGGCCGTAGCCGCAGCCGATTACTACCACCGTCATTTCCGGGGTGAGGGGCAGGAAACGCCGCACGAAGTTGTCATCGTCGCCGAAAAGCTTGAGGCCATCGTGCTCCTTGCCGTAGAGGGGGTGGTTCTCGAAGTAGCCATCCTCCTGGAGTTTCTGCCAGAAGGGGACATTGCTGGCGACGGCGGTCTCTTTTCCCGTTGTCCTTGCCAGGTACTTGCGCAAGGCCGATGCCTCGGCGAACCTGTTTTCCCGGTCGAGACATTCGGCCTTCTTTTCCAGGTCGTCAACGGCATCGTGCTTCTGGTAAGGCACCGGCGCGGCAAGGGAGGCCGGCAGGGTGCGGAAGGCATTGCGGACCTCTTCGGGGTAAATTTCCTGCTGGAAACTCTGGATTATGTCGGGGAGATGGGCGGAAAGCTGTGTCTTGAGAAGGGCATCCGCCTGCCCGGTCAACCATTCGTGCATTCGCTCCAGAAGGGCAGGGCCGTAACCGCAGAGGTTGACCAGCGACCCTGGGTTGGCCAGGATGTGCAAAACGAACTGCACCGCCTTCAGGGCCTGGCGCGTGTCGGCCAGGTCGGTCCTGGGGAAGAGGGCGGGGAAGCCGTTGGCATTAAGGAAGTCAAGGCAGCTCCTGCCGGAGTCGTAGATGCCCGCTTCCACGGAAAGGCTGGTACCCTGGGCCGGGTGGATACGGGTGACGACGGTCCTCTCATCCAGATAGAGGGGCTGATAGCGGGAAACAATGCGCAGCCACATGTCAAAGTCCTGACCGTTGCGCAGCTTTTCATCAAAATGACCCAACTGGTCAAATACCTGTCGGTGAATGGCGATGCTGATGCCGTTCACCTGATTTGCCTCAAAAAAGTTCACCAGTTGCCGGTTCGGATCATTCAACTCCTCCCCGTTACGCTCCACCGACACCTTTTCCCCTGTCTGATCGTAGAGGAGGAAGTAGTTGGTGTGCATGAAGCGCACTTCCGGGTGCTTCACGGCCGTTGCCGCATGGAGGGAGAGTTTGTCAGGCTCGAAAAGGTCATCGGAGGAAAGCCAGCAGATCCACTCTCCGCGGGCATGCTTGAGGCCCTCGTTCAAGGCCGACGAAACGCCACCGTTTTCCTTGTGGAAGGTGCGGATGCGCGGGTCCTTCTCTGCATAGCGGGCCATGACGGCCGCCGTTTCGTCGGTGGAGCCGTCATTGACAACGAGCGCTTCCCAGTGGGGGTAGTCCTGGGCAAGGATGCTGTCCAGGGTGGCAGGGAGAAAACCGGCCTGATTATAGCTGGGGACGAGGATGGAAAAGAGCAAGCCGCTGTCTTGCGCGGGTTCCTTGGGATTACGATCCATGGCAGCCTCAAGTTCCTTCATTTTTTTATTTGTCAGATGAGCATCTGGTTGTCGACCTGTTATCTCCTGGAACTCTGCAACTAGCATTCCGTATTGACGGGAGAGACCATATTGTGCTGCGGTGGCAATGCCGCCGGCAATAATCCGCTGTCGCAGGTCGTGGTCTGTCAGCAGCCGCTCCAGGGCTTCGGCAATGGGAGCAGCATCCTGTTCGGCCACCAGCAAGCAGTTCCGGCCGTCCTCAATGATGCCCTCCAGGCCATGGTTCGCCACCTGCACCACCGGCGTCCCGCAGGCCATGGCCTCAAGGGAGGGAAGGCCGAAGCCTTCGTACCAGGAGGCATTGAGGTAAATATCGGCCTCATGGTACTGGCTGCTCATCTCTTCAGGTTGCAGCCCGGAGAGAACCTTCTCCCTGTAGCCGACCGGCTGGGTCTCAGGCTGCTTCACCTGCTGACCGCAGACGATGGAGAGAGTGAGGTCCCACTCGGGGCACTTTTTCGCCAGGATCGCGACCGCTTCTCGCGCCACGCCGATTCCTTTCAGGGGGTGTTGGGGATCTCCGCTGATGAGGATGGTGCGGCAATTTGCATTCGTTTCCTTCTCTGCCGGAGAAAAGATCCGCAGGTCGATGCCATTGAAGACGGGAAAGGTCTGTTGTTGATAATGGTCCTGGAAATAGTGGTGCAGATGGGGAGAGACGACGATCCGCCCCACCGGCAGCGAGTTGAGTAGATGGAAAATGGGGGCCGCCTTCGGCAATGGCCCCTGGGGCGGTTTCGTCACGTGGAACTCCTCCAGCCCCTGGCAGAGATGGAAGATGCGTTTACCCCTGGTGTGGCAGTAGCGGAGCACCTGGGGAAGCTCCAGCAGGGAGTAGACGATGACGATAGGCTCGGTGATCGCCCCGTAACGGCCGTTGTCGTGGATGATCTTGTAAAAAGACGCTTTCAGCTCGACCCAGTCGGGGGGATCGTCGTCGGAATAGACGGAGACTTTGTAACCAAGTTCTGCCAGCCAGTTGATGTAGCGGTAAACGGTGATCGGGCCGCCCCCCTTGATGGAGGAGTGGCGCATGGTGAAGGCAATGGCCGGCTTGGCGGAGGTGGCGGCCAGGTTGCCGAAGTATTCCCTGGAGCTTTCGGCGAAGTCGTAACCGTTGGCAAAAAAGGAATAGAGGCTTTCCCTCGAAATGGTCAGGTCGTTGCCGTGCTGGTCGGTGATGTTCAGGCCTGTCAGCTGCTGCTCATAGGCAAGAGTGACCATGGACTGATGAATTTCGTTCTCGCTGTTTCGATAGTCGAAGCAGAGGTGATAGGTGCCCTTGTAGGTAGGGGAGACAAAGCAGTTGATGATTTCTGCATGGTCATCAATTAAGACGGGAACGCTGGTGCTGGAACCCCCCGATCGCTTTGGCATGTAAATTTGGTAATTTTTATCCATGCACATGGTCCTTTACATCTCAATGCAGCCTGAGGTCGGTGTCCTTATCGGAGAGTAACCGATCGATGTTTCTTTCGCCGTCTGAAGTTAGGTCTTTCAGCAGAATCCCCAATTCCCGCACCAGCAGCTCGCAGGTTTCGTTTCCGCTTGCAATAATCCGCTGGTTCTTTTTTGCATAGGTAAAGGAATAGCCCCAGGGTTCCTTTTTCAGGAGGGGCACCAGGCTCTGTTCCAGGTGCGCATTAACAATTGAATAGGGGCGGTTGCCGAAAAAGGCCACCGTGGCCGGGCCGGAAGAAATTCCCATGAAAGCGGCACATTCCTTTATTAGCGCCAGATCCTGATCTACGGTCGTTCTGCTGTTTTTTGCGATCACCACGTTTTCATGTGCCCGAAGTTGCTCGTCCACTTCGCTTGCAGCGCAAATGACAAAGAATTTAACCGGCAGGTGGCTGTGGCAGTGGCTGAAGAATTCAGACCATGCCTCGATGTTGCTGTTCCTGCTGAGGTTGTAGCTTTTGGTCTTGCGCATTTGGACTGCAACTGGAATATATCCCCGTGCATTTTCTTCGATAAAGTTCCTGGCCCACCTGGCAAGCGACCCCCTTATCCTGAATTCCGGCAACATTTTTTGTTGCTCGTAAAACATGTTCAATAGCCGGAAGGTGGGCAGATTCAGATCGAGCATACTCTTCAGAAGGGGGACTGTGGGCCAGGCAACCGCGTCTGGGGCAGCCATGGATTGAAGAGCGGTATCTTCATCATGTTCCAGGGTCAGTGCCGGTGCTTCGTTACAGAGAAGAAAGACTGGTAGCAGTCTGATGATGTGATCGAGGTAATTTTCCCCGTTAACCCCAAGGGCGCGGAACGACGGCCGGGCAGGGTTTTCTCTGTCAGAAAGCAGGTACGTTCTGGCTTGGGTAATGCCATGGGCAAGGCAAATACAATTGGCTGCCTGTTGCAGCAGAATCAGGTCGCCAATGGAATAGGGCTGCGATCTGAAATCCCAGGTAACCACCAGTTTTGAGGTATCAGCGGAGCCCCTGACCGTTTGCTGCAACATATGGTCGATGAACAGCTCGACCAGCCGGTTGTAGGTAGACTCATCCTCGGTCTTCAGTTTTTCTCCGGTTCGTATAAATTCAGCAATCCCGCAGTATGTGCCGGCATCCACATCGTCAAAGGATAGCACCTTGAGGTAAGCGGCCGCAGCTTCCTTAATACTGCCGATTAAGTGGTAGGCATGTCCAAGGCGGGCATAGGCATCCATCTGATGGGGCGCCATGCCGATGATGCGAATGTAGAATTCTACTGCTTCCTCAACCAAGCCCTTGTTGAGCAGGAGGTCTGCCTGACGCAGCATGGGAAGCATGCTTGTAATTTCACTTTCTGCCATGGTGTCGATAATCCTTTTCCTCGGGCACCGCATACCAGACGGTATCCCAGAAGGTTGGGGAGTAGTGGCCGAGATAGTAGTGGTAGCCGTGGAGCATTGAATTCAGAAGAAGCGGAACCTGGAACAGGTGCTGCTTCTTGTGGTAGATGCACACCGCCAGTTGTGGACGGTGCCGCTTGAGCGTAGCAATGGCGCCCTGAAGGACTTCCGCTTCTGCCCCCTCCACATCGAGTTTGATCAGGTCCACCCTTTCCAGTGCCTGCTCTGTCGTAAATTCATCGATGGAGATAGCCGGCACCTGCTGCACTTCGTCCTGCTCTGCCATGTCGGTCACAATCCGCGCGCCTGGGGGATTGTCCCGGTTGGAAAAAAAAGGCAGGAATGTCCGACTGCTCCAGAGGGCCATGGGGTAAAGGCTGATCTGAGAAGAACTTAAGGGCGAAGGGGTGGCGAGATTCGGGTCGAACCCATGCACGGTGCCGCCGGGACACAAGCAACGGGCGAATTCCCGGGTATCGGCGCCGTCAAAAACTCCCCCTTCGATGATGGTTTGAAGATCGCCGCTGTTGATGAACTCCAGGTACTCCCGCCCCATGCTGGAACGGTGGGCGTGAAAATAATCATGCAACCTTTGTTGGTATTCCGGTTGTCTAGTCCGGCTGGTCACCACCAGGTTGTACAGGGCCTTCTGTTGAGCATCAGAGAGCAGTGCCGATGTCTGAGCAATCTGCCGGGCCCAGAGTTTCAACTCGCTGTCATCAAAAATAAGGTGCTCGAAGAGGAGGTCGGGTGCTGCCACCACGAATTCCGTACAGCCGGCTGTTTTGAGCTTTTGGCAGATATCGATCCAGTAGACCGAGGTGACGAGGATGAGGTCACAGGAGAGACGATCGATTTCTTCCAGGGTGACCAACGGTATGGTAAGGGTCAAATTTTTTCGGGCATCATCAATCAGGGCGATGACGACTACATCGGGACGAGTAGACTGCAGTTTTTGCAGGAGATGCAGGCATCCCTCCCCTACGCCATAGAGGCAGAGCCGCGCACCGGCGGGGATATCTTTCAGTGAGTTGAGAAACGAGGGCATTGTTTTCCCAGTCATCGGCCGCTCCCGCTGCGCCCCAACCAGGCAGTGATGTAACTGACGAACATTTCAGAGGCTTCCTTCATCTTCAGCCATTCGGGGGAATTGGTTTCGCCGCTGTGAAAACAGATTTTTCTGGTGAAGAAATGGCGATGATGCTGGTTGGCGTTGGTGGCCGCCCATTCAGTTATCTTGTCCAATTGGTAGGAACTGCTGGACGGAGAAGGACCATAGCTGTCGTCGCAGGGTTCCATAGCCATTACCAGATCCGAATCCGTAATTACTGCGATTTCACTGCTGTCAGGGCATGAAGCGAGAAGGTAGTCGCCATCGATGGTCACATCAAAGGCCACTGAGTTGACCCTCGGGCGCACCAGGATTGGGTGCAGATGGAAACAGTGCGCGATCAAGCCCTGTTCCGGAACCTTGAAATAGATTTGCGAAGGCCAGATGCTGGCTTGCCTGGTATCGTAAAAGAGGGCGTTGGCAGTAGGATGTAGGTGAGAAAGCATCATCTGCACCATATGGCGTGGTTGGATATTCAGTTCGACCGGAGTGTCCTTCGCTGCCAGGCACAAAGGAGTGACTGCATCCTTTACCACCCGTGGCACAGCGATCATGATGGCCATGGCTTCTTCAGCAACGGACAAAAGGTTGGCGAAGGCACCGGTGGCAAAAATGACGTCCGGCGGCAGGAAGAGCATGGTTGCACCGATTTCTTCCGCTTCCTTGATGGCGATTTTATGACACAGGGTCATCCGCTTGTATTTCTCGAAGGCGTCCAGAAAATCGATTGGAAAAATCTCGGTGGTCATCATGCTCGAAAGGGCCTGATAAGGCGCTGCCCCCCTGATGATTTCGGCGTCCTTACTGGTGGTGAAGATCCGGTACCTGGAGTTCTTCCCACGAAAAGCCTCCAGGTTTCCCTTGGCGAGGTGGGAGGGGAGAACGATTTCCAGAAAATACCCGGTGTATCCGGGTCCCCAGAGAATTGTGATCAGATCATATCTCATCGACGTAGTTCCCGAGCAGGTTGTTAACCTGGTACAGCAGTTCCTCAGCCTGGACAATGGGTGTTACCGGGCAGGCAAGACAGGCATTGTCGATAATGTTGCCGGTTAAAAGCCGCCAGCGGAACTCACGGTAGAGCTCCCCTTGCAGGACGGCGTCCAGATCGATATTTGCCGTGATTCGCCCCATGGACTTCCCTCTGACGCAGCAGGTGCAGACGGTGCCATCGGCAAGGATATAGGCGCTGGTCCAAGGGGCGAGGCAAAGCCTGGTGCGGCGCTGATTCTCATCAGGGGCGATGGTGGTTGCGGCCAGCGACAGGTGGCTGGAGGTTCCTTGGATGCCCTTGACCGGCAGGCGGCACATCTTACTGCTGTCGTCGCCGTGCATTTGGACATGCTGGCTCAATTCCTGGGCCTTTCTTGCCTTCACCACATCAAGGAAGGAGTTGAAGGCATAAGTGATCTCCACTCCGTTTTTCTTGGCCAGGAGATCCATTCCCTCGATGGCATCGGCAGCAGCTACAAAATCGCTGCCTTGCAGATCGAAAATGCTCAACAGTTCCCGTGATGACTCCTTGTAATACTCGATTTCATTGAAGCTGATCCTGTTGACTCCGTTGGAGACCGCCATGGCGATAAAGTTGCAAAGATGGGGAATGATGCGCTGGCTCAGTACGCTGCACCACATAATGGTCGGCGCAGGGTTGTCGTTGACGATGGCCTGGCTGCGGATGAGGTGCATGTTGTAGATGATGGTCCTGGCGTCTGCAGGAGGACGAAGGGCGCGGAGCAGGTCCTGGTCGGTAGTATCGATACTGAACTGCAGTAAGCTGAACCTGCTCAACACTCTTGCTTCTTCAGCGGTCAGCTTATGGTTCCAGTTGGAACAGAGGGACATGCTGACGCCTGCATCCAGCAATGCCCGGATATACCCTTCCCATCCTTTAAAGCACAGGGTTTCGCCATAAAAACCAACACCTGCGGCAGGGATCCGATTCCTGACGATATAGTCGACGATTGTCCGGAGCAGTTCTGGTGGCGTGTCCATCATGGGGCGGTTCTCTGAAAATTGCGGGCAATAGACGCATTTCAGATTGCATTTTTCTGTGAACATGAAATTTAGCGACAACAGTCGCTGTGCCGGCGCCAGCACATCCGCACTGTCAAGCATAAGGGCTCCAGTTCAAATACGGGGAAGGAAATGAGCTCATTGCATGGTGTAAACGAAGGGGTTGCGCTCTTCCCGGTCCGGGCACTGATCTTCCTTTGTCCCTATGAAGTAGGGCAGGCAAATCATAATGGTGACGGCGGATATGATCCGCTTGTCCCTGATTGCTCCCGTAAGCACCTGCAGCCAGTAGTGGAAAGAAAAATTAGAAACTCGATAGGGCATGGCAAAACCTCATGGCGGCAGTTTAGAGTAACCTGCTCAGATTTTCGGTAATGTAGGTGCAGTAGGTGCTAGCGATAAGCTCTTCTCCTTCGGGGGAGGTATGCATGATGTCGCCGAAAAGGGTGGCATCTTCACCAAGCTGGAAAAAGTGCTTGTCGAAATCGATGAAATGAGCAAGCTTGCCCGCTATTTCCTGTTGGTACTTGTCATAGATAAAGGGCATGTTGTTGAACTGTTCTGACATGCCGCAGTTTTCCGGCTTGACGTACAGGTCTATGAACTTCCGCTCGACAGGAGAGGGGGTTTTCCTGCTATAGACAGTAGGTTGCAGGCCGGAAATAAACGTCGCTCCAGATGATTTCGCCAGACCCTCGAATTGCAGCAGACGGGAAAGATATGACTTTATCACCGCCCGCGGCGTGTTCTTTGCCAGAATGGCTCCTGGTGTCAACATCTGGGGAAGATCAAGGTCCTTGGTGTTGTGCAGTATCTGTGACCATCGCTCCATGTTGAAATGGTAGGTGATGCACTGGGTGTTCAGCAGATACGGATCCGACATTTGGCCGTAGAAGAGGTCATTAAAGCCGTCATGGGCGATAACGATGTCCGGCCGTAATTTCTGGCAGTACAGCATATAGTTGAAAATTTCATCAAGAACCACATTGCTCAATTGGGAGAAGTTGACCACGCTGAAATGGGTGTCCAGGCCATGTGCTGTGCAGTAGGCGTTTAACTTGTTTTCAAGCTGAACAGCGAATGTTTCTTCGAAAAGATTGTAATATGACCAGGCGGCGGAGCCGCCAAAAACAGCAATGACTTTGTGCTTAGGGTTTCTCCCAAGGTAGCGGTCGGTATCAAGGGGTATCCTGAAGCCGAACTCGTTGGTGGGTCCCATGCCGGTGCAGCGGTAGAGGTAGGTATACGGAAAGAAGTAGTAGCGGTTATCCAACCGCTCTCCAAGTGCATTATAAACATGAGTGTAAAGGTGTTTGTCCACCTGCTGGTTGATCACGGAAAAGGGGGGGTGGAAGAGCTTTCCTGAGGAAAGGGCATAATAGTAGATGAGCTTCGGCTTTTTGTCGTAGATCTTGTCGAGCATGATAACCAGTTCGTTGGGCACCCCCTCGAAGTATGGGTATGTTTCGTTCAAGGGCCCCTTGTTGACCCGGGTGTAGGCCACATACTCGTTGGAGCAATCACAGTAGGCAATCAGCCCGAACTTATCCAGTTCAAGAGTCTCCAGCGGTTGGATATTTTCCGCCAGTTCCCGTTGCCACGCTTCATGGCAACGGTAGCTGGCGGCGATAATCAGCGTATCCTCAACCTTCAGCCTATATGCCAACGAAAGCCTGACCCGGTCGATTTGGGCTTTGTTTGTCACATCCTTTGGCAACAAGAGCAGCGCATCCATTTATTTGTCCTTTATGATCAGGTAACTTCCAAGCACAGCGCAGTCCATGTCGCTCCACTCATAGGTTTTCAGCGCGTCGAAGGCGTTGTTGACGATGGGTTCCCCCCGGCGGTTGTATGAGGTATTCATAATGACTGGCACTCCTGTCAGTTTGTTGAACTCACTGATCAGGTCATAGTAGAGGGGATTGGTATGGCGGTTTACCAACTGTACCCGTGCAGTGCCGTCCACGTGGGTGACCGAGGGGATCTGCGCCCGTTTTTCCTCCCGCACCTTGCAGACCGAGAGCATGAAGTATTCGGGATCGCAGGGGGAGTGGATGGCGCCAATGTCGAAAAATTCATCGGCCCGTTCCTCCAGCACGGCGGGTGCAAACGGCCGGAACGGTTCCCGGAACTTGATCTTCTCGTTGACGATGGCCTGCATCTGCGGATTGGTCGGATCGGCCAGGATGCTGCGGCAACCAAGCGCCCGTGGCCCCCATTCAAAACGGGACTGCATCCAGCCAATCACCTTGCCAGCGGCAAGTAACCGTGCCACTTCCTGAATCAACTGCCGCTGGTCCGAATAGTAGGAATAAGGGGTATAGGTGCTTTTCAAAGCAGCTTCTATCTCCTCGTTCCGGTGCGCTTTGCCCAGGTACATGGAGGTGAGCGGCAGGTGATTTCGGTTCTTCAGCACCGCAAAGTTGTAATAGAGAGCTGCGCCCAGTGCTCCTCCAGCGTCCCCGGCTGCAGGATGGATATAGAGCCTGCAGTTCAGTTCCCGTTTAAGCCTGCCGTTGGCCAACGAGTTGAGCGCCACCCCTCCAGCCATACAAACATTGCTACAGCCGGTGCGTCTGATGGCTGTCCCCACCACATGGAGCAGGACCTCTTCGGTACACTTCTGGATGCTGGCGGCAATGTCAGCATAGTACCGGCACTTCTCAACATGGGCAGCTTCTTCCGGGGAATCGTCTGCCGGTTTGATCCTGAAGGGGGTCTCCGGTTGCCTCGGCGGACCAAACAGCTGGACTAGCCGGTCTGTGTAAGGCACTGTCTCAGGACATTTGAAATTGAAGCATTCTTGATCCAGACGGAAGGTTCCATCGTTCTCCAGGCTGAACCAGGGCATTATCTGGTCAAAAAAGCGCGGGGCTCCGAATCCGGCCATGCCCATTACCTTGTACTCGTCTTCGTCGACCTTGAAGCCTAACCATGCGGTAAAGGCGCTATAAAAGAGCCCCAGGGAATGGGGCAGGTCAAGGGAGGTCAGCCGCTCGATCATTCCCCCGTCGGCGTATGAGATAGACAAGGTTTCGAATTCACCCACGCCGTCGACGGTAACAATGGCGGCTTTATCAAATGGAGAGCAAAGAAAGGCAGCGCCGGCATGGGATTCATGATGTTTGACAAAACGCACTCGTTTGGGTGAGAAGCCCAACTCTGCCGCAATCCTGCTCTCCGGGGTGAACTTTCCTTTTTTGATCCAGGATCTTATGGTGTTGGAGAAGTATGCCCTGCTTCCGGGCAAGCTGGGCATTGCCGATTTGACGATACGCTCGAATTTTAAAAAAGGTTTCTCATAGAAGATTACGTGATCCACCTGATCAGCCGTGATGCCGGCCGTTTCCAGGCAGAATTTAACCGCCTGCACAGGCAGGCCTGGCTCATTCTTCAGCCGGGTGAAACGCTCTTCCTGGGCTGCGGCGATTACTTTGCCGTCCTTGAGCAGGGCGGCTGCCGAGTCGTGATAATCGAATGAGAGTCCGAGAATGTACATGCCCTACCTCTACAGTGGGTGGTTTCGTTTCGTCTTTACCAGACCAGATTGTCCCTGGTGTTTTTTCGCACTGTCTTCAGTTCATCTTCAGTTGCACCGGTAATTTCCAACAACCGTTCAATCTTGTGAGGGGCGAAGTTGATGCGGTCCCATTCGTAGGCCCGCAGGATACTCACGTCTTTAGTTGTCCACTCCTTGGAGGTTATCTGGCCGTAACGCCAGTCCACCTTGGGAATGGCTTCATTGCAGACTAAAAGTCCTTGTTCCTTGGCCAAGTAGTACAGCTTCGTTTTATAGAGGGGGACGGCGGCATAGATCTTCACATAATCGGCGCCGCACCGTTCGGCGAAGGCCACGGTCTCCCGGATTTCATCCCAGGTCTCGCCGGGAAAGCCGATGATGAAGTTGGCAATGCAGTAAATACCTTTTGCCTGGACCTTGGCGATGATTTCTGGAATGGCCGCCAGGTTTTTGATCGGCTTATTGACGATCTCTTTCAGTACCCGCTCATTGCCCGATTCGATGGCCACGTTGATGCCGACGCAGCCAGACTCCTTCATCAGTTCCAGCAACTCATCTGTGATGAGGAAGAGGGCGAAGGCCGAGGCAATCCACTTCAGTTCCAGCTTGCGGTCGATCATCTCCTGGAACAGGCGCCGGGCATAGTCGTTTTCTCCCAGCAGGATGTTATCTTCATCGAAAACGATGGAGCCGATGCCGTAGCGCTCCTTGAGAAAAAAAAGCTGATCGACCACATCCACCGGATCTCTGGTTCTCACCCGGCGCCCGGCGATGGTTTCCACCTGACAAAACGTACAACCGAAGGGACAGCCGCGGGTGGTGACCATGCGCACGTATGGATAGGCAGGGGGCATGTTTGAGGTAAAACTGCGCTGGGGCTTCTCGATGTAGGCTGCGTAGTCCACCAGTTCATAATCGGGCCAGGGAAGCACTGACAGGTCGTCAACCATGGCCTGCTGCTGTACCACCAGTTTGTCATGTCCAAAGGCAAGGCCTTTTTCCGGCAGGGGACCCCGTCCTTGCAGGTGCAGCAGCAGCTCCCGCAGCACATGCTCTCCCTCTCCGACCACGCAGTAATCGATGCTGGGGCAACATTCCAGTACATGCTCGGGCATGGTCGTGACATGGACCCCTCCAGCAATGACGGTAATGGCGTGATCCACCTCCTTGACCAGCCTGGCGGCTCGGTAGAGGGCTTGTTCGTATTCGCTGGTGAGGAGGGATAGGCCCACATAATCGGGGGCGAAAGCGGCGATTTCTGCCTTAAAAGCTTCCTGATCCATGTTGTGGAACTGGGCGTCGAGGACTTTTACCTCCACCAGATCCTTAACGACGGCTGCCAACAGGCAGAGGGTGGTCGGATCAAGGTTCCAGAGGGTGACGCTGTCATCCTTGTGCCAGCGCATGTTGGGGTAAGCGAGCAGCAGTCGCTTGCGCCTGGTGTCACTACTATGTTGAGTCTCAATGATCATAATCAAGTTGTTCCTGAGCTATCAGTTCACGTGCCGCTTGAAGTGCCCGCCGGTCATGTTCGGCCATGAGCAGGTCTTCCGTTTCCCCCGGTCCGAACCATCCCCAATTTTGCCCTTCACAGAGTTGCAGGGCATTTTTGTCCCCCCGGTAGTGTTCCATGAACAGATACAGCCGGCATTGGAGTCCTTGTACGGAAAAGGGTTGTTCCAAAACGAATCGAGGGGCGGTTAGACGGTAGCAGAGTTCTTCCTCCGTTTCGCGGATTACCGTTGCAATTGGTGATTCATGCTCCTCACAACCGCCGCCGAAAAAAGCCCAGTATCCGGGAAAGAAGGGGGCGTCATCCGTTCGGTGCTGCAGCAGGACTTTCTGTTGCCGGTCGTAGAGGAGAATGACAGCTACCCGGTGCATGGGCTAGCGCACCCCGACGCAAAGACAGATCAGGTAATGAGCCATTTTGCTGAAGCCGGTATGCACTACCTCATCATTCATGCTGAAGAGGAAGACATTCTTGAAGTACTTTTCCAGGGTCGCTTTCAGATCGTTGCCGCTTTTGCAGTTAACGTGGGTGGCTCGGCTCGGCTTGGAGGCGTATTCCTGACTTTCCAGGCTGGGGATGCCGACGATGCAGACGCCATCAGCCGTGATCGAGGCGGCGACGTTTTTCAGGAATGCATCCTCGTCCTCCTTTTCCAGGTGTTCCAGTACGTCCAGCAGATAGACCGCATCCCGCGCCGGCGAAACCGGCCCCTTGCGCAAGTCGTGGAGGGCGAAGGTTATACGCTCATTGGTTCGCATCTCCTCGCATTCTTTGATCAGTACCGGGTCCATGTCGACACAATGGATGGAGCCCACTTCCCGGGCTACGATGTTGGTGCCCCAGCCATCACCGCAACCCACCTCCAGCAGGTCTTTCTTACCGGCAAGCATTTTGGCGATGAACTTGTAACGGGCCATGGAGAAAAGCAGCACCTTGGGGTCCATGCGCCAGCGATGACTGGACATCATGCCCAGGCGTATCCGCTCCTCGTCCTTATATTCAATGTGTTCGCTGATATATTTGTCTTCCATGCTCCGCTCCTAAATGAAGTTGATGTGCTGCGGCGGGTTTTTCAGTGTATAGAGAAATTCGTTGATAGCGTTGGTCTTGCAGCTGGCGTAGCATTCCTCATGGACCTTGATCTCCGTCTCGATCCGCTTCATGGTCTGCCAGTAGGCGTCACTCTCGATGATGGCCTTGAATGACTGTCTGGTCAGGTCACCGAGGCAGAATTCCGGTTCCCGGTAGGAGAAGAACATGCCGCAAGGGTAGAGCTTGCCGTCGCCGCTGGAGTAGAGGAGAAAAGGGGCGCCGAGGCAGCGGTTATAGCTGCGCTTTCCTTTCCGGTTGATGTTGCCCCACTTTATCACCACTTTGAAGGTGTCGGTGGAATGTTCCTCTGCCTGCAGGAGGATGTCCCGGAACTGATCGTACTGGTCCAGTTTGTTGAAGATGCCCAAGTCATTTTGCACAGTGTCGCCGCAGTGTTTGATTTCCAGGTAATCTACCCCCAGTTCCTTTGCCAGTGAGGTAAGCGGCATAACCTCGTCAATGTCCTGCGGAGTGAGCACCATTTGAAAACCGATGGTAACGGCGGAGTTGAGCGCTTTTTTCCTTGCAATGCAGAAACGTATCTTTTCCACCAACAGGTCAAAGTCCGGGCTGTTGTGCAGACGCTGGTATGAGCCGGCTGATGCTGCGCTGATATTGAAGCGCAGCCAGGTCAGGTGTTCCAGCGCCTCCTCTCCTTGGCGGCTCGTATCGAATAAGACGCCGTTGGTTCCCAGGGCCATGTCGACCCCCGCCCGCTTTCCCGCAACGATTGCCTCATAAACATGGGGGTTGAGCAACGGCTCCGCCTCCCCGATCATGGCCATGGATCTGACACCCATTTCACCTGCCTCGCTAACGTAGCGGAGTAGTGGCTCCCTGGGGAAAAAGACTTCCTTCCCTTGCTCATAACGGTTGCCCTGAACGACGCCGAAGCAATAGTGGCACTTGATGTTGCATCCCTTGCTCAACCCAACGTCGATGTGCAGCGGTGGAATCCTCTTGCCGCTCATCCAGTCGTTCACTCTGTCCAGATGCCAATAAAGCTTGTGTCCATCCATGCGATAGGTGGTATCAGCCATGTATCCTTCCTTTTTCCGGCTGTAATTCGGTGCAATAGGCGCGCAGTGCCTCCCGCCAGGGACGGAGCGGCGGTACCTTCTCCGACCGCAGTGGGGTATGGCGGTTTTTCAGCCCCAGAGAGGGAAAAACCTCATGGGAAACCGGCTTCACCGCCGCTTTCAGCCCCATGATCCTATCCAGTTCCTGGATCAGCTCCCAGAGCGATGCCTCCCCCTCGTTGACCAGATGATAAAGGCCGAAAGGACGCTTTTCCTCAACCAGCCCCCTGATTGCCGTCGCCACGTCTTGGCTGTAGCTGGGTGAGGCGACAATGTCATTGGAGATGCGGAGCGGCTCCGTGCTCCGCTGCATCCGCTCCAGCATCTTTTCTACGAACTGGGGGCTGCCTGTGGTGATGCCGAATTGCACCGAGATGCGCGCGATGTAATAACGGTGGGCAATGGCGGTGATGAAGCAGTCAGCCCCGTACTTGGTGAAACCATATAGGTTAATGGGGCTGGCGGCGCTGGATTCGGCATAGGTTTCCCGGCCGGTGCCGCTGAAAACCGCATCACTGCTGATGTGAACCAGCAGAAAACCCTGACTTGCCGAAAGCTCGGCCAGCAGCCGGGGAAAGAGGGTGTTAACAAGCAAGGCTTGGTGCGGATCCTTTTCGCAGGCATCAACGCCGTTGAAGGCGGCGGCATTTATTACCAGCTCCGGTTTGATTTGCTGCAGCCGGCGTCTTACCTGGTCGTGATCACGTACGTCACAAGTGGCCCGTGTAATGGGAACCAAAGTGTATCGCCCCTTTGCGAATGCGGTTGACAGGGCCGACCCCACCTTTCCGGAACTGCCGAAGATGGCTATGGTACGAATCTCGGTCATTAGACGAAATCCTGGTGGTTTTTGTCCACGTCCAGGTATTCCAGGACCATGCGGTTATTGCTGTCGACCACACAGTGGTGGTTGCAGTCACGGCTCGGGTCGATGCGGAAGAAGCGTGACTTGTCGCTGGACCAGAAGTCTCTAAAGCAGGTTTTGGCTATGGAACCGAGCAATCCCTGCTGAAGATTATAGGCCTTGTCGTGGCACGAATAGACGTTGAGGTCGGCGCCGATGACCGGCACGATCTGTAGATATGGGCACCAGTGGTATTCCTTGTTGAAGGTGCCCAGCTGGTAGTGGTAGGCGTCGTAAAGCTCGAAGTCGTCCTTGACCAGTTCCTGGCGGGCCCGCTGGGTCTGCTCCTTGACCGCATGGAACAGGGGCTGATGATATTTATGGTTGTCGTCGCAGTTGTTGCTGACGATGCAGGGTGAAACTTTGACGCTGTTTACCCCTGTTTCGCGGAGCAGCTTGATCAGGTCGTAAATATGGTGATAATTCCTGTTGTCGACGACGATGCAGACTCCCAGATAGCAGGGTCCGCCTATTTTTTTGAAGGCCTCGATGTTGGCGATGATCCTGGTGAACTCCCCGTCGGCGCAGCCCCGGTATTCCCGGTAGCTGGCATCATCCCAGCCATCCATGGAGACACGCAGCCAGGTGGCATGACGGGCAAAAACCTCTGCGACTTCCCCGGTGAGTCGCGAACCATTGGTCAGGGCGGCAAACTTGATCGGGCTTTCTGCCAGTTTGCGGGCAGCCTCCAGAAGGTGCGAATAGCAGAACGGATCGCCGCCGCCGCTGAAGGTGACCGCTTTAACCCCCATTGCTATCAGGTCGTCGATTATTTCCAGCATTTTCTCCCTGGGGATGGAATCCTGTAGGTTCATATCCTGGCCCAACTGGAGGTTTTCAGCGCGGTAGGCGCAGTACCAGCAGTTGTGGTTGCAGGCATTGGTCGGCTTGATGCGCACGTTCACAGGGGGGAGGATATTTTCCGAGGAGGCGGGCAACGAGGCGAGCTTCTCCGGGAAGTGAAAGATTTTCATTCTGGTATAAAGTAAGCCCATTTACGCACCTTATTCGAAAAATACGAACTCGTAATCGCCGCTGTAGCCGAATTCGTTAAAGAGCCAGACCCATTCCCCCGGGGTGAAGAAGGCGGCGCAGGTCAAGGCCCAGCACTGCAGGTTGAAGAGCTCTTCTTCCGTGCGGTATCCCTCCACCACCATGTATTTGCTTTTGGCGACCCGTTCCATTTCGCCCAGTGCCTTCTTCAGGTCGGGCAGGTGCAGGTTGTGCAGCGTGGTAAGGGAGATGGCCAGGTCGAACTCCTTGTCGTCGAAGGGTAGGGGGTCCTGGGCGCGGTGGAGGAACAGGCTGGTACGGATTTCTTCCTTGGCATTGGCGATGGCATATGCGGAAATGTCGAGACCGGCGATACGTGCCTTCGGCAGCAGCTGTCGCAGTTCATAGAGCAGGAAACCTTTGCCGCAGCCGATGTCCAGAATGGAGGCGTCGGCGGCCAGGTGGTAATCGCGGACAAGTTTTTCCGCCACAGGCTTCCAGCGGCCGTCGTATTTGAACCCGCCATAGCCGTAACGCCGCTCTCCATCCCAGAAATCGGCGCCGAATTTTCGTGCCACCTTCATGCACGCCACCTTGTCGTCGCACATGCGGGACAGGTAGTCCCTTTTGGTGCTGGTGTGGAGCGGCGTGAAATAATCTCTCAAGATTCCCATATCTCTCCTCAGAGCAATTGCTTCACTTTTGCGGCGATGGAGACGGCGTCAATGCCGAAAAGCCTGCGCATGCCGGCAGTGTCGTGGATCTCGTGGATAAAGCGGGAAGGCACGCCCAGGGTGGTCAGGGAGCAGGTCAGGCCGCTCTCCCTGAGAAATTCACCCATGGCGGCCCCGAAACCGCAGGAGCGGTAATGTTCTTCGACGGTGAGCACCGCCCCGATTCCCTGCAGTGCCTCGGCGAGGGCCTGACGGTTCAAGGGCTGCACCATGGGCACGGAGAGGACACGGGGGCGGATGCCGGCGTCGTGGAGGATCTGCACGGCCCTCATGGCCTCTTCGCCGATGGAGCCGTGGCAGAGGAGGGCGACGGCCTCTCCTTCGGCCAGCACCTGAGGCTTGGTGATGTCCAGATCCTGCTGCCGGTGAATATCAGGCTCACCACGCTTGGCAAGGCGCACATAGACGGGTGCCCGGGCCGACAGGGCATATTTCGCGGCAAGCCGGGCCTCCACCGGGTCGATGGGGGAAAAAACCTCCAGGTTGGGCATGGTGCGGGCCAGGGCCAGATCCTCGATGGAATAGTGGGTCATGCCCTGGGGGGCGTAGGTGACCCCGCTGCCGATGCCTGCCAGAATCACCGGCAGGTCCTGGTAACAGATGTCGTTGCGCACCTGCTCGTAGCAGCGGTAGAGGACGAAGGGGATGATGTTGTAGAGCACCACTTTATAGCCGGTTATGGCGAGCCCGGCGGCGAAGCCGATCATGTTCTGCTCTGCTGCCCCCAGGTTTAGGAAGCGGTCGGGGTGCCGGTCCTTGAATGTATCGAAAACACCCAGCCCGGCGTCGCCGCTGATGATGAAGATGTCGTCTCGTCCGGCACAAGCGTCCAGGATGGTGTTGATGAAGGCGTTTCTCATGCCAGTTCCTTTAATGCTGCGGCTTTGTGCTCGTCGGTAACCACGTAGTAGTGCCAGATGAGCTGGTCCTCCATGAAGGAAACCCCCTTGCCCTTCGTCGTCCGGGCGATGACCACCTTCGGCTTGCCGTGGGCGTCCTCATCGAGGGCCGACGTGAGTTCCCGGTGGTCGTGGCCGTCCACTTCCAGCGCATGCCAGCCGAACGCCTCCCATTTTTCCTTCATTGGCTCGAAGGCGCAGATTTCCGTGGGGCGGCCATACCCCTGAAGGTTGTTATGGTCGATGATGGCGGTAAAGTTGCCGAGGCCAAGCTTCGGCGCGAAGAGCGCCCCTTCCCAGATGGAGCCTTCCTGGGTTTCGCCGTCGCCGATCAGGGCATAGACCTTGCGCCCGTTGCCCTGCTTATTGAAGCCGTAGGCAATTCCCATCCCCATGTTGAACCCGTGCCCCAGGGAACCTGCCGAGACTTCGATCCCCTTCTCGGGGGAGCGGTCCAGGTGGGCCGGCAGGGTGCCGTTATCTCGGTAGTAACCTTCAATATCCTGATCGCTGAGGATGCCGAAGGTATGGAGAGCAGAATAAAGGGCCATGGCAGCGTGTCCCTTGCTGAGGATGAAGATGTCCCGCTCGGGCCACGGGTCGAGACGCAAGGTCCGGCAATAGAGGGTGGCCAGGATGTCCGCACAGGAGAGACAGGAACCCACATGGGGGCTCTTGGATCGGTTGGCCATTTCGATGATGGTCCGTCTAATTTGCGATGCGGTAGCAGGTGTTTTCATGGGCTAAGGGGGCTCCTAATATTTCGGCGGCAGCTGCCGCTATATTTCTGGTCTGGAAATGGGCCATGCACTCTTTGCCGCTTCGGCATCGAACGTCGAAGCAGGGCATGGCGGAACACCGACAGGATGAGCGGAGCAGCTTACCTCCCGTGTAGAAATAGACCTCGCTGGGATCGGTGGGGCCGAAAAGGCCGATGACCTTCTTGTGGAAGCCGAAGGCCAGGTGCATCCCCAGGCTGTCGTTGGAGATGATCAGCCGGCAGGAATTGATCCAGTTCATGTATTCGAAGAGGTTCTTGCGTCCCTCCTGCCAGGAGACGGTGTATCCATGGCGGACCAGGAGCTTTTCCAGTTGCTGCCATTTTGCCATGGGCATGCCCTTGACAGGCCACTTTGCCCCCACCTCGAAGTTGAGGCCCACATCGAAGGTTTCCTCCGTGTTCGGAACATAACCGATGACGTACTCCTGTCCTTTCCATTGGACGCCAAGCATTTCGATCAGCACTTGCTGCCAGAATCTCTTGTCATTTCCCGAATGCTTGCCCTCGATGTAGCTGATGAAGTCGAGCCCCTTTTCATAGGCATGGTAGCTGCCGCTGATGGTCTCGAAACGGAAGCCGTACTTGACCCAGGCGTCGATCATGTCGGTAAGGGCGCAGACGCCGGGTATTTTTTCCAGGTTGATCAGCACGTCGAACTTTTCCTTCATCAACTGGAAGGGAACGAAATTGTCCCAGATGAGGAGCCGGTCGATGTAGGGATTGCGGTAGAGAAGCGGTTCGGCGTGTTCCGAGACGAGCCAGGTAATCTGGGAATCCGGGTATCTCTCTTTCAGTGCCGAGAGGATCGGTGTGGTCCGCAGGACGTCCCCCAGGCTTGGGACCTTGCCGATCTCCGGGTCCAGGGTTTCCGAATAGCCGAGCTTGATGACGAGTATCTTAGTGCACATGGCGCCTCTGTCAGATGAAGTTCACATGCTCTACGGACGGGTACCTGATGTCGTAGAGGAAGTCGTTGATTGCATTGGGACGGCAGTTGGGGGGGCAGGTAGCCACATCCAGCCGCTGCTCCAGGTGCTCCTTTATCCGTTGCCGTTTTTTCCCCTGCCAGATCTCCCGGAATGGCCGCTCGTAGATGGAGCCGAAGACGTATTCCTTACGGTCCCAGTAGGGGAGGCAGGAAGCGATTTCGCCGGCCGAATTGACGACTGAGATGAATGAGGTGCCGAAACAACGGCGATAGCGGCGCTGACCATATCCGGAGAAACTATCTCTCCTGGCGATGACACGGAAATTATCCGTTGACAGGGCTTCCGCCGCTGTCAGACTGTCTTCCAAAAGAGCAGCCTCAATCTGCTGCTGCATCTGGTATCCCTGTCGGCTGCTCTGCTGGACAAAGGGCTTGATGGCCAGGTAATCGGCTCCGGCATCCTTGATGATCGCGGCTGCTTCCTTGAGAGAGGCCAGGTTTTCCGGGAGGAGGACGAATTGGGCGCCGATAGTGGTGGCGAGAGAATTCGATTTTTTGATTGCCGCCGCATGCTTTAAAGCCTCGACCACGGTGGCAAAAACCTCGGGTTTTACCTGGTGGATGCGGGCATAGGTCTCAGGGGTCCCGCCGTTGAAGCTGAACCTGACAAAGGTGAGATGGGGAAGGATTTCCTCCGCCAGTTGCGGTGTCAGCAGTTGTCCATTGGTGAAGAGTCCCACGTCTATGCCGTTGCTCCTGGCGCGCCGGATCATGGCGCCACAGTCGGGATGGAGGAGCGGCTCACCTTCCCCGGCGAAGAGCAGACTTTTGAGACCTGCTTCGGCAAGTTCGTCGATGAAGGTCAAGGTCCGACCGGTTTCAAGCCTGCGGTTGGGGTAGCCGATGAAGTCATAGGCGCAGAAGATGCAGCGGTGGTTGCAACTGCCCACCGGGCTGATCTCCATATAGATGGGAAAACAGTCTCCGGTGGTCAGGTACTGGTTGACCCGGTCCAGGTGATAGGCCAGTTTATGTCCCTCGAAGTTATAGTTCCTCATGGAGTCGGGTGCCTTTCCGTTGGGACCGAAAAATTGTCTTGGATATTGCGGATGTTAACGCTGGTGTGGCCGAAGACCTGAAAGCGATTGGTTTTGACCTTAACGTCGCAGGGGTTGCAGTCGCCGTAATAGCGGCAAGGCCGGTACTCTTCGATGGTTTCCTGGGAAAAACCGGCATCGAGTATGTGGGCGATGGGTGACCTGTCTTTGTACAGGTCGGAATGGCATTTGTAGACGTGGCCTGCGGGATCGACCAGTATTTCGCTGGTTCTGCACTCGCAATGCTTTGTTTTTTCGCCATCCACGCAGTCCGGGAATTTGAAGGTGCCGTAAAGTTTCCCCTTATAGTTGCCGAGAAATTCCTTTGTCCGGAAATCCAGTTCCAGCTTGCGGCACTTCTCCTGTATCTCAAGGATGTGCTTCCTGATCTCCGGGTCGGGGTGCTCGATCCCATAGAGCCCGACCCGGAAGCCGGCATCCTGCATCTTCAGGGTCTTGCGGATCAAGTCATCGATGTCGTTCTGGCCCGGATGGTAACTGACCCGAATGGCGGCATAGGGGGCATTTCTTGTAAAACGTTCGACCGGTACTTTTTTTATGAACGCATCCACGTCGAACATCATGTTGGTCATGAGGTCCATTTTGATTTCTTCATTGGCCTCGTTGACTAACCGATAAAACCCCTGGTGAAGGGTGGGCTCGCCCCCTTGCAGGGTGAGTGGCAGATCGTTTCGCAGCACCAGTCGATTTGCTGCAGTGATCCAGTCTTCGGCCGAGAGCATCCGCTTTGCCCGTTGGTCCGACCGTTTGGCGTTTTGATGGAGGTTAAGGCAGTAGTCGCAATGAAGGTTGCAGGCAAGAGTGAGGAAAAAGGCCACATAATTATGATGCTCCTTGGGTGTTATGGGAGGCAACTCATCAGCAAAAGCTGTAGCGGATTTCGTCATGTACAATTGATCCTTTACCTATAGTCTGAGGATAAAAAGCAACTGTCGTGCCACAGGTATAAGGGGTGAATTTACAAAGATTTTCTATGGGGCTTCTTTTGTGTCAAATAATTGAAAAGAGATGGGTGAGATTATTCAGGGAGGAGGTCAAATTTGATGTATCTGTATTTGAGGGTCATCTACTCCTAGAACGGTACCAGGGCGAATCCGTCAAATTCATCGGCATTGGGATCCATGGTCTTGCCGTTTATGTCGGTGCCTGTGAACTTGAAGACCAGGTGACTTGGGTCGAAGACCCCGTCGCCGGTCTCGTTTTGGGAGAGGGTGAAGGTTACGGTGGCCTGCATCTTGGTGGCGTCGTAGGTAACCATCAGCGGGGTGGGAGGGATGGCGATTTCCGCATCGGGATCTAGGGTGATGCCGTTGTTGTAGGTTCCGCCGGTTCCACCGGCCGCCTTGGAGATGCTCCAGTTGGCCAGGTTCTGCACCGAGACTCCATCCATCTCCGCGTTGAACTGCAGCACCATGGTGAAGTCTTTAGAAGCCGAAGGGGTTGCCAGGGACGGATCCAGGTCGGCGACCCTGGTGCCCGGACCGAGGATGGTGTTGAAGGAGTTTTTCTGATAAATGTTTATGATGAAGGCGGGAGAGAAGAGAATACCTCCCAGTTCATCGGCCAGGGCAGGGTCCAGGGTGCTCAGGGTCTCCACCTCTTCCTGGGCCTTGTCCTTCTGGGTGGTAGCCGCATATGCCTTGCCAAGTTCCGAATGGGCAAGGGCGAAGTCCTTGTCGATTTTGACCGCCATCTGCAGCTGCTCTATGGCCTCATCATATTTGCCCATCTTGCTGTAGGCCATGCCGAGGCCATAGTATCCATGGGCATCCCTGCGGTCTATGGCGATGACTTTCTTGAACTGGGCTTCCGCTTCCTGCTCCCGACCGGTGTTCAGATAGAGAAATCCAAGGGTGTAGGGGGCATAGGTGGAAGTGGAATCAATGCGGGCAGTGGCCTGGAATTCCTTCTCCGCTTCTGGGTAGCGTTTAGCTTCAAGATAGGCATTTCCCAAGTCTTTGTGGGCCGAGGAAGAACCGGGCTCCAGCCTGACAGCATTCTTGTAGGCTGCAATGGCGTCGTTCGATTTTCCCATACCGGAATAGGCCATGCCCAGATATTTATAGGCATTGGTGGAGTCAGGGGTGAGAGCAAGGACCCTTTTCAGCTGTGAGGCCGCTCTGTCGTACTTGCCATCCTGCAAAGCCTGCAGCGCGCCGTTCATGGCGTAGTTGGCAGTCAACTGCCGTTGCGACTGAATGTCGCCAAAAGCTGCGAAAAGCTTGTCTGCATTTGACATGGAATCCATACATACACCCCTTCACTGTACAGCGATCTTTTCTTCTTATCGTCACCCGGCATCGTTAACTTGAGCAAAAAGTGCGTCCGAATCGGTTTGTCAATTTTTTGATTCTTGCTGCAGGCAGATCAGGAAAGGCGGTATGCGATCAGCACGCCGTCACCTACCGGCACTATGGTGGTGAAAAAACTATCGTGGCGCGACATGATCTCGTTGAACTTTTTCACCGGTTCATTATTCTTGGTGTCCAGGGTTTCGACCACGCGGCCGCGCCAGAGGGCGTTATCGGCGATCAGCAGAGCTTTGGGTGCCAGGTGCGGCAGCATGGCTTCCAGAGCCGCTGGATAGAGGTACTTGTCCATGTCAATAAAGAGGATGTCGATATCGTCATATTCCTGACCGAGCTCCAGTGCATTGCCGGTGCGGAATTCCGCCTTCTCCGCCAGACCCTCCTCGGTAAAGATTCCTCTGGCATATGCCAGGTTCTTTTCCGCATATTCGGTCAGCACTATCCGAGCCCCATCTTCCAGGGCGCGGGCAATCCACAGTGCCGAGTAGCCGAAGCCCGAGCCAAGCTCCACCACCAGCTTTGGCCGCTTGAGGAGGGTTAAAAGGTGGAGGAATCTTCCCACCTGCCGGTCGATGATGGGGAAATTCATGGCTTTCGCCTTCTCTTCCATGGCGAGAAGGCGCGGGTCTTCCTCCGGCTGGAGAGTCATCAGGTAGGTTGCAATAAGGGGATCGGTGATGTGGATCATGTCTTCTCCATTGTCTTTTGCATACTTATGCCACAGCCTTGGGTGGAGAGAAAGGGAAAGTTGCATCGCCAGTGGCCGTTGCTAAAGGGGGGGGCAGGGGGTAAAATTGAAACGCCGGCTTAGCAGGTTGTTGAAAAACTATTGCGGACCCGCGGGGCCTAAAGGGTCGCTCTGCTACGTTGCCGCTCGCTTGAGACCCTTGCATAGCGACCTTCCCATGATGTTTTTCAACAACCTGTTAGTGACCAAGGAGGTATCGTGAAATTCCATCTAATCCTGATTAGTCTGGTCTTCACGGTGGCTTTTGCTGCGCCATCGCCGCAAATAAAAGTTTACTCGGTGGAAAGAAAAGGATATGTCATGATCGGAAAAGTTGAGAAGACAGATGCCGAATGGCGCAAGCAGTTGACTCCGGAACAGTTTCGGGTAACCCGGAAAAAGGGGACGGAGAAGCCATTTGCCAACGAGTACAACGCTAACCATCGCCAGGGGATATACCAATGCGTCTGCTGCGGTCTGGACCTTTTCAGTTCCCAGACGAAGTATGAGTCGGGAACAGGCTGGCCCAGCTTCTGGCAGCCCATTGCCAGGGAGAATATCAGGACCGGGGAAGATAGATCATTCTTTTCCCGCAGAACAGAAGTCCTCTGTGCCAGATGCGATGCCCACCTCGGCCATGTGTTTGAGGACGGACCGCAGCCGACCGGGTTGCGCTACTGCCTGAATTCGGCAGCATTGAAATTCAAGCCGCTCTAGCTGGTGGCCATCCGGAAACTCCGATGAGGCACTAACAGTTTCCGATTTGGAAACTAGCTATCCATGCCATGCGGGAAAGGTTGCCATGACCGCCAGGGAGAAACTGCTGTTGTTAGCGCTCTGCGCTTTCTTTTTTGCCGGCTGTGCGCAAATCCAGGACATGGTCATCAGGAGCATGCATATGGATCACGGTTACCGGGGCCACGTGCTGCCGCTGCTGATTGAACGGTATCGGCTGAAAATGGAACGCTCCAACTCCCTCCGCCAGGAGCCGGTGTTCATAGTGCCTGATTTTGCAGATCAGGCCTGATGCCTTCATGTCATATCCCTGCTGCATTCCCTCAGGCACCCGCTCTTTTCCCCCACTCCCGAAACCCTTCAGAATCGGCTTGTCACTTATTGGTTAATGCTCTAAATTGATGGCGAATTTTTTTACTGATAACCTGAGCGCCCCCCGAGAGGACTTATGAAGAAATCCCTGCATCCCATTGTCTGCTCATGCATCGTAACCCTGCTGCTTTTTTTCTCCTCAGTGGCCGGTGCCTTTACCATCCCGGAACGGCTGGTTTTCAACATTAGCTGGAGCGGCATCAAGGCCGGAACTGCCACTCAGGAGATCAGCAGTGACGGCGAGAATCTTCGCATGGTTTCCACTGCCCGTTCGGCGGCCTGGCTTTCTGCGTTCTTTACGGTTGATGACCGGATCGAGTCATTAATGGGCAAGGGAAGCCCGGGGCTTCCCCTGGGATTGCCTGCCAGCTATACGGAAAAAGTCCACGAAGGGCCTACCCGCCGCCATAAGGTGGTAAATTTCAACCACCGTCAACAGCAGGCGGTTATCGAAGACCTGCTCGGCAAAACCAGGACAACCCTCCCCGTTACCCCCATCACCTATGATTCCCTGTCCTGTTTCTACTATGCCCGCATGCAAAAAATGGAGCCCGGTACCTCTTTTTACGTTGATGTTTTCGACGGCAAGAGGCTGCACAATACCCAGGTCAAGGTGGTCAGGCGCGAAACTTTAGATACGGACCTAGGAGAATTCAGGACTGTCCTCATCATGCCGATTTTGAAGACCGAAGGAATTTTCAGCAAGACGGGAGATATCCACATCTGGCTCACTGATGACGAGCGGCGCATTCCGGTGAAAATGCGGTCCAAGGTCAAGATCGGCAGCATAACCGCCACATTGGCCGGGGGGAGTTACTGGCCGGAGAAAAAGTAACATCGGGATTATTGCCTTCCCGCTGTTTTTGCAGCATAATTGCCGGACTTTTGTGATGAGGAGGAGCAATGAAAAAGTATTTGTCGTTTTTGCTTGTCGTGCTCTGTTTCACAGTAATTACAGCAGGAGTGGCATCGGCAGCTTCTGCCAGGAAGGTTTATCTCAAGGATGGCGCCGTCATAGAATGCCAGAAGGTGTGGCGTTCCGGCGGCAAGATTATGGTGCTGGTCAACAGGGATGTCCTTCTGGATTTTTCCACCGCCGAAGTGGACCTGAAGAAGACTTTTACCAAAAAGGGAGTCGGGGCGAAAGGGAAGAAAAAGCACCTGAAAAAGCCTTTGATGCAAGGAAGTACAAGCAAAAAAGCCGCTATGCCGGTCCAGAAGCCGGTTTCATCGGTAAAGAAAGTTGCAGCACCTGCCAAGCCTGTCCCGGCAAAACCTGCGCCCCCCACACCTCCGGTTAAGCCTGCGACAGTACCTCCAACCACTCCGGCAGTTGCACAGAAAACAATTCTCCCTGTTCCTGGGGCTTCTCGGCCGGCAACCACACCCATATCTGGCACCCAGGCTGCCCTGTCTTCGGCGAAAATAGCTGTAGCTGTACCCCAACCGCCCAAACCTGCGCCGCGGCCTGCCATAAAATTTGTTCCTCCCCCACCTCCGCCACCGGAACCTTTCTACAAGGACCCGCTGGTCCTTCAACTGGGAGGAGGAGGGCTGCTGATCGTATTGCTTCTGGTTCTACTGGTGATGAGGAAGAAGAAAGCTTGAATTGTTTCGAAAAGCCGTTTCCCCTGAACAGGAAACGGCTTTTACGTTCGCTATTGAAGCGGTCGATACAACCGGCGCCGGCGATGTTTTCATGGAGGCTATATCTATGGTCTTCTGCAGGACTGGAGGCTTGAGGATGTACTTGCTTTTGCCTCGGTAGCCGCTGCCCTCAAATGCAAAACAATAGTGGGACGAAAGGGGATTCCTCTTCTGGCGGAGGTGTTTTCTTTTCTTAAGGAACGGACAGGAAAGGGTTTTCAGGAACAATGAACAATATTCTTCTTTTTTTTCTCATGTTTTGCGGCGGCCTCGCCGTAGCTATGCAACCTTCCATCAACAGCCGTCTGGCACAGAAAATCGGCTTTCTTGAAAGTTCCTGCATCTCATTCGCCGTGGGCACTCTGGCACTTTATATCGTTGCCCTTGTGGCGGGCCGCGGCAGCTTCAGAAGCTTGTCGGAGGCCGCCTGGTGGGAGCTGTCCGGGGGATTGCTCGGGGCTTATTTTGTCTCCATGACCATTCTTGCCGTGCCGCGTATCGGCACCACTGCAGCCCTGGCTGCGACCATCGCAGCCCAGCTTTTGACCGGACTTGTTCTCGATACCTTCGGGCTCTTCGGTTTCCGCCAGATCCCCTTCGATTTCAAACGCGCCGTTGGCGTGGGGCTTCTCATCGTTGGGGCCAGCCTGATTTTCCGCAGATGAGGGAGAATGAAAGCCCATGACCACCTTTGCCGTAAGTGAAGAAAAAAACCGCTGGCTGCGCCAGAAGATGGATCTTCTCGGGGTCAGGGAGGAGGATCTGGATGAGCAGTTTATCCGTTCTTCTGGCAAAGGAGGGCAGCATGTGAACAAGACTTCCACCTGTGTCTATCTGAGGCATAGACCGACCGGCATCGAGGTCAAATGCATGGCCGAACGGAGCCAGTCCCTGAACCGGTTCCTGGCCCGGCGCCAGTTGCTGGAGAAGATCGAAAGTGCGACGGGCAAGCCTACATCTGCGGATCTGAAGCGTGACAGGGCGCGGAAGCAGAAGGCGAGAAGGAAAAAGAGGGCCATGGACAAGTATGCTGCAAGGTCAGACAGCCCAGGTGAGGAGCAGGCACAGGGTAACGAAGATATAGAGGATGTAGAGGGGTAACTGGCCGTGCTGCAGCTTTCGGATGTGGTTGAACTTGCGATCGGCGGCTGCAAAAAGAGGAATGATTGCCAGTTCCAGTACTGCTTCTGGCACATGGCTGCTGAAGCGGGTTTTGGCAGGGATGGTGCCGGTAAGCTCGGGATTTTTCATGTGGGGGTGAAGAACCCCACGGAAGAGCTTGACGATCATCTCGGCAAAGGAGGAGGAGCTGTATTGCATGCGGGGCGTCGGCCTAAGGTAACCACAGCCCCAGGTTACCGTGCGTGCATGTTTGCTAGTCCTTGGCTTGCGCAATAGGCTGAAAGCCATAAAAGCCGCTGCTGCCAGCAGGACCATGCCCAAAGCGGTGATCCACCCCAAGGGCGCGGCAGAGAGAAGCATCTGACCATTAATGGCCGGTGCCGGTAACCAGCTGGAGACGGCCGATTGCAGGAGACCGGCTGCCAGTTGCGGGAAGAGACCGATTACGGCACAGAGTGAAGCTAAAGCAATCATTGGCAGCCGCATCGGCCACCCGGCCTCATGAATATTGCTTGTTTCACTGTTGCGGGCGGTGCCCAAAAATGTAATGCCGCAAACCTTGACGAAACAGGCCACCGCCAATGCTCCTACCATAGCCAGGGCCGGCGCAGCCAGAGCCATCACCGGCACGGCAGCACCATTTCCCCCATTAACCCCATTGAATATACCCAGATAGATCAGGTATTCGCTGACGAAGCCGTTCAACGGCGGCAAGCCGCAAATGGCCACTGCGCCCACCAGAAACAGGGCTGAAGTCCATGGCATTGATTTTGCTATGCCACCCATGAGATCTATTTCCCTGGTGTGACTGCTGTGAATTACCGAGCCGGCTCCCAGAAAGAGCAGGGATTTGAAGATGGCATGGTTCAAGGTGTGGAGGAGGGCTCCGGACATTCCCAGCAGGGAGAGCAGGGGCAGGTTGAACGCCAGGCCGATAACCGCCAGGCCGATACCGATGAAGATGATGCCGATGTTTTCGATGCTGTGATAAGCCAGCAGGCGCTTTATGTCATGCTGGCCCAGGGCGAATACGACTCCCATGATGGCTGAAATGATCCCGGCGATCAGTAGCGTCATGCCCCACCACATGGGGGGATGGGGAAAAAATGATAGTATGCGGAGCAGCCCGTACACACCCATCTTGATCATGACTCCTGACATGATGGCAGAGATATGGGAAGGTGCAGAGGCATGGGCCGAAGGAAGCCAGACGTGCAGCGGCATCAGACCTGCTTTCATGCCGAAGCCGAAAAGTGCTGTGCAGAAAATGGCAGCGGCAACCGGGGCTGACGGTGTTAGCCCGGCCATGGCTGAAAACTGGTAGGAGGAGGCGGCAACGCCGAGCAGGCTGAACAGGGCAAACAACGCCAGGGTTCCGGTATGGGTGGCAATCATGTAAAGCAGTCCTGCATCCTGCACATCCTGTTTATGGTCTTCTGTGGTCAGGACGAAAAATGCGGACAATGCCATTACCTCCCAGGCCAGGAGGAAAAGAATGCCATTTCTGGCAGTAATGAGGATCAGAAGCGATGCGGTCAGAATGCCGAAAAAGAAAGTAAGCCTGCGCCAGGTTTTAGGATTGGCATCAGCCGCCCAATAACTGGTGCTGTACAAACTGCAGCAGGTTGAGACAATGAGCACCGGCAGGAGAAAAAATGCGGAAAGATGATCCACGCCGAAATCACACGGCCCGAATGGCAATGTGTCGAAGACGCTGAACGTTGCAGCTTTTCCGGTGATGAAGAAGACTGCGACGCCTGCCAGGCCTGTCAGTGCGGCCATGATAATGAAAAAGGTGGCTGCTGCCTGGCCGAGCGAGGAACGACCTTTCATGAGCAGGGGGAGCACGCCTGAGACTGCGGCAAAACCGGCACTCATTGCCACAAGAACTGCAGGGTCTGTGATGGGTACGTTGACCAGAGGCTTTTCTCCTTCAAAACAGAAGGTGTTAAGATTATATGGTGCAGGTAGGCAAGCGTCAATAAAAGTTATATAAGGAGAAAAAGTAACTTGAAGATTTTAAATAATGTGAGATTATTTTAATATTACGTGTCGGTGATAATGTCAATAAATTGTATTGACAAAGGCGATAATTGCGGTTTATAAAATTATCAATCCTCGATTGTCCCAGTTTTCATATTGCCTCAGCACTCATACCGAGAAAAACCGACACCCCATAGACGCAGAACCCAACATTAAATTACAAACTCCGACGACCAGCATTTCCCCTTCATTCCTATGTGTAATCACGTGGAAAAAATAAAGCTTATTGAAGTATTGTTTTGCCGACAAAGGCATATTTGCGTCACCGCAGGAGACCTATGAACTTACAAGAATTAAAAGGTAAAAAAATCAATGAACTGGCGGCCATTGCCAAGGGGCTGAACATTGAGGGGGCATCAAGCCTGCGCAAACAGGACCTGATTTTTGCCATCCTCAATGCCCAGACCGAGAAAAATGGCATGATCTTTGGCGAGGGGGTGCTGGAAACCCTTCCCGATGGCTTCGGTTTTCTCCGGGCGCCGGATTACAACTATCTGCCGGGGCCGGATGATATTTATGTGAGCCCCAGTCAGATCCGCCGCTTCAATCTCCATACCGGCGATACGGTTTCGGGGCAGATCAGGCCTCCAAAGGAGGGTGAGCGTTATTTTGCCCTGCTCAAGGTGGAGTCGGTCAATCACGAATCTCCCGATGTTGCCAGGGACAAGATCCTCTTCGACAACCTCACCCCCCTTTACCCCGAAGAGAAGTTGAAGCTGGAAACGACCCCGGAAAACATGTCCATGCGGGTCATGGAGCTGATCGCTCCCATCGGCAAGGGGCAGCGCGGCCTGATCGTCGCACCTCCCCGAACCGGCAAGACCATGCTTATCCAGAACATTGCCAACTCCATCGCCGAAAACCATCCGGAAGTTTTCCTGATAGTCCTGTTAATCGACGAAAGGCCGGAAGAGGTCACCGACATGCAGCGGTCGGTCAATGGCGAGGTTATTTCATCCACCTTCGACGAGCCTGCCTCGCGGCACATCCAGGTGGCCGAGATGGTTATCGAGAAGGCCAAGCGCCTTGTGGAGCACAAACGGGATGTGGTCATACTCCTTGATTCCATTACCCGTCTGGCCCGTGCCTATAATACCGTCATTCCCCCTTCCGGAAAAATTCTTTCCGGTGGTGTGGATTCCAATGCCCTGCATAAGCCGAAACGCTTTTTCGGCGCCGCCCGCAATATCGAAGAAGGTGGGTCGTTGACCATTATCGCTACCGCCCTGGTCGATACCGGTAGCAAAATGGACGAGGTCATCTTCGAAGAATTCAAAGGCACCGGCAACATGGAGCTTCATCTGGATCGCAAGCTCGTGGAAAAACGGACCTTTCCTGCCATCGATATCAACAAGTCCGGAACCCGGAAGGAAGAGCTGCTCATCGAAAAGAACTCCCTCAACCGCATCTGGATTTTGCGCAAGGTTCTCCATCCGATGAATGTTGTAGACAGCATGGAATTTCTCCTTTCAAAACTGGACGGAACCAAGAGTAATCAGGCATTTCTGGACTCCATGAGCAAGTGAAAAAGAGCTTGAAACTTTAAACCAATAGTGCTAATTTTATTACTTTCGATTCGCAAATTAAAATAAGAGCTCAGGGGGGTGCCCCTGCTAAGGAGGAAGCTATGAGAGAAGGAATTCATCCCAAGTACAACGAGGTTACGGTAAAATGCCTGTGTGGCAATACCTTCCAGACCCGTTCCACCAAGCCGGAAATTTCGACGGAGATCTGCTCTGCCTGCCATCCGTTCTTTACCGGCAAGCAGAAGCTTGTTGACACCGCTGGTCGTGTCGAGCGGTTCAAGAAAAGATACGGCATGTAACAAGGCCCCAGCCTTGAAGATTATGAGGGGATTTTGTCCATGGCGAAATCCCCTCATCTGTTTTTTAAGCAGGTCTGCAAAAGTACAAGCCAAGGACATCAATGAAGGTTGCTCTTCTCCAACACACCCCCGATCCGGAACTCACCGTAGCCCTTGCTGCGCGCCTCTGCTATTCCAAAGTGGGCATCGACGAGCTGAAGCAGAAACTCACCAGCAGTGATATCGATTCCTTCCTTGACAAGATCATGTCCCTCGGCCATCAATCAGTCCTGGAGCATGCCTCTTTTACCTTCGGTATCGAAGGCATTTCAAGGGTAACTTCCCACCAGTTGGTTCGCCATCGTGTTGCCTCCTATTCCCAGCAGTCCCAGCGCTATGTCTCCCACAAGGAACAGTTTGCGGTGGTGGTGCCACCAGAGATTGCCAAGAATCCCGAGATGCTGGAGATGTTTCAGGAACAGATGGGGCAGCTGCATGAATGTTATGCCCGGATGGTAGATGGGGGAATTCCAGCGGAAGATGCCCGTTACCTGCTGCCCAATGCAACCGAGACCAAGATAGTGGTAACCATGAACGCCCGGGAGTTACTGCATTTTTTTGCGGTACGATGCTGCGAACGCGCCCAGTGGGAAATCAGGGCCATGTCCGTTGAGATGCTCAGGCTTGTTCGGGATATTGCCCCGATTATCTTCCGCAATGCAGGTCCAGGTTGTTTAGGCGGGCCATGTCCTGAGGGGAAAATGACCTGTGGCAGGGCTCAAGAAATCAGGGAGAAATTCCATAACCTGTAAGTGGCAGGGGAAGCCTGCCAAAGGCGGTGAGGTCTTAATGAGCAAAATAAATATCGGTGGACAGGCAGTAATTGAGGGAGTAATGATGCGGGCGCCCCGCTCCATGGCCATTGCTGTCAGGCGTCCATCCGGAGAGATCGTGGTAAAGAAGGATGAAGTTATTCCCCTTTCCGAACGATTTCCAGTGGTAAAGCTTCCCATCATCCGTGGAGCAGTGGCTCTGTTCTCGTCCCTGATCATCGGCATTACGGCCTTGAATTTTTCTGCAAACGAGGCAATGGCTGAGGAAGAAAAGGAAGAAGGCAAAAAGGACATATCTTCCTGGGCCATGGCAGGCACCATGGCAGTGGCCTTCGGCTTCGGCATCCTCCTCTTTTTCATTCTGCCCCTTTACCTGACCAAGCTTCTCGTCCCCATCATCGGCGATTCAAACATTGTTTTTAATCTGGTAGATGGTGTCATCAGGGTAGCGGTGTTCATCCTCTATATCTTTTCCATTTCCCGTATGAATGATATTCAGCGGGTGTTCCAGTATCACGGTGCCGAACACAAGTCCATCTTCGCCTTTGAGGCCGGAGAGGACCTGACGGTGGAAAACGTGCGCAAGTACAGCTGTCTGCATCCCCGCTGCGGTACCAGTTTCCTGCTCATCGTCATGCTGGTCAGTATTCTTGTTTTCTCCCTCATCCCCAAGCTGTGGCCTTTTTATCTCAAGGCGGGCTCAAGGGTGGTGCTTTTGCCCTTGATTGCCGGCTTATCCTACGAGATTCTCAAATGGAGCGCCAAGCATGACCATCTGCCCATAGTCAAGCTCCTTATCTCTCCGGGACTGGCCCTGCAACGCCTGACGACCAGGGAGCCGGACGACAGCCAGCTTGAGGTGGCAATCCGTTCCATGGAGGAAGCACTGGAAGTAAACGCCGGATACAAGGATGACCGTCTTGTTGTTTAACTGTTGAACATATATATTTTGAGGTTGTCGGATGCTTTTTGACAAGATTGAAGAACTTGAACGGCGCTACCAGGAACTGGAAGCACTGCTGTCCGATCCTGTAGTGCTGGGTAACCAGCCGGAATTCCGCAAGCTGTCGCGGGAACATTTCGACCTGTCCGCCCTGGTCCAGGCCTATCGTAATTACAAGAGAATCATCAGCGAGATCGAAGGAAATCGGGAGCTTTTGGCCGACCCGGAAATGAAGGAAATGGCCGAGGCCGAGCTGGAATCCCTGGAAAAGCAGCGGGATGCGCTGGAATCGGAGATCAAGCTGCTTCTGCTCCCCAAGGACCCCAATGACGACAAGAGTGTTATCCTGGAGATCCGCGCCGGTACCGGTGGTGACGAAGCGGCACTGTTTGCCGGCGACCTTTTTCGCATGTACAGCCGTTTCGCCGAGACCAACCGCTGGCGAGTCGAGGTTATTTCCTCTTCGGAATCGGAGAAAGGTGGCTTCAAGGAGGTCGTTGCCTCCGTGGAGGGGGAAGGGGTCTTTGCCAAGCTGAAGTATGAATCTGGTACGCACCGGGTGCAGCGGGTGCCCGAGACGGAAGCCCAGGGCCGCATTCACACCAGCGCCTGTACTGTTGCCATCATGCCCGAGGCAGAGGATGTGGATATCGACATCAATCCCACTGACCTGAAGATCGATGTCTACCGTTCCAGCGGCGCCGGCGGCCAGCACGTCAATACCACCGATTCGGCAGTGCGCATTACCCATCTTCCCACCGGCACGGTGGTGGCCTGCCAGGAGGAACGAAGCCAGATCAAGAACCGGGCCAAGGCCATGAAAGTTTTGAAAACCCGCATTCTCGACAATATCCTGCAGGAGCAGAATGCCAAGCTGGCTGCGGACCGCAAGCAGCAGGTAGGCAGCGGTGACCGGAGCGAGCGTATCCGCACCTACAACTTTCCCCAGGGAAGGATGACCGATCACCGGATAGGCCTCACGCTGTACCGCCTGGACGCCATCATGGCCGGTGACATTGCCGAGATTGCTGATGCGCTAAGGGCTCATTATCAGATGGAGGCGCTCCAGGCCCAATCCGAAGCCGCCTGATTCGCGCTGAAAAACATCCATCTGCGGCGTTGCCCTTCGTCCTCGTCGCTGCGACGTAGCGCTGCTACGCCTCACTCCTCTGACTCGGGGCGCCTTGCACCTGGATATTTTTGAGCGCGAATCGATGGGGTCGTTGATTTATGGTACAGCAAGAAACGTGGACTGTTTTAAAGGTTCTGACTTGGACCAAGGAATTCTTGACCCAGAAAGGGGTGGAGAATGCCCGGCTGGAGTCGGAGTGGATGCTCTGTGCCGTGCTCGGCCTTGATCGGATGGGGCTCTACGTTAATTTCGACAAGCCGCTGACGCCGAAAGAGCTGGCCGACTACCGGGGGATGATCGCCCGCCGTGGTCGTCGCGAGCCCCTCCAGTATATCCTCGGCTCCCAGGAATTCATGGGGCTTGATTTCGCAGTGGCACCGGCAGTGCTGATTCCCCGCCACGATACCGAGGTTTTGGTAAACGAGGCCGTAAAAAGGGCCGGAAAAACGTCGAGCATCCTTGATGTGGGCACCGGCAGCGGTTGCATCAGCATCTCGCTGGCCAAGGCCTTGCCCGGTGCCATTATCACCGGTGTTGACACTTCCGTGGACGCCCTTGCGGTGGCGGAGAAGAACTGCAATACCCATGGAGTTGCGGTAAAACTGCTGCACGGTTCGCTGTTCGAGCCGGTTCAAGGGCAGCAGTTCCATATGGTCGTTTCAAACCCTCCCTATATCCCCAGTGACGACCTGAAAACGCTGCAACCTGAAGTCCGCGATTACGAGCCGGCCGGGGCGCTTGACGGGGGGAAGGATGGCCTGGATTTCTATCGTCAGATCGTTGCTGCTGCCACGGATTACCTTGTTTGCGGCGGATGGCTTCTCCTTGAGGTTGGCATAGGCCAGGCTGAACAGGTTAGGAAACTTTTTTTCGACAATGGCAAGTTTGCCGAAGTCTTTGCGGCAAAGGACACTGCCGACATCGAACGGGTGGTAGGCGGGCAGCTGAAGTAGCCTTTTGTGGCTAGCTAATCAATCAGACAGAGGTATCATTTTGGACAAATTAATCATCAAAGGTGGCAAGAAACTCTCCGGTGAAGTTACCGTAAGCGGTTCGAAAAACGCCTCCCTTCCAGTTTTCGTTTCCACCATTCTGGCTCCGGCGGAGCATGAATTCAGCAATGTCCCCTTCCTGCGCGACATCAATACCACCATCAAGGTAATGGAGCAGCTGGGTGCAAAGATCGAAGGCAACGGCAATGTGGTCAGGATCGACACCAGGGGCATCGACAAACACGAGGCCACCTACGATCTGGTCAAGACCATGCGCGCTTCGGTGCTGGTTTTGGGGCCGCTTCTTTCCCGCTTTGGCATAGCTCGCGTTTCTCTGCCCGGTGGTTGTGCCATCGGTGCCAGGCCAATCAACCTTCATCTTAAGGGATTGGCTGCCATGGGGGCCGACATTACCCTTTCCCACGGATATGTTGAGGCAAAGGCCAAGCAACTGAAAGGTGCGCGGATCAATTTCGATGTTTCCACGGTTGGCGGTACCGAACATCTTATGATGGCGGCTGCCACAGCCAAAGGTGAAACGATCCTGGAAAACGCTGCAAGGGAACCGGAAATAGTCGATCTGGCCAATGTGCTGATCAAGATGGGAGCGCGCATCGATGGGGCCGGCACCGATACCATTCGTATCGATGGTGTCAAAGAGCTTGGCCCGGTAACGCACCGCATGATGCCGGACCGTATTGAGGCCGGTACATTCATGATTGCCGCAGCCATTACCGGTGGGGACGTAAAAATCCGCAACATGCAGTTGGAGCATCTGGATGCATTGGTCTTCAAGCTTCAGGATGCGGGAGTGGAGATCATCAACAAGGATAATGTGGTAAGGGTCAAGGGACCGAAAAAGGTCAGATCGGTCAATATCAAGACCCGCCCCTATCCGGGCTTCCCCACCGACATGCAGGCCCAGTTCATGGCACTCATGTGTCTGGCCGATGGCGCCAGCGTCATCAGTGAAAACATCTTCGAAAACCGCTTCATGCACGTTTCCGAGTTGATGCGTTTTGGTGCAGATATCACCACTGAGGGAAATGCGGCAACGGTTAAAGGAGTGAAAAAGCTTTCCGGCGCTCCGGTGATGGCAACCGACCTGCGTGCTTCCGCATCGCTTATCCTTGCCGGTCTTGCCTCTGACAATACCACCGAAATATCCCGCATCTATCACCTTGACAGAGGGTATGAGTTTATCGAAAAGAAGCTCGCTGGACTCGGAGCAGACATTGAACGGGTGCAAGAATGACTGATTTTATTACCATTGCCATTCCCAAAGGACGGATCCTGCACGATTCGGTGGCCCTGTTCAAAAAGATCGGCATCGACTGCGAGGAATTGCTCTCGGATACCCGTAAGCTCATCTTCGAGAATCCCGTGCAGCGCATGCGTTACATGATCGTTCGCGCCACCGATGTCCCCACCTATGTGGAGTATGGATGTGCCGACCTGGGGATTGTCGGTAAGGATACCCTCCTTGAGCAGGAAAAGGACGTCTATGAGCCACTTGATCTCAAGTTCGGCTATTGCCGGATGATGGTCGCCGAACCCGCCGAGCTTTCACGCACCGATGATCCATCCGGCTGGAATAACATCCGCATTGCCACCAAGTATCCCAATTTCACGGAAAAATATTTCACCGGCAAAGGGATTCAGGTGGAGATCATCAAACTATACGGTTCCATCGAACTGGCGCCGCTGGTCGGGCTGTCCGAGCGGATCGTCGACCTGGTTTCCACCGGCGAAACTCTGAAGCAGAACGGCCTGGTGGAGGTGGAGACCATTGCCGAGATAACCACCCGCCTTATCGTCAACAGGGCCAGTCTCAAGACGAAACATCAGCGCATTACCCATATTATCGAAGGGCTTGAAAAGCACGTTTAAACAAATTGCCGTTTGTTTTACGGCCAGATGGAAGAGGCTTTTATGAAATTCCTCGATATTCGCGACAATTCCTTTGAAGACGCTTTTGCCGCCATACTCGCCCGCAGTGAGGAGACCGGCAGAGACGTCGAGCAGATCGTAGTTGATATTATCGCTGAGGTCCGCAGCCGTGGCGATGCGGCCGTTCTTGATTATACCCGCCGCTTTGATCGGCTTGAAGCCGATTCAGTTCATTCGCTGGAAGTAACCGAAGTAGAATTTAATGAAGCTTTTGCCCGTGTGGCAGATGAAGACATCGCCGCCCTGAAGCTGGCAGTGGAACGGGTGGCCCGTTTTCACCAGAAGCAGAAGCAGGAGACCTGGCTTTCCACAGACGAGCCGGACATCATGCTTGGCCAGATGGTTACCCCGCTGCAACGGGTAGGTATCTATGTTCCCGGCGGCAAGGCCAGCTACCCCTCCAGCGTCATCATGAACGCAGTACCGGCCAAGGTTGCCGGGGTGGGTGAGGTAATCATGGTGGCGCCGACCCCCGGCGGCGAGATCAATCCCCATGTGCTGGTGGCAGCGCGTCTTTCCGGTGTGGACCGGGTTTTCAGGATTGGCGGTGCCCAGGCGGTTGCTGCCCTTGCCTATGGCACGGCAACCATTCCGAAAGTGGCCAAGATCACCGGCCCCGGCAATATTTATGTGGCCACGGCAAAGAAGCTGGTCTTCGGCCAGGTGGGAATCGACATGATCGCCGGACCGTCGGAGATCCTGGTCATCAATGACGGCAGCGGCAATCCTGCCCACATTGCGGCGGATCTCCTTTCCCAGGCGGAGCACGACGAACTGGCCTCTTCCATCCTTATTACCACCGACCGTGCTTTTGGCGAGCGGGTGGCTGAAGAGGTGGAGTTGCAATTGGGGCAGCTGTCCCGGGAATCCATCGCCCGCAAATCCTGGGAGACCTATGGCGCAGTCATAGTCTCCGGCAGCCTTCCGGAGGCCATCGATTTTTCCAATCGCATCGCTCCGGAGCACCTGGAACTGGCGGTAACCGATCCGTTTGCCATTTTGCCCCAGATCCGCAATGCCGGTGCCATCTTCCTCGGCCACTTCACACCGGAAGCAGCAGGTGATTATCTGGCCGGCCCGAACCACACCTTGCCCACTGGCGGTACGGCCCGCTTCTTTTCACCGTTGTCTCTGGATGATTTCGTCAAGAAGTCGTCCATCGTTTACTTCAGTGAAGGAGGCCTGAACAGGCTTGGTCGGAGCATCGTCCATATCGCCCAGCTGGAAGGCCTGGAAGCACATGCCAAATCGGTCAGCAAGCGATTGAAATAATTTGAGGGAGGCGCATATGTCGAGGAAAGCCGTCGTCGAACGCATTACCAAGGAAACCCAGATCAAGCTTTCTCTGGATATTGACGGAGCCGGGGAGGCAAAGGTATGCACTTCGGTTCCCTTTCTCGACCACATGCTCAATCTTTTCGCCCGCCATGGCCTGTTCAACCTGGAGGTGGAGGCGAAAGGGGACATCGATATCGACTTTCATCATACGGTAGAGGATATCGGTATCGTTTTGGGGGAAGCTTTGAAACAGGCTCTAGGTGATAAGAGTGGCATCCGCCGCTATGGCCAGGCCTCCGTTCCCATGGATGAAACCCTTGCCAGCGTGGCAGTCGATCTTTCCGGTCGTCCCTATCTGGCATACAACGTCAGGCTCCCCAAGGTGAAGATCGGCGACTTCGATGTGGAACTGGCACGGGAGTTCTTCCAGGCGCTGACCAACAACCTGGCGGCCAATATCCACATCAATGTCATGTACGGCGATAACGTCCATCATATCCTGGAGGCATGTTTCAAGGCGCTGGCTCGTGCTCTGGATCAGGCGACCCAGCACGATCCGCGTATTTCCGGGGTCATGTCCACCAAGGGCAAACTCTAACATCGGTGAGGGGGGAGGCGTGAGGAGTTAGGAGGTAACGGCCTTTTCCTCACCCCTTACTCCTCACCCCTCACAGGTTTTTAACGATGATAGCTATAATCGATTACGGCATGGGCAACCTTCGCTCGGTGCAGAAGGCATTTGAAAAGGTCGGTTTTGAGGCCACCGTAACCTCGGATCCAAACGTGGTGCTTGCGGCGGACAAAATTGTCCTGCCAGGGGTCGGAGCATTTCCTGATTGCATGCGCAACCTGGAACAGGGGGGATTCATTAATCCCATCCTTAAGGTGATTGCCGATGGACGGCCGTTTTTAGGCATATGCCTCGGTTTGCAGCTGCTCTTTACCGAGAGTGAGGAATTCGGTATCCACAAGGGGTTGAACATTATCCCCGGACGGGTGCTGCGCTTTCCGGAAGGGCTGGAAGAGAACGGCGAGAAGCTGAAGGTGCCGCACATGGGCTGGAATCAGCTGACACTGCGCGGGGAATCAGCGGTTTTCGAAGGGATCGATGATGGCACCAATGTCTACTTCGTCCATTCCTATTATGTGAAACCGGACGACGAGAAGGTCGTGGCCGCCAGTACAACCTACGGCATGGAATTTTGTTCCGCCATCTGCAAGGACAATGTGGTGGCCACCCAGTTCCATCCCGAGAAGTCCCAGGAAAAGGGGCTGCAGATATTGAAGAACTTTGCCGGACTCAAGGCATAAACTACTTATCTCCGAGGGAATCAGATGATAGTCATACCTGCCATTGATCTGAAGGAAGGGAAATGCGTCCGGCTTGAGCAAGGGCTCATGGAGCGTGACACGGTCTATAGTGACGATCCGGCAGCCCAGGCCCTTGTCTGGGAAGCAAAAGGGGCGGAACTGCTCCATATTGTCGACCTTGATGGCGCCTTTGCCGGCGAGCCCAAGAACAGGGGGGCCATCGAGGCCATTGTCAAGGCTTTGAAGATCACCACCCAGCTGGGTGGGGGCATACGCGACCTGGCAACGATCGAGGCCTACCTGGGCATGGGTATCGGCCGGGTGATCATCGGTACTGCCGCCCAGCGCAATCCGGAACTGGTGCAGGAGGCCTGCAGGAAGTTCCCGGGGCGGATTGTTGTCGGCATTGATGCCAAGAACGGAATGGTGGCGGTCCAGGGCTGGGCCGAGGTGACCGGGGTGACGGCGATCGATCTGGCAAAGAAATTCGAAGGGTTCGGCGTAGCTGCTATTGTCTATACCGATATCAGCCGTGACGGTATGATGAAGGGTCCCAACATCGAGGCCACCAGAAACCTTGCTGAGGCCATTACCATTCCGGTGATAGCCTCCGGCGGAGTTTCCGCCCTGCGCGACATCGAAAATCTAATGGCGGTGGAAGCTGCGGGAATCAGCGGCGCCATTACCGGCAAGGCCATCTACTCCGGCGCCATCGAACTTTCCGAGGCCATAGCTTTGACCAGGCGGGGTGCATCATGCTGACCAAACGCATCATCCCCTGTCTCGACGTGAAGGGGGGGCGGGTAGTCAAAGGGGTGCAGTTTCTGGAGCTGCGGGACGCCGGCGACCCGGTGGAAATTGCCGAGATCTATGACCGTCAGGGAGCCGACGAACTGACTTTTCTCGACATCACCGCCTCCAGTGATGCGCGGGACATCATCATCGATGTGGTGCGCCGCACCGCGGAACGGGTCTTTATGCCACTCACGGTCGGTGGGGGGGTGCGGACGGTGGATGATATTCGCCGCCTGCTCAATGCCGGTGCCGACAAGGTTTCCATCAATACGGCTGCCGTACATCGCCCCGAATTTGTCAAGGAAGCGGCCGAGCGCTTCGGCTCCCAATGTACGGTAGTGGCCATCGATGCCCGCCGCGTCCCGGGTGAGGACCGCTGGGAAGTCTATACCCATGGCGGACGCAATGCCACCGGCATCGATGCTGTTGAATGGGCCCAGCGCATGGAGGAATATGGCTCGGGCGAAATCCTTCTTACCAGCATGGATTGCGATGGCACCAAGGATGGTTATGATCTCTCCCTGACCAGGTCGGTAACCGATGCCGTTGGGATACCGGTTATTGCCTCCGGCGGCGTAGGCAACCTGGAGCATTTCTACGACGGCTTCACCAACGGTGGGGCAAGTGCCTGTCTGGCCGCATCCATCTTCCACTATCGTGAATACACCATCCAAGAAGCCAAGGAATACCTGAAGGGCAAAGGGGTGCCGGTGAGGCTTTAAACGGTGATTGGTGATTGGTGACTGGTGACTGGTGACTGGTGACTGGTGACTGGTGACTGGTGACTGGTGACTGGTGACGAGCGACCGGTGAGGAGTGAGGAGTGAGGAAGGAAAGTGAATGACATGAATGATGATATCCTGCAGGCCGTCTATCGGGTTATCCTGGAGCGGAAGGCAAATCCCTCGGAGCAGTCTTATACCGCTTCTCTTATGGCCAAGGGCATCGACAAAATCCTGAAGAAGCTGGGCGAAGAGGCAACCGAAGTGGTGATAGCGGGTAAAGGGGGGGCGCGTGAAGAGATCATTTACGAAACTGCCGACCTGTTTTTTCACACCCTGGTCCTTCTTGGATATTGTGATATAAATCCTGATGAGATATACGATGAACTGCGACGCAGGTTCGGTATGTCGGGGATTGCCGAAAAGGAATCCCGTGACAGGTGAAAAATCGTTAAAGTTTTTCCTTGACATTATAGTGACGGGTGCTATTATGCATAGTCCTTGTAAATAGTCTGCCGGCCTTAACCTTGATTATAAGTAAATTTATATACAGGAGGGAGGGGAACATGAATGCCGGGAGTAAGGGTAAAAGAAGCTGAGCCGTTTGAGCTCGCCTTGAAAAAATTCAAGAAACAGTGCGAAAAAGCGGGGATTTTGTCAGAAGTCCGCAAAAGAGAGCACTACGAAAAGCCTAGCATCAAAAAGAAGAAAAAGGCTATTGCTGCTCGCAAGAGAGCATTGAAAAAACAGCGTAAGATGATAGATTAAGAGGTCTCATATGTCTTTGCGGGAACGGCTTAACGATGAGCTGAAGGCTTCCATGAAGTCAAAGGATAATCTCAAGCTGTCCGTAATCCGCATGGTTCGCTCATCAGTAAAGAACCGGGAAATCGATCAGCAGCACGAGCTTGATGACCGGGAAATTATTGAGATCATCAGTACGCTCTGCAAACAGCGTAGGGAATCCATAAGGCTCTTTAAGGAAGCAAGCCGTCAAGACCTCGTGGATAAGGAAGAAAAAGAGTTGGCGCTGCTTCTGGAATTTCTGCCGCAGCAGTTGACTCGTGAAGAACTAGAAGAACTTGTCAGAAAGACAATTGCTGAAGGCGGCGCGCAGGGGTCCAAGGATATGGGCCGGGTCATGAAGGCCCTGCAACCGGGCGTTGCCGGTCGTGCAGACGGCAAATTAGTCAGCGATGTTGTCAAGGAACAGCTGGCCTGAGCTATGGCAAGGTCCAGATTCCTCTGACGACCAGCGGACTTTCAGGTGGGGGCGATTCTCGTAATTGCCCCTACTTTTACTTTATGGCTAGGAACTATCGGCATCGGGTATTTGAATGATCCTTCTTGATATCCTTATCTGGGCCTTTCTCATCGGTTTTGTCGTAAAAGGTTTCATGAAAGGTCTGGTGGGAGAGGCATGTTCTCTCCTCGGCCTGGTGACCGGAGGCTGGGCAGCCTTCAGATATTATTCATATATTGCAGAAGCAATCAGACCGTTTATTCACCTGCCCCAGCGTGTGGCGCTGGTCCTGTCGTTTTTCCTAATTTTCCTTGTTCTCGGACTGCTTTTCTATCTTCTCGGACACCTGCTGACTGCAATTTTGAAGATTATGCTGCTGGGTGGACTGAATCGTGTCGGCGGCGTCGTCTTCGGTTTTCTCGAAGGAGCATTCGTTCTCTGCATGGTTCTTTACCTGGCAACGACCAAGCCGGCTCCGGAATGGATAAAAGGATACCTGTTGCGATCCGGAACAGCCCGGCCCTTCATTTCGTCGGGTAGGGAAATAATTTCAGGCTGGGACAGTGCTGCAGCCCACCGGAAAGGGGCGAACCGGCACAATTAGTTTGACTGTACATGAAGGTTCAAGATGTCGATGATCCCCGACGATAAGATTAATGAGGTAAGGGAACGGGCGTCAATCCTGGAGATTGTTTCCGATTACGTCAGCCTCAGGAAATCGGGAGCCAATTACCAGGGCATATGTCCCTTCCATGGGGAAAAGACCGGTTCTTTTAATGTTAATCCTGCAAGGGGTATTTTCCATTGCTTTGGTTGCGGGGTAGGCGGCAATGCCATTTCCTTTATCATGAAGATAGAGGGCCTGTCCTTTCCTGAAGCCGTCAAATTTCTGGCTAAGCGCGTTGGTGTTACCATTGAAGAGCGCCCTCGCACGGCAACGGAAAAACGACAGAGCGATGAGAGGGAACTGCTCTACAAAATTAACGGACAGGCTGCTGCATTTTATCGTCAGCTGCTGCTCAACGATCCGGCAGGCGAAGCCGGACGGCAGTACCTGGAACGGCGCGGGGTTGATTCCGCCACGTCTGAGGCCTACGGCATCGGCTATGCCCCTGATAAGTGGGACAGCCTGACCAGACATCTGGAACAGCTGCGGGTGCCCCTCGATCTGGCCGAGAAGCTGGGCTTGATCAAGCGACGTGAAGGGGGGCGCCATTACGATGCCTTTCGCAATAGGCTTCTCTTTGTCATAGCCGACATGCATGGCCGGCCGATCGGTTTCGGCGGCCGGGTGCTTGATGATTCGCTGCCCAAATACATCAATTCGCCTGAGTCGCCCATTTACCACAAGAGCGAGGTGCTGTTCGGCCTTAACCTGTCCAAGTATGCAATGCGAGAGAAGGGCAATGGCATCATCGTCGAAGGTTACTTCGACCATTTGGCCCTCTATCAGGCCGGCATAAGAAATGTCGTTGCCACCTGCGGCACCGCGTTGACGACCGGCCACATCAAGCTGCTACAGCGTTATGCGAACAAGGTGTACACCCTGTTTGACGGGGACAGCGCCGGCAGGAAGGCCACTCTTCGCAGCATGGAGCTTTTCCTGGATGAAAAGCTTCCTGCAAGTGTTATCGAGCTCCCACCGGGGGACGACCCTGATACTTTTCTGAAGACTCAGGGAGATGGCGCCTTTGCTGGTCATCTGGCTAAAGCAAAACCCATATTCGAATTCTTTTTCAGCGAACTTCTTGGTCAGTACGACAGTGGCACCGTCGAAGGGAAAGTCGGCACTATTGAAGCTTTGACGCCGCATTTGATGAAAATTGTCAACCCCATAGAGCGGGACCTGTACATAAAGGAAATATCCAGGAAACTGGGTGTAGATCCTCGACAGATGCAGAAGAAGATCGGCCGATCTCCCGTTTCCAGTGCCGATCTTGCTGTACCGAGGGAACGGGTCAAACCGAGAAGCAACAAGGGTCCGGAAGAGACGCTGATTTCACTTATGGGCAAATATGCCGGGGTCATCAAGCGGGTCCGCGATTATGGTGCGGCCAATCTGTTCTCCGCCGACCTTCTGCCGATAGCAGAAGCCATCATGGCCCACAATGACTCTGAAGCCGGTATTGACTGGGCGCTGCTCCTTGAGCAGATCGATTCCACCGAAGAGCGCAGCCGCCTTGCCGGCATTTTCATGGATGACGATCATCTGGACGAGATCGATGCCAATAAGGCCTTTGATCAGTGCCGCATGAGCCGTGACCGCTCCATGCTAAAGGACGGTGATGTCAAGGAACTGAAAAAGGAACTGTCCAGACTTGATTCAGATTCGGAACGCTACTGGGAAATATTAAGGAAGTTGGATACCTTGCGAAACAAAAAATCGCAATTACTATAGATATACAGTTGCAATGAGGTGGTGTAATGGCTAAGAAAAACATGGATGAAGTAAAACAGCTGATCGACCTGGGCAAGGAGAAAGGCTTCCTCACCTATGAAGAGGTCAATGATCTTCTTCCCCCTGATATTGTTTCCTCCGAGCAGATCGATGATGTCATGAGCATGTTCGGCGATATGGATATTGAAATAGTCGATTCGGCGCAGAAGGTGAAGATCCCCAAGGTCAAGCTGGACCTGGAGGATGAAGAGGAAATGGAAGGGGAGCAGGAAGAAGTTGAGTTCGAGCCTGGCACTCTCGGCCGGACCAGCGACCCTGTGCGTATGTACCTGCGAGAAATGGGTTCCGTGTCACTTCTGACCCGTGAAGGGGAGGTGGAGATCGCCAAGCGGATTGAAGTGGGTGAAAGGGATGTGGCCAGTGTCATTCTCAACACGCCGATCACCGTGAAAGAGGTAATTTCCCTTGGGGATAAGCTGCGCAAGTTCCAGATTGCCGCCATCGAGATCAGTAAAGAGGTTGAGGAGGAGGAACTGGAGGAAGGTGAAGAGGATGTCCAGGCAAACCGCCTGCTGGCAACGATCGATGAGATTCGCGACCATGACCGGCGCATGGAGGAGATTTTCCTCGCCCTTGAACAGACCACCCTCCCAGCCAAGGAACGCGAGGCGCTATTGGCAGAACAGCGGGACTTCAAAGCGAAGCTGGCGGAACTGCTGAAATCCCTTCGTCTCAAGGACCGCCACATAGAAAAGATCTCCCAGCGGCTGAAGGAGCTTTCCCACAAGGTCGACAAGATGATGCATGAGATTGCCGATCTGGAGAAGGAAGCAGGTGTTTCGTCGGCAGATCTGGCGGCGATGCTGGGAAAAATGGCCAAGGGCCCCGATGAGGAGAAAAAGGTCCTGAAGAAATTGGGCATCTCCCTGGAAGATGTGCAGAAGCTGGAAAAAAGATTCAAGAGCGCTGAGCGGAAGCTGAAAAAGATTGAGCAGGAGTCGGGTTTCAAGGCTTCCGAGCTGTCGACGGCTTTGCAGGCCATCGAAGAGGGTGAGCACAAAGCCAAGCTGGCCAAGTCGGAGCTGGTCGAGGCCAACCTGCGTCTGGTCGTCTCCATAGCCAAAAAATACACCAACAGAGGCCTGCAGTTTCTCGACCTGATCCAGGAAGGAAATATCGGCCTGATGAAGGCCGTGGACAAGTTCGAATACCAGCGTGGTTACAAGTTCTCCACCTATGCCACCTGGTGGATCCGTCAGGCCATCACCCGTGCCATTGCCGACCAGGCCCGGACCATCCGAATCCCTGTCCATATGATCGAGACCATCAACAAGCTGATCCGCACCAGCCGACAGCTGGTCCAGGAGATCGGTCGTGAGCCTTCGCCCGAGGAGATCGCCGAGCGCATGAGCCTGCCCCTGGACAAGGTGCGCAAGGTGCTGAAGATTGCCAAGGAGCCCATTTCTCTGGAGACTCCCATCGGTGAAGAGGAGGATTCACACCTGGGTGATTTCATCGAAGACAAGGGGGTTGTTTCCCCTCTGGAAGCGGTCATCAAGGCGAACCTTTCCGAGCAGACCTCCCGGGTGCTGTCCACCCTGACCCCGCGGGAAGAGAAGGTCCTGCGCATGAGGTTCGGTATCGGTGAAAAGAGCGACCATACCCTGGAGGAGGTGGGACAGGACTTCGAGGTTACCCGGGAAAGGATCCGCCAGATCGAGGCCAAGGCGCTGAGAAAGCTGCGCCACCCGAGCCGGGCGAAAAAGCTCAAGAGTTTTGTTGAATAGAATTGTACCAGGCCGCACCGTCCAGAACGGCGCGGCCTTTTTAATAGCAGGGGGAAGGTCTCCACTGCAGCGAGGTTAAGGGATGAAAAAGAAAGCAGTAATTCTCTACAGTGGTGGTCTCGACTCCACTACTTGCATGGCAATTGCCCGTGAAGAGGGCTTTGAGCCCTATGCCATGAGCTTCGACTATGGCCAGCGGCACTCCGTGGAGTTGGCCACGGCCAAGGCCAACGCAAAGACAATGGGGGCCTCTGAACACCTGGTGGTCAGCTTCGACCTGCGCAAAGTCGGGGGAAGCGCACTGACGGCCGACTTGGATGTGCCGAAAGAAGGTATCGGGGCGGGAATCCCGGTAACCTATGTCCCGGCAAGAAATACCATTTTTCTTTCCTTTGCCCTGGGCTGGGCCGAGGTCCTTGGCGCCTTCGACATCTTCATCGGCGTAAATGCACTTGACTACTCGGGCTATCCCGATTGCCGCCCTGAATATATCGCTGCCTTTGAGGCAACGGCCAATCTGGCCACCAGGGCCGGAGTTGAAGGGACTGGCAGATTTGTCATCCATGCTCCACTCATTGCCATGACCAAAGCAGAGATTATCCGCAAGGGCCTTGCCCTCGGGGTGGACTACGGCAGAACCCATTCCTGCTATGATCCTACCCCCGAAGGCCTAGCCTGTGGCCTCTGCGATTCATGTCGCTTGCGTCTGAAGGGTTTTGCCGAGGCAGGTGTGACTGATCCGGTCCCATATGCAGTGAGGAGCAAGAAGTGAGGAGTGAGGAGAAACAACCAATGAAGGCAAAACAAATGACTACCTCACCTCTCACCCCTCATCCCTCACCGGATGTCATGCCCGATATGCAGAAATCCCGCGACAACCGCAATATCCCCATCAGCAAGGTTGGGGTCAAGGATATCTCGTATCCGATCGTCGTCATGGACAAAAACAAGTCCATCCAGCATACCGTTGCCCGCATCAACATGTACGTCGACCTCCCCCATCATTTCAAAGGGACGCACATGAGCCGCTTCATCGAGATCCTCAACGTCTACCGGGAAGAAATCGCTTTAGACAAGATGGAGGCCATGCTGCAGAAGATGAAGGAAAAATTGGGAGCAAGCACTGCCCATCTGGAGATAGAATTTCCCTATTTCATCGAGAAAAAAGCCCCTGCTTCGGGAGCCAAAAGCCTGATGGAATATACCTGCGAGTTCAGCGCCAGCCTTGCCTCCGACTTCGACTTCGTTCTCGGCGTCAGGGTGCCCGTTACCTCCCTCTGTCCGTGCAGCAAGGAACTGTCCCGGTATGGCGCCCATAACCAGCGCAGTATCATGACGGTCAAGGTCCGTTACCGTGAGTTCATCTGGATCGAGGATCTTATCGAGATCGTTGAAGGGTGCGGTTCCAGTCCGGTATATTCTCTTCTTAAGCGCGAGGATGAAAAGCTGGTTACGGAAAGGGCTTATGAAAACCCGAAATTCGTAGAGGACATGGTGCGTGAGGCAACCGAGAAGCTTCTCTCCATGGACAAAATTACCTGGTTCTCCGTGGAGGCAGAGAACTTCGAGTCAATTCACAAACATTCAGCATATGCCGCCATAGAGCGGGATAAGATGGGCTGAATCTGCTTGTGGATAAATCTGTTGAAAATCCCGGAAATTGTGGATAAAGCTAAATTTTACCAACTCATTAGTGAGTGTTGAGGCCTGCAATTTTGACGAAAAAAGCCCTCCTCATCTTTGCCAAGGAGCCTGTGGCAGGAGAGGTGAAAACCCGCCTCATCCCATATCTGTCGTCAGAGGCCGCTGCCGAATTATACCGCTGCATGCTCATGGATACCCTGGCCAAGGCAGCTACGCTCAAAGACGTGGATCTCTTTCTTTTTTACCATGGAGGTGCGGAGGCGGCTGCCTATTTTGATGGGTTGACAGAGGGCATGAATTTTCTGCCCCAAAGCAGTGGCGATCTTGGCGATCGGATGAAGCGCGCATTCAGGCAAGTCTTTGAACTTGGCTACGGCAGGGCAGCGGTTATCGGGACAGATTCGCCGGATCTGCCCCTTGCCTACATCAGGGAGGCATTCCTCAAGCTGGAAGATGAGCACATCCAGGCAGTCTTCGGCCCCAGCCATGACGGAGGTTATTATCTGCTGGGACTGAAGCAGCTGCATGGTGAGCTTTTCCAGGGGATTGCCTGGTCCAGCAGCACGGTACTGGCTGACAGCCTTGCTGCGGCTGGGAAAGGGGGTATCGGCGCGGCGCTCCTGGCAGCGTGGCACGATGTGGATACCGCCAACGACCTGCTCAGACCTGAGCTTTTGGAATCAGCTAACGGCGCTGAACTGACGCGGGCGTTTCTCCTTGGCAGGATGAGTCCGGATCATTTCAACACCTCCAGTCCATAGCCACGCTTATCCAGATATTCAACGGTCTCCCGGATATGCTCGAACCCCCGCGTTTCCAGTTCCAGCAGGACTTCCGTCTTGCCGATGGGAAGTGCTTTAGAACGCCGGTCGTGGGTGATGAGCGAAATGTTTGCGTTGGTGGCTGCGATATCCGCTGACAGCCTTGCCAGCGAGCCCGGCACATCATCCAGTTCCACCTTCAGCTTCAGATAGCGACCGGCGGCTAAAAGACCTCGCTCCACCACGATGGAGATGGTTTTGACATCGATATTCCCACCTGAGAGCAGGCATACCGTCTTCCCCGTCAGGGCATCCACCTTGCCGTTCAAAAGTGCAGCCAGCGTGACGGCGCCGGCTCCTTCCACCAAGAGCTTGCTTCTCTCCAGAAGCGAGACGATCGCCTGGGCGATTTCTTCCTCCTCAACCAATACCACCTCGTCAACCAAATCCCGAATGATGGGAAAGGTGTTTTTGCCGACCTTTTTCACGGCAATGCCGTCGGCCAGCGTCACCTTAATCGGGGTATCAGCAATAGCCCCCCGATGCAGCGAAGCATGCATGGATGGGGCGGCGACCGATTCGACGCCGATGATCCTCACCCGCGGACGAGTCTCCTTGATGGCCGAGGCGATGCCGGCGATGAGCCCACCACCGCCTATGGGGACGAGGATGTTGTCCACGTCAGGCAGTTGTTGGAGGATTTCCAGGCCGATGGTCCCTTGGCCCGCCATTACCAGTGGATCGTCGAAGGGATGAACGAACAGTGCCCCTGTCTCCTTCTGGGTCAGGAGAGCGGCTGCATATGCTTCGTCGAAATTCTTTCCCGTCAGCACCACCTCTGCTCCGTAATCCCTGGTGGCGAAGACCTTCTGGGGCGGAGTACTTTCCGGCATGAAAACAACCGCTTTAACTCCGAGCAGGTCGGCTGAAAAAGCTACTCCCTGGGCATGGTTGCCTGCCGAGGCAGTAATTACCCCCTTTTCCAGCCTGATCCTCGGCTGTGCCGTCATAAAATTAAGAGCGCCGCGGATCTTGAAGGAACCCGTCCGTTGCAGGTTCTCACATTTGAGGAAGACCTGGGTACCGATTTTCTCTGTGAAATAATGGGAATGGATCAGTTCGGTGCGACGCACCCTTTTTTTCAGGCGGTCATCCGCTTCATGGATCAGGCTGTATTCAAGCATGGAGGGAAACTCCGAAGTGAAAAACAGTTGCGGGCGCTGGTCTGCTGTGTTGCCGTCCTTCATACCGGCTGCCCCATGACGTTTTTCAATCAATATCGTTAATGGTGATGGTGACCGTGGCTGCAGGCACCATGGTCATGGCTGTGGACTGCACGGGGACGATGGCGCATTTCCTTGATAATGGGGCCTTCGATACATTTTGTGCACTCGGCCTGCAACGTGGTATGGGATATGTGGTAGCGTTCGAAAAGAAGCTCCTCAATGCGGCGCAGTACGGCTGTCTGGTCATCCTTGTAGTCGGGCAGGATGTCCACGTGGGCCGACAGGGCCAGAATATGGGAGCAGATGGTCCAGACGTTCAGGTGGTGAACGCTGTTGACTCCCTCTATGGTGCGGATCGCTTCCGATACCTGGGTGATGCTCATGTTCCGCGGCACACCTTCCAGCAGGATATGAACGGATTCCCTGATGACGCGCCATGAACCCCAGAAAATGACAAAGCCGATGCCTACTGATACAACTGCATCCAGCACATACCAGCCGGTGAAATACATGATCACGCCGCCGGCAATAACCCCGACGGAGGCGGCGGCGTCGCCGATGACATGGAGGAAGGCGCTGTGGACGTTGAGGTCGTCGTGGGAATGCTGATGCAGGGCCGAGGCGGACAGGAGATTCATGGCCAGGCCGACCAGGGCGATGATGAACATGGGGAGGCTCTTCACCTCTTCTGGGTGAAGGAACCTCCCCCATGCTTCATACATGATGCCGAAAGCGATGAGGAGAATCGAAACGCCGTTGATGAACGAGGCGAAGACCTCGGCCCGGTGCCAGCCGAAGGTGCGGGTTTCGGAAACGGGCATAGCGGCAAGCCTGATCGCCCCCAGGGACAAAAGCAGGGCGAACAGGTCAAGGAAAACATGGGCCGCATCGGATAAAAGGGCTAGAGAATTGGTCCAGATGCCGCCTGCCACCTCTGCCACCAGAGTCAAGGAGGTGAGGACAATGGCATATTTGAACCTGCCGGCGATACTTTTATCCAGATGTGCTTCAGCGCTCATGTGCGTTCCTGTTGAAGGCAGTTAATAGAACTATGTTAAAAGCTGACCGCCGCCTTCAGTGAATAAATGGGGCGTGCCGCATATTCAACTTCCGCGGTGATGCCCAAAAGCGGCAGGGGGGTCAGCTTCAGCCCGCCGAAGACGCGGGGCTGCCAGAGCTTTTCGCTTGCGAGTCCCGGGGAAAGGGTCAGTAGATTGCCCTTTGCCTTGCTGTCGATCCAGACCGCGCCCGCACCGGCATAGGGGGTGACCAGGACGAAGCCCTTGCTGATAGAGGCGTCGACACCGACCGTCTGCAGGTCCAGATCGCCGACACCTGCAAGTTTGGTGTAGGTGGCGCGGATACCGAGGGCAGGAGTCACGGTCGTTCCTTCCAGGATCGCCTTGCTGATCTCGGCGCCATAGAGCTTGATGTTGCTGTCCGGGACATAGGAATACATGGCGCCGATATCTATGCCGAAAGGAAGACCCTTGCGAACTCGGATTTTCGGCAGGTAGAGGTAAGAAGGAGCGTTCCCATTAAAGGCGTTTTGCCAATAATTATTAGTTCCATCTTTCTTGATGGACACGGCGGACACTTCGATTCCTGCATCGAAACCGGTAATGCCCAAGGGCTCTGCAGGGGCGGTATTTCTGTAGGCCATGGCCGTGCCGGCTTCCTTGGTCAAATGCTTGAAATCATCCTGCGTGAGTCCTGAGCTGAAACTGATGTCCCTTGCTGCAGCACTGCCGGCCATAAACAGGCCCAGGCATAAAACCACCATAGAAATACGCTTAACCATTGCTTCCTCCTTGTGCATAGCAAATATATGTGTGTGAAGTTTAACAGAGCCCTGGCGCACGGTCAATGACAAAGACCCTGTTGCTGCCTTGCAATTTGCCTATCATACTGGTATCTTATCGCCAAACTTAGACTATCGGGAGAGTTTCGAATGGCAATAGTACATCATAGGCTGATTATTCTCGGTTCCGGACCGGCGGGCTATACGGCGGCAATATATGCAGCCAGAGCCAATCTCAACCCGGTGATAATCACCGGTCTGCAGCAGGGTGGACAGCTGACGACGACAACCGAGGTTGATAACTGGCCGGGAGACTTCGAGGGGGTCCAGGGGCCCGAGCTGATGGAGCGTATGCTCAAGCATGCGGAGAGATTCAACACCCGGATCATCTATGACCACATCAATAAAACGGATTTGCAGCAGCGTCCTTTTATCCTCGAAGGGGATTCCGGCACCTACAGCTGCGATGCCCTCATCATTGCCACCGGCGCTTCTGCCCAATACCTGGGACTTCCCTCGGAGCAGGCCTTCAAGGGCAAAGGCGTCTCAGCCTGCGCCACCTGTGACGGCTTTTTTTACCGCAACAAGCCCGTCGCCGTCATCGGCGGCGGGAACACCGCCGTCGAAGAAGCACTATACCTGGCCAATATAGCCAGCCACGTTTTCGTCATCCACCGCCGCGACCAGTTCCGCGCGGAAAAGATCCTGGCCGACCGCTTGATTGAAAAGACCAAGGGGGGCAATGTCACCATTGAGTGGCATCACACCCTGGACGAAGTGCTTGGTGACGAATCGGGGGTAACCGGCATCCGCATCCGCCATACCAGCGGCTCCACCAAGGATCTTTCCGTTCACGGCTGCTTCATCGCCATTGGTCATACTCCCAATACGCAGATGTTCGAAGGGCAGCTGGATATGGAAGGGGGTTACATCCGTACCCTCTGCGGCACAGACGGGAACATGACTGCCACCAGTATCCCCGGCGTCTTTGCTGCCGGCGACGTGCAGGACCAGTATTACCGCCAGGCGATTACATCGGCCGGTACCGGCTGCATGGCGGCCCTGGATGCGGAGCGGTACCTGGATATGCTGAAACCATGAGGAGTAAGGGGTGAGGGCTGAGGTGAAAAACCCGCCTTGCCTCCTCACCCCTCACCGAAAGACGGAGGTTCCATGCTTGCCAAGGTTCTCAGCAGTGCCCTCTTGGGTATCGATGCCATAATGGTAGATGTGGAGGTGGATATTGCCCAGGGACTGCCTCAATTTGCCACAGTCGGGCTTCCTGACGGGGCGGTGAAGGAGAGCAAGGACCGGGTAAAGTCGGCGCTGAAAAATTCCGGTTACGAGTTCCCCAATCGCAAGATCACCGTCAACCTGGCCCCTGCCGATGTGAAAAAGGAAGGGGCAGCCTTCGATCTCCCCATCTCCATCGGCATCATGGCTGCAACCGGGATCGTCAAGCCCGACCACTTGAAGAAATACCTGCTTCTGGGGGAACTGTCCCTGGATGGGGGTGTCAAGCCGGTTCGGGGTTGTCTTTCCGTGGCCGTGGCGGCAAAAAATGCCGGGCTTGCCGGCATTATAGTTCCCGAAGAGAATGCCCGCGAAGGGGCGGTGGTCGAGGGAATAGAAGTTATCGGTGTTTCCGAACTGGCCCAGGTGGTGGAATTCCTCAACGGCGAACGGCCCATTATTCCCTATTCAGTAGATATTCAACAGCTCTTTAGCCAGAGCTCCGAGCACAACGACGACTTTTCGGAAGTGAAGGGGCAGGAACACGCCAAGCGGGCGCTGGAGGTGGCTGCTGCCGGTGGGCACAATATTTTGATATTGTGGCCTATAAAACCCCAGATATCTGCCATATCATTTGCTGACTCATATTTTACAGAACTCGCTTTCAAGGCGGCTTAACATACCATTTTTGATTACCAACACTACTATTGACCGATGAAATTACCTACAGCATTTCTTCCAATCATATTTTTCTGCTTTGTATCAATCGTTCAAGCAGCTTCTATCCCTGCAACTGGCGTTATAGAAGCATTCTTTAGCCCGAACGGTGGCTGCACCGATGCAATTGTTCGTGAAATCTGCAATGCAAAGTCCGAAGTATTGATCCAAGCATATTCTTTTACGTCCGTCCCGATCGCTAAAGCAATAGTTCAGGCCAAGAAACGTGGTGTGAAAATCGAAGCTGTCCTTGATAAGAGTCAGCGAACCGGCAAGTATTCTGCTGCTACGTTCCTAGTCAACGCCGGAATTCCTGTATTGATTGACGACCAACACGCGATAGCGCATAACAAAATTATCATCATCGACCGCAATACGCTGATAACGGGGAGTTTTAATTTCAGTAAGGCCGCTGAGGAGAAGAATGCTGAGAACCTTCTAGTCTTTAAAGGGAACACGCCCCTTGTATTGCAATACATCCAGAACTTCGATCATCATAAAAGACATTCTGAGCCTTACAACCGATAGTTTAAGTGTAGTTTATATTGTGAACAACTTGACCATTCGCGTGTCATGGTTACTGTAACCGCAGTTGGTTAAGCAAATTCAACGAAGAAAACTGCAAAGCATATCACCAAGTTTATCAGAATCTTTCAGTTCGCATTCCCAGATGACAAGCACGCTCCATCCTTGTGCGCTCAACGCTTTCTTGTCCAATATATCACGCTTGCGATTTCGCTCTATCTTGGTTTGCCAATATGTTTGATTGGTTTTCGGAATGCGAGAGCCACGAGGGCAAGTATGTCCATGCCAAAAACAGCCATGAACGAATATGACTTTACGTCGAGCGGGTAGAACTATATCTGGACAACCGGGGAGGTCTGCACGGTGGATACGGAAGCGGAAACCCATTCGGTGAAGCATGGATCTTACCGCCTTTTCAGGGGAAGTGTTTTTTCCGTGTACCTGACGCATGATTTCACTTCGCTTTTCAGAAGTGAACACGTCCGCCATGCTATTCTTCTTCGTTGATTTCAGCTGCGAGTTCGCATCGACGCTCAGAAAGCCATTGAAGTCTTTTGGCCTGGGTGAGGAGAACCTTTCGCAAACCCTTTTGCACTTTGCGTTCGCAGATAACTTGGGCAAGTCTAGCAAGCGTCATAGCACGGCGGGCAATCCGTAAATCGGGATGATCACGCAATGCGCTTACTTCGTCGGTAACAATGCGTTCCTTATGGGATTGGGGAACTTCTATTTCTACGCGAGGAGCTGGAGGGTCTTTTTCGTTAAGAACGGCCCCGAAACGTGACTCGTTAAGCAGTTTTTGGAAGATATTATATTCCAAGGCGTCCAGATGTTCTTTTGCAACCTTTTTCGCGGCTTTGTCGTTCTTTCCGATTTCCTGAAACTGCGGCAAGGGCCATACTTCGATATAGCACACTTCAAATGGGTCGAGAACGTTCATCGCTACTGCGTCAGTTCGCTGGTTGGTTAGATGGCGGCGGATGCGCGTTCTAAGCTGTTCGTTGGTTTGCCCGACATAAATCGGTTCCCCATCATAGTCATAGAAGGCATACACGCCCCATATATAATTTCCTAGCTTGGCCGGAGTTTCACCAGAGACGTCAACCACTTTATCGAGAAAACTGGTAAGCGCTTCGCGAAGATGTTTAGTCTCAAAAGGTAATTCAGCTATATCTAAGGTAGGTGGTCTGAAATCATGTTGTTCTTCTGGCATCAGGCAGCGCACCTCATAGCGGATTTATTTGCATTCAAAACTTGCTCAATGATGTTTTTTGCGATATGGCGCACCACTGGAACCGCTACACCGTCTCCGGCAAGGTGATACGCATCGTTATATTTCTCAGGCAAATGGTAACTTTCTGGCAAACCCATCAACCTGGCTGCCTCTCTGGGTGAGAGCAAGCGTGTCTTGACTTTATTGCCTTCGACCAAGATGATGATTTGCCGACTCGAACCGCCTGAAGGAGTTCTCAGGCATCCCGCGATATCATCGAAACGTACTTCTGCGCGCTGCCGTTTTATGCCTTCCTTGTCCTTTCGAGTGCGTTTATAGATGGTGCCGACAACGCGCTTTCCAGCTTTCTTCGCTTGGCTGAGCTTTTCAAGATTGATTGGCGACATCATACCGATTATGCGATTCGTTTCAAAAGGTGTGTGCCATTCAACGCCTTTCGGCTCATTCTCTACCATGTCCGAAAATGTCGTCGTGCGCGGTTTGGGAACAGGCAGATTCCACCATAACCATGATGCCCTGGCAGTCTCGGAAAGTAAATCGTAAGAAAGCCCGAGTGCGTCTGGATGCCAGCGTGGATCAGGAGCCCCAACAAGACGTTTTGGTACTTCTAACGTATTATGTATTGCAATTATGAATAGGCGAGGACGGCTATGCGGAAGAAAAAGAACCGCGTCTATCACCATGGGACCACACCTATACCCGGCTTTAACCAGTTCTTCAATGATAATGGATAAGTCTTTTCCGTCGTGGCTCGTTACGGTACCGTAGACGTTTTCAAGGATAATTGTTTTCGGTGCGCGGCCTTCTTTCCGCAGCTTAGTTATCACATTCCAAAACGGCCAAAACGCTCCTGAACGTTCCCCGGCAATACCTGCACCGTTACCGGCAAGTGACAAGTCTTGGCAAGGGAATGACGCCCAAGTTAAATCAGCCGTGCCTAGAAGCTGGGAGGTTTGGATTTTTGCGACGTCTTCCACGACAAAATGATCATTTCCACGAAAATAAGTGCGGTAAGAAATAGCTTTTTTCGGGTCAAAGTCGTTGGCAAAAACGCACTCCCACCCCTTTCCAAGCCCAATTCTTGCCATTCCTCCGCCTGCAAAAAATTCATAAAAGGTTTTCATACACGGCCACCCCTTTTAAAGCGAATAATATACCAAAAAACCAAATGAAATGGTATCCAATTTAGTTGTGTTATAATTCCAGCCCTAGTTTTTCGGCCTCTTTATTCGGCAACCATTTCATAAACTTGCCACATTCTGTGCAAACTACCTTGTAGCGTTTGATTTTTTCAAAGTTGGGAACGTAATTTATAGTTTGATGTTTGCATTCGATTTTTGGCGGGGGTACATATACAGCATCAATGAGAAAATCTGTAAGCGACACTCGCTGCTCTAATCTTCTCATAGAAATGAATCTATTTGTGCAATCTCCTCCGCCACGAGCCCATTTTTCTTGGAAATAAGGCAATAAAACAGTTCCAGACGGGAGAAGATACCCGGCATATACACAACCCGGAAAATCTTTTTTCACAAACAGGCGCTTTTCGATTTCTTTCAGAGAGTATACGAACGACTTCGTTTCTTTGCGGAAATTGTCGCCAACTAGCAGATAAATAACCACCATTCCCTTTCTAGCATATTCATATATCTTGTCTTCAAAATAGGAAATATTGTAATTGGATGCCTGAATCTCGATAGCGGCGGTTATCCAAGTTCCTTCCCAATACACATCTGCCCGTAACGAATCTATGGGATGTTCAAGTTCGACGATCCCGTGGTTTTTCATCGCCTGTATCGTTTGGTATACAAGCTGTTTCCCCCATACATGGTCTTCGGTTTCTGGTTCCGATTCGCAATCACACTTAGTAAGGTGTCGGAAGTGCTTAATTTTTAAGGTACAGTCCATAAAAGAAAGACGGCCACCACAACCCTTGCAGGTATATAATGGCTTTCTTTCCGTAACTTCCCACGCGAACACTTTTGTTCCATCTTCATCAAGGGCTACAAGTGGCATGCAAGAACCTCCTGTTTTCCCAATAATATACACTGGCAATACGACATAATACGTCATTTACTTTATTTTGCCAATTTCGGCGTAACTGCTTGCCCTACATCTCCAGCGAGATAAATGTTGTAACCACCCGGTTTATTGAATTAATTATTACGCTTACCGCTTTATATTCCGTGACATCATAAAATTATATACCGTTCCGCGTGACACGGTGAAAATCTTGGATATTGAGGCTAACGAAACTTTTTTGTGAAGCAGTTCACTTATCTGGCTCTCCATCCCGTCGAGTTTACTTGCGCTTGTCCGCCCTTTTGGCCTTCCAATCTTAACCCCTGCCGCTTTTTTGGCCTCTAATGCCCTCCTTGTCCGTTCCGAGATCAAGTCCCGTTCCAGTTCAGCAAAGAGAGAAAACATCGTCAACATCACTTTAGACTGCATATCTTCGTTTCCATTGGTTACTATATTCTGCTTAATAGCAACAAACCGCACGCTTTTGTCATGTAACCATTTAATAATATTCAATACCTCTACTGTACTCCTGCCGATTCGAGATAGTTCGGACACGATAACGGTGTCGCCAGCCCCCAATCGCCCCATCAGAAGGTCAATCAACCTTTCTCTTGTTCCTTTCCGACTGGAAACTTCCGCCTCGATAAAATCATCAACCTGCCATCCGTTCCGCTGGGCGTAATTCAGTATCTCATACCGTTGATTTTGAAGATCCTGTTGGCTGGTACTGACTCTCAAATATGCGATTGTTCGGCTCATTCATTACCTCCTGCCAGCAGTGTTGTTGTTTTTATGCCTTTATCTACTGATATAATTGAAATATTTTTCAATCCCTTCGCCTTCGCACATTCGATCATGTGTAGAGTACCTGGAGACTTGCCATCCCAAACGGCAATGAGTGCGTCAGCAATTTCAGCCATTTGTTCATTTCGTAATATCCCCGCGCCTTTGCCGTACCGTTTCCAATCCGCCGCAACCCGAATATTATCAATACCGTTCTCAGTAGCGTAGCGAGACGCTAGGCAATCAATACCCCTTGCCATTCCATCAACGATGGCGGTTATATTCAGCCCACGGTTCCGCGCCTCATCAAGCGCAGTACGGATAAGCTCATAATCAGTTATTCCTCTGCTACCAGCAACGATGACCTTCATGCTGTCCTGCCTCCAATTTACCGCCGAAAAATCCGTCACAATTCGTAAGTGTCTAGGAATACTATCAAATTGTAATTTTAATGGTCAGCAGATGTCAATGGTTTCACCTGTTTTATTGGAGCATGCCAACCATTGAAACTGTTGGTTTTCTTGGTTAATAATTTTGGCTCAATTGGTGTTTTTTTGTTGACATGGATTATTTTTAGTGTATTGTGCTGCCCCCTGAAATTGGAGGGCCAAACAACAGTGTCTTGTTGTGGCCAATATAACCCCATAATTTTAATGCTGACGGCGCCGTCACACACATGCAGTGCAACGCTGTAACCCACTAAAAGGAGAAGAAAAATGATAACTCAACATTTGCAATCAGGCACTATCAACCCATTACCACCTGAAATAATTGGGACGGCGGACCTCTGGCCGCAAGCTGCACAGGAGCAACTTGCCAAGTTTATTCTGGAAGTATGCAAGCTACAGCCGCGCCTTGCGCGGACTGCACCGCTCCGAACAAGTAAAAAGAAGGCTCATAACAATAATATTCCATCGCTGAAGGAGACATACCCAATGAAAAAACGCACTAAAAGCAGAATCGCATCTTACCCGCTGCCACCTGAATTGCTCGGCTCAGTGGACCCGTGGCCAGCAGCAATTCAGGAACAGCTTGTTTCGTTTGTCCTTGTAAAAAGGAAAAGGACATACCGTTACGAGCCGAATAACCTTTTTGACGCCTTTCTAATGTCAGGGCTTACCGTCGGCAATTGAGCTTGACCGGCAGGACGGTTCATACCGTCCTGCCGGTCAGATGAAATGCGAGTTAGAAACGCACAAACAAATTATCAGCAAATTAAAAGGAGAAAGACAATGGCAACAAACAAAAGTGAAATATCCACGACACCAACACGAGTAGAAGTAAGGAAAACCGCAGAAGCACAGACACTTATAGGTTTGAAGGAACGTTGGGATGCTGGTGACAACGACTTGTACTATTCCGCTGAAATCAACGAATATCTGTTTGTCACTGACGAAAACATAATCAGCGTCTGGAAAGAGGCTAAGGGATCTCATGGACGTACATACGAGTATGTAAGCACATATTACTGGCGTGAAATTGAATCCTTGTCTGTTGCCAACCTACCAGCATTTAATAAGGATTCAGACCAACGGTATTTTGCTGAGTTCTATCACTACAAAATAGACATGCTTTTCAAGCTGCTTGCTGGGGCCAGTAATTATGCATATTCGTATGATTGCAAGCCAAAACATATTTGGCGGATGAATGACATGTTGAGGGGAAAGGATTTTAAGGGAGCAGCAGAAGCTATCATCTCGGATTTTATTAGAGAATTCAATTACAATGATGGTGGAGACCCTGCGGTGATGGACGAGCTATGGATATAATGTCGTGCCAGTAACTCATGGCAGCTCAAAATGGGTTTTTGATGGCCTCGAACAATTTTGAGCTGCTTTTGGAATCAATTTTATAAATAGTAACGAACCACAGTTCCATCAGCAATGCCTATGGGATTTCCAGAGCTGAATTTAAGCCCGTTGTTTGCCTTGATGGCAGAATATTATCTAATTCAATACGAAGGTAACTATATGATATTACAACACAACCCATCGCATAGAACCATATATGCCGACTTTATTAAACTCAACGGTCCCTTTGCGTACTTCATAACTCTGACATTTCAGAGACTCCAAACTATTGAAACATGCACTCAACAGATTAATTACCTGATTTACCTTCTGAATAATAAAATCTGTGGCAGAAACAATAATGCTGAATTTCTTCAAGGCTTCTGCTTTTTTGAAAAGCATAAGACATCAGCGAATAATCCTTTACACAGTCACATTATCATTAAAGATGACAGTAAACTTGATCTGGAGTCAAAGGCATCTTTTGCTGACCACTTCTGGACCATGATAAATAAAGTCCGGGCAGTAAAAAGCAATTGTGTTACCGATAAGAAAGCCTTTAACCCGAAATGCTGCGATATTAGACGCGCACATGATCAAGACGGCCTCATAAAGTACGTGACAAAGATATTTGAGAAACCTATTGATTACAACTACTTCAGGCCAATTGGAAAAAATGGGATATGAGAGGCATGAGATGATTAAATCTATCTACGTTTCAAAAAAGACTGGCCGACGACAGTACCGCATCTGCCTTTACCTACCGGAAGAACTGATCAGAAAGCTCGACCGCTGGACAGTTCAGCACCGATTTGCAGGGACAACTGGTCAGTCCATTACTACAATGCTGAATATGCTGCTGTGAGTCGATCTTGATACCAAATGATTTTATCTCGGTTTTGAAGATGCAAAGACGATGCATGGCATGCTGGCTTCACTTATTTGACGAAAGCTTTCACGATTCGATGAAGAATTTTCAACTGATCGTCGGTCACGGTTTCCAGCACGCTGTCAATCTGGTCAATGCTGGCTGGTCGCGCCTCGTGATGCGAAAACTCGAATAAATCCTTTATTTCCACGTCCAGAGCCTGCGATATATTTTCCAGTGCTTCCAGTGACGGCGAACTCCTGCCAACCTCAATAAAACTCACATATTTCGGATCTACACCGATCTTCTCCGCAAGCTTCTCTTGAGTCACCTTCCTGAGCTTGCGGAGTTCTTTTATCCGCGCTCCAAGCAATTCCTTTGTCGTTTTCATGGCTCCCCCAGTTCCGGTGATGATCGGACTTATCAGAGCCAAAAAGAACTAACCTAGTATTAGCATATAATTGACATTACTAATTATTTGTTATAGTCATCTAACAGCAAATTAGTCATTTCCGTCTTTGTCAAACATTCAATTAGTTATTTGAGTACATCCGGTTATACCGGACACATCACCCCATCGGAGGTATCTACAATGCAGCAGAATGTCGAGAGCGGCCGTTGTTCATCCAACCTACTGAAAATCCTGTTCATTGCTATGTCGATCACTGCCTTGCTCATCACCGGTTGTTCTGCTGCACCGCCGGACAAAATGATGCAGGAATACGTTACGATCCAGTCCAATGACGGGAAAGTTCTTTACAAGTCAAACGGGTCGCTCAAGGATGTGATGGATAATTATTGGGCTCCGCTGGCAAAATCAAAGATCAAGACCAGCAAATCGGGTGGGGCATACGTGTTTAGCTTCAAATCTAAGAACTACGATAAAGTTGAGTTCACGATTGCCGAGAATGGCAGCTTGAAGAAGGTTTTGATGAAAGGTGGGTCGGATTCAATCGAAATCGCTGATGATAAACCGGATGCGATGCACAATATTGCAATGGGAATGTTCCAGTTTGACGCCGTAAATCAATAACCTACTGAATTATATGTACTGTTTCAAAATGGTGGGCTGGCGGCAGTATGCCGCCAGCCCATTAGTATTTCCTCGTTGTATGGCTGTTTCCTCAACCAAATTCTGGATCTTGTCGCAGGATCATCCCTTTTGAACCGTGTAACTGCCTTTAACTGCGTATGCTAGGGCTGAAAGTCACCGATATCTGATTTGCCAACAAATGCAAAAAAATTCTCGTCACCCTGCTTATCAACCCAAAGCTTGTATTTGGCGGCCTCGTTCGGCGAAGGCGTGATCATGCGATAATTGCCATTTTTAAAACGTATAATGAAAAATCTATTGTTCCGATCCTTCAAGTTGTTGAAATAATCAGTAAGCCTTGTAGCAGATTGATCGGCAGCTTCAATACTTAAACCGCCAGCTTTTTGGGCGGCAAAATCTACCTCCATTTCGTATGCGGTATTAATCGTGCTGTTCGATGGCATATATCCTACCGGATAAACATCTATCCGCTCAACAAGCTGCCTAATCTCGCCACGTAATTTCATTCTGACATCAATTGCCTGCTCTGCTGGAACAGAACCTATAAACTGATAAAGCTCCTTCAACCCCTGTATTGATTGTTCGATTGTTGTTTGCTTGTGTGACAGTTGGTTTATTTCCTGATTTATAATTGATCGTTCAGCAGGAATGGCGGTTTGCCTTGTAACTAATTTGTTAATTTCAGCCATGGTTCTATCTCGTACAGCTTGGTTCTCAGCTTGACTGAGTGTTTCATACAAGACATTTATTCTGCGTTCAAGTTGTTTAAATTCATCATTTATAACGGCCAAACGTCCTTGTAAACCCGCAATCTTGGATTCCTTTTGTATTGCATCGTCAGTCAACAGGTCAGCGATATTAAGGCCAGAACAGAAGCTCAAGAATGCATCTTCAAATTCTGGGTATCGGAAACTATGATACTCACATCCCATTTTTCTTCTGGCGTTGTCACATACCAAATACATTCCTGCTTTTGTTTGATTCCCTTTGTTGACAAACTGCATAGGTTTCCCGCAGTATCCGCATTTAGCAAGTCCACCAAACAAATTACTCAACTTACCGTTTTTACCGCCAAAGTCTTTGTTACTCTTGCAGCGCTCTTGAACTCTATAAAACACTTCGTCTGCAATGATACGCGGATAGTAATCGCTGAATACCTCGCCGGTTGGTTTTCGTACCTTTTCCCCTGCTTCCTCATCTGTTACCATTATATGTGGCTCAAATTCCCCTAATACGGCCTTATTGTGTAAGATCTTCTTGACGTAACTTGGAAACCAACCGTTATCGCCTTTCCAAGCAGGAATTTTTTCCGTGTTCAATTTTTTAGCAATTGAAGCCGCACCGATTCCTTGAAGTGCCATATTAAAAATACGCCTGACAATTGCAACCCTGTATTCTATTCCATTAAATTTGATCTTGCTTTCATCGAGTTTTAGCCACGCAGGGGCGCGAGCAGTAAGTTTTTTTTCAGCGATGTTTTCCCGTTTAGCTTTCCAATTGTCAATATGTCTGATAGATTTAGTCAAACTTTCGTCATAAGAACGCGCCATTATTCCAAGACTTGTAAAAACTTGGGAAATATTGTCATTCCATGTTTCATGGCGATACTCACTGCGATCAATCAAGGTTACAACTATAATGCCATAACTTGTTATTTCTCTTAACTGGTCAAATGCAGTCATGATTTTCTGACGGCTTAAACGATCCAGTGATTCAACTAGTAATATAGAGTTTTTAGGTATTTTACCTCTTTTGGCAAGTTCCAAGAACTCACCCAATGCTCCACGAGTCCGGTGTTTTCCGGAAAATGCTGAAAGCCCCAAATCTTTTAACGTCAGTGATTCATCTAATACCAAACCTTTTTCTTGAGCGTACAGCCGCGATTTTTCCATTTGACGCGCAAGGCTGTACCCTTTAAGTTGCTCAAGTGTGGAAAAACGAATGTATGAATAGCAGCGTGGAGTGTTATAGTCTTGGGTCATTATAAGCCTTTACATACATTGGATAACTTAGCGTTATTTTCAGCTAAAAAGCGAATTAATGTCAAGGGGTATATTGGCCACAATATACTAATATTATGGCCAATAAAACCCCAACTACAACGAGACAAATATTCAGTAGGTTATATTAGCCATAATATATTGATGATCGGTCCTCCCGGGTCGGGCAAGACCATGCTGGCCCGGCGGATTCCTTCCATTCTCCCCACCATGTCCTTCAACGAGGCGATAGAAACTTCGAAAATCTACAGTGTCATGGGGCTACTAGATCGTGACCGGGCGCTGGTTTCCGGCCGTCCCTTCCGCAGCCCACACCATACCATCTCCGATATCGGTCTGATTGGCGGCGGGAATACGCCAAAACCTGGTGAAGTGAGCCTCTCCCACAATGGTGTGCTGTTCCTCGACGAACTGCCCGAGTTTAAAAAGCATGTGCTGGAAGTGCTGCGCCAGCCCCTTGAGGACGGTCGGGTCACCATTTCCCGCGCCCTGACCTCACTTACCTATCCGTCCCGGATCATGCTCGTCACTGCCATGAATCCCTGTCCCTGTGGATACCTGGGGGATCCCCTCCACCAGTGTTCATGCACCCCGGTAATGATCCACCGTTACCGCTCCCGCATCTCAGGGCCCCTCCTGGACCGCATTGACATCCACATCGAGGTGCCAGCCGTCAAATACCGAGATCTGGCTGACCGCAGCGAGGGCGAAGGCTCTGCAGCCATAGCAGGCAGGGTAGAGCAGTCGAGAAACCTGCAGCTGGAGCGTTTCAAGGGAAGCAAAGTTCACTGCAACGCGCAGATGACGCCACGCTTTATCAAGAAATTCTGCGAACCGGACGCAGCCGGTCAGCGTATGCTGGAGATGGTCACTGACCGTCTCGGCCTCTCCGCGCGGACCTATACCCGCATTCTCAAGGTCGCCCGCACCATCGCCGATCTGGAGGGGAGCGACGGGATCAGGGAAAATCATATCTCGGAAGCAATCCAATATCGCAGCCTGGATCGGAAGATGGTTTGAAAAATAAATTGCCACAGAGCCCCGCGGGGCAGGGCAGTTTCTCCAAACTCACCCGGCTGATAGCTGTAATATCAAAATATTCCTATCTTTAAACTTGAAATAGCGTAAAATTAAATTTGGGACTTCCTCAAAACACGACACTCATTCATCAGTGCCCCCTCTGTTTTCCATCTATAGTCTCAATCCAATCTCTGGAGCAATTTAGCATTGGTAGCATTTCCCGAGTGATTCCTCTGTTGAGTCGCCACTCTTAACCGCATGAAAAGAAAACAGGGCAAAAATGGATAGAGTTAGAATCGGCTGCAACTATTCGAGGCAACCCTTCTGGAAGGTATGCCTCGGTGTTCCGCTCATATATCTGCCGATTATTACAACCGTGCCTTTCGTGGTTGCCGGTGTTTTTTTGATTAAGACCCACTTGAGATACGTCGGCGGCATGGACATCAAATCCTACTGGGATTTTGTACCTGCCTGGATTTCTCATCGGTATGGAAATTCGGAGCAACCCACCATCAATGTTTCCCAGCTTCATTTTGCCCACTACAGGTTTTTCTGGATATTTAACTGTAAGCTCTACTGTCCGTTGAGCGTTGCACTCTTCAGGTATGCCGTATACCTGGTGAAAATAGTGGAAAACTGGTGGTGTCCCTTTGCCCACGACCAGAAACAGGATTATGTAGAAGGCGCTATCGACAAGTCCTTTTGGCATGTGGACCCGGATGAACTAAACAAGTTGCATCCCGACGACAAGGAGAACCGGATCTGGAATGAGAAAAGGGCGCAGTAGCTCGTTTCAGTTCAGAACGGCTATTACGGGTTGAGCATCAGGCTTGGATATGTTGGATACAAGATCCATACAGTCAAGCCATGAGCCAGGCCCTTTAAAAGAGGTGTAAAACAATGACGATCAAATGCGGTAAGGTTGTAAGTCACACAGTAGCCCAGGCGTGGGGTACCGGAAAGGTGGTAGAGGTTGGTCCCGTCAGTGCGACGATTCTATTCAGTGACGGAGTTACCAGGAAAATTGCCTCCTCCCATTACACTAACCTTTTACCGGCCGATCCGGCTTCATTCGTGCCGATTCCCGAAGTTATCCCCGTTGCCAAGGTGCGGGTGGCGGCCAAACGGGTGAAAAAAGTGAAACAAGTGGAAATCTGAAATTGATGCGCTTGTTTGCAAGACCTCTTCGCCTCGTTTCTCTGTTTTGATGGTGAAGCGGGGCTGGAGGGGCCAACAGCCCCGCTACAGGCGAGCAGTGACTGATAGAGAAACGCTACCCCGAACCACTTCCAGGAGCCGAATTCCTGGCGCATGGCGACGGTTACCACTACACAGGGCGGCCGTAGCGGGCATCGGCCATCAAGGACTCGATATCTTCGCCGTGGGCCCGCCGCCGTTGGTGAGCATCTCCATCATTTTGCCGGAATCCCATGTCTTCCACCCGGCATTCGCTCCTGTAAGCTGTCCCTTCCGCAGGTGGCAAACGTACCGCCACAATTTCCCCTTTTTCACCTATGCTCAACAGGGCCAGTGGTACCATCAGTTATCTCCTTAAAACCTGTAAGCAATTCCTGCCAGGTATGCAACATCAGCTTCGGGGCCATTCAGGCCTCCTTTGATACCCAGATCCAGATCCAGATCCTCAGTCACCGAATAGATCACTCCTCCGAGCAGGAAGGCTGGCCAGGCGTGGGAGCCACGATTACCGTTTGTTTCCACCCCAATATTGGCCACCAGCTGCAGGTCCTTGACAACTTCACAGGATGCTGCTGCCGAGGCATGCCAGATGTTGTTGCGGTTGCTCTCCTTGTCTGCATCAAGCTTGAACTCGGTTCTGGTATAGGCGGCGTTTACGTGGAAGGTGAACGGCTCAAGTTCCTGAGAGGCGATCATGGTTACCCCGTAAGAGACTTTGCCATTGCCCAGCCCACGGTTCTCGTTGCCGGAGGGAATTGTCAACCCAGGCTTTACCGCCATGCTGAAGCCCTTGTAGTTCAGAAAACGCCATTTGAGCTCCAGCGAGACGTCGCCCGCGCCGTTCTCGTCACCGGTCAAGATGCCGTCTTCCTTGACCCGGCTCCAGACCCATGGAGCGCCGATGACCAGATCCACGTTATCGAAGATGCCGGCAGAAAATGCCGCTGCCAGTTCTGCGCCGGTCTCCCTGGTCTCCACTCCGTCGAACCCTTCCTTGTCCCGGCTTACTTCGCCGTTCATTTCCAGTTGAAATTTACCCTTCCCCTGGGTTCCAGTGTCATCAGTAATCAACGGGTGTGCCGCGAATGCTGAACCGCTCAAGCCAACGACAAGACCACCAATTACCGCCAATTTTCTGATCATACCGGGACTACCCCCACTGATTATTATTTTTAACTCTTGGCTGCCGCGTTACGTCTGAGCGATGCCTGGCAAAGGTTATACAATGCGAAGGCTGCGAAGCTGCCGGTGATCTTGAATATTATTTTCAGTCAATGAAGAGAAAGGCAGCCTGTTGGAAGAAGAACTGCCGGTCAGGCATACGGACGGTGATGCGCCTTTGGACAAATCAGCAGCCATCCGGCTGCGGCAACAGCGGAAGGTTTCGGCAAGGCAAAGGCTGGCCTGGGGCTCGCCGTAGATCTTCCACGGGCCTTGGCAGGTGAAGGGAATTCGCGCCAATCCCATGAATCCGACCACATCCTTCAGGGGATATCCGAGGAAAATACCGATCTCATGGGGAAACGCGCCGGCAGCAAGACACCTGGCAAATCGATCGAGAACCTGTGGGAGAGCCACCCCAGACGCATAACCTGCACGGGCCAGGATGGCACGAACAGCGGGTTTTTCGAGGAGATTGGCGAGCGCATCGGGGCGATAAAGGAGAAGCAGCACAGAATCTCCCCGGTCTGTCAGCTCGTAGGCCTCCAGGGGGGTGGTCGCCACGACAGTTTTCCCCCACTTTTTCCAAAGCTGGTACGGATTTCTGCCGCATGCGTACGTGCGGTTCGGAATGGGAAAGAGGTTTGCCGGCTTGATGCCGGCGACTACCTCTGCCGATTCAAGGGCCAGAAAAGAAGCAAGGCATTCCCTGGGCTCAATAAAACGCGTGGCTATATCTCTCCAGACCGTCCGGCGAGAGCTCGGTTCTTTTGCCGGAACATCTTTGCCGGCATTGGCCCCAGTATGGAAAACATGATCGCTTAAAAGCTGTGATTGCCCCACTTTCTCCTCCAAAGAAAAATATAAGGTGAATTTACGGAAATTGAAAATCAATGTCAATCAAAATTTGCTATTGGAGCCTTGATGTCTCTGAGGAGGCATGGAAATAAAAAATCTAACCAATTGTCAATTATAAATAAGGGGTTTGTATAAAGCCGCAAAAGAGCGGCTTCAGCAGCCTGGGCTGAGTGTCATCCAACTTTTCGGCATCAGCCAGGGCACTGGCTTGTCCGGCCTTTCCCCAAGACGACATTCCCGCGGAATAAAGCTGCTGCGTCGCCCATGGTCTCGGCGGCAAGCCTTGCAGGAGATTCATAACTCTCATCCTTCGGACCAAGTGCGTGGAGTACCCTTGAAGTCTCCTGCAAGACCGGGATCACATCGTCGGGCTGTTGCAACGAATGGGCTAATGTCTGCAGCGTTTGGCGAATGATCTGTGCGGTAGCTGGTGGGATATCCTCATGCTTATGTGCCTCATGCAGGTGCAGAAGGCATTTGCCGATGGCAAGGGTTGACAGTGCGCCTTCGACCACGGCAAGATGGTCGGCATCTGATTTTTTGGCTAAGACTACCAGGCGGATGACACGATGTTGCAGCCTTGCCCGCAGTCGTTCCAAAACCGTGGCGGAAGTACTTGCGGCCATGATTTCCAGGTCGCCGACAATGGCGGTCAATATGGAGCGAAAGCGTATAGTCGGATCGATGGGCAACAGGTAGCGGAAGGAGGCCCAGGCGATGCCGATGCCGATGACGGTAGCCATGGCGCCCTCCAACTGGATCGGGGCCGGAGCCGTGACTACCACCCCCGGCTGCTCAACGAACATGAAGATAAGGGTGGCGTCGGTGGCAGCGGCAACCGTTTTTCTGTACTGCATGAGAAAAACGCCGATCAGGATCAATGGCGCAATTACAAGGCCTTCGATCAGCGGATCGTTCAAACCCTGCAGCAATACCAACCGGCAGAAAAGACCCAATGCAGCTCCTGTGGATGCGCCGATCAAGACCTGGGTCAGGGTGGCGGAAGGATGCTCTCTGGTTGAAAAGAGGCTGACCATGATGGATGTCACCATCAGCATCGGTAATGATTGTTCCCATCCGCTTACCTGCCAGATCAGGGCGACGGCAAGTATGGCTGCTGCAGCACGCAACGCGGCTCGTCGGGCTTCTTGCCAGTCACGGTGGCCGATAAGCCTGTGCACTGGTTCCGTTTCCGGGGCATTGGTCTCGGTGGACAAAGCGGCCTTCAGGGATTTCACTAACTCACCAAGGGACTCGCCAAGAAAGGGCAGATGAACAGTTGCCTCGGCTGAAACCGTCTGCAATTCGGCTACTCCGCTTTCTTTTATTTTTCCGGAAACATGCTCCAGATGGAGGGCGAGTGTCTCTCGCCAGGATACATCTTGGAATTCAGCGCCATCATGCCTGTAGAACCGCTCTCCTGCCAGTCTGCCGGCAGCCAGCAAAGACAGAAGAGAGGCTATGAGGCTTCTGATCTGCCGCTTTTTCTTCTTGAAACGCAGTGAACCCGCTCCAACCATGTCCAGCATGCCTTCGATCTCGGCAATTTCCAACAGGATTTCCTGCTCCTGCCTGACCAGCCTTTCTCCATCCCCCTGGCGCAGGAGTTGGGCCAGCCATGCCACGGTTTCCCCCGCAGCCGTCTGCAGTCGGTTCAGATATTCTCCCCTGGATTGCCGGGGGGTAAAGAGCAAGGTCGTTGTCGTGGCGACGATGATGCCGACGATGGTACCGGCAATCCTGCCGAAGGCCAGGTCCTGCAGATGGTGCGGGTTCTGCAAGGTCCGCACGGCAATGATGGCACAGGTACAGCCTGCCAGCAGGCAGGCATAGGAACGAAGACCGGAAAGCAGATTGCCGATGCCGACGCAAACTGCCAGCCAACAAGCAAGAGCGATGGTCACAAGAAGCGGTGAACCGGCGTTCAGCATGAGCAACAGTCCTGCCACCGAGCCGATGGCTGTGCCGACCAATCGGTAGTAGCCTTTCTCCAGCAAAAGCCCCTGTGTAGGCTGGATGACGATGATTGCCGTCATTGCCGCCCAGTACGGACATTCGAGTTTGAGGATTTCGGCGATGGCAAGGGCGGCAAGAGCTGCTGCCGTGCCACGTAGTGCGATGTTTATTTTCCGGTTCCTGCCTTGAGAATGATTTTTCATTGTTTTCCATTATTCAGTTGCCGGTGCAAGTTTCCCAGGTTGTCTTCCAGGCGCAGAATCAATCTCGCCATCTGTGAAACATCGCTTTCGGTGAATTCCGTGAGCAGCTTGTTTTCAAGGGTGGTAACAGTTTTTTGTATCCGGGCAACCAATGACTTTCCCTCAGCAGTCAGACTCAACAACTTGGCGCGGCGGTCGGTCGCGTCTTCCACCCTCTGAATCAGGCCTTTGGCAATTAGAGTATCCAGGAGTCTGACAATGGAAGGTCCCTCGATGCCGATGGAAGCCGCCAGATCCTTTTGACGGGTCCCATCTCCAAGGAGCCGAAGATGTAGAAGAGGCCTCCAGGTGGCATCGGTCAGTCCCACGGCCTGTATTTCCATGTCCAATGTCTTTCGCCAGCGTCTTGTCAGGCGGGAGAGATGGAAGAGCAGGTTGCTACGGTCAATGGCTTTTGAGTGTAAGGTATGCATTATTAATTGATAGCATACAATCTATTTGTTTGCTATGTTTTTGTGCGAGCGCAATTTTCTAAAGGTTCATTGCATCGGTCATTTTCGCATTTTCTGCGGGGACTGCGCCCCCATCTCCGATTGATAGAGATGCTTGAGCGGTTAGAGCGGCAGTGTCATGACCGGAGATAAATGCTTATTGTGACATGGACCACAATGGTGGCCCTTTTTGCAATTTCATCTTGACCGGTTATCTATCACCGATTAATATGCGAATTAATATTCGCATGAGGTGGTTGATGTTACAAAAAAAAAGTACTCGCGTCCGCAAGGAAGAGATCGTTCAGGCTGCCCTTGAGGTGATCGGCCGTAAGGGGGTACGTGCACTTACCATCTCCGCCATTGCCGATGCAGCTGGCATGAGTGAGGCCAACATTTATCGTCATTTTGCCGGCAAGGATGAGATTTTCTCTGCGCTTGGGGAATTCATCGGCAGTGCGGTCATGGGCAAGGCAGCTACCATTGCCGGAGGAAGCCGAAAGCCGCTGGAAAAACTGGAAATCATCTTCTTCTCCCATATTGCTCTTCTAGCAGACCATCCGGGGATACCACGTTTCGTTTTTTCCGACGATATTCATCTTGGAAACCGCAATCTGGCGGACATGCTGGCAGTGCGCATCAATAGCTACATTGAAACCATAACCGGCGTCATTGCTGCAGGGGTTGCCGAAGGCGAGCTGAGGCAGGGGCTTGCTCCCCGGCAAACCGCCCTGACCCTCCTCGGCATGATCCAGTTCACCGCCATGCGATGGAATATGAGCAATGCATCCTTTGATATTCAAGCAGAGGCGGAAAAGCTCTGGCAAAATTTCATTTCTCTGGTCGGCTGATTTTTTTTCGCATATATGTGAGCAGATAATCACTTTACATTGCATTTACTATATAAATCGATTATAGAGATTATGTCGGGAAATGAAATGAAGGTGAAGAACCAGCAGCAAAAATTATCAAGGAGGAATTGCCCGATGAGTGATTCCCGAGCAGAGAACAATGACGTCCAGATAAGAAAATCGATCCGGTTGCTTTTCCTTTTGTTGTTAGCGGTTTCCCCTTCGCCGCTCTTTGCTGCTTCACCTCTGTCCCTTGATGAAGCATTGGTGATGGCTCTAAAAAAACACCCCCAGCTGATCGAGGCAAGAGAAAACGTGAATGGCTCCGAGGCCAGGACAGGTCAGGCTCTGGCTAACTACTATCCCCAGATCAGTGTCGTTGCCGATTGGAGCAAGGGGCGCTCCTTTTTTGGTCCTCTTGAAAGAGCGATATCAACAGAGGTACACACGGAAGCCATGTACCTGAAGCAGACCATATATGATTTCGGTCGCACAAAGGGATCAGTTGACGCAGCGCAGAGCGCTCGTGAGGCTGCAGCTGAAACTGTGGCCATTGCGCGGCAAGACGTAGCTCTCAGGGTGCGCATTGCATTCTATCTTCTGCTGGCCGCTGAGAAACAGGTTCTGGCCACCGGGGAAACAGTCCGGGCGCGGGAGGCAGTCTTTCAGCAGGCTCAGGAATTCTTCATTCAGGGAATCAGGGCAAAGGTTGAGGTGTCCAGGGCAGAAGCAAATCTGTATGCAGCCAAGACCGCCCTGATCCGGGCGGAGAACAACAGGGACCTTGCCAAGGTCGAACTGGCCAACTCCATCGGCATTCCATCATTGGCCGACCGCCAACCTGTGGCACCGGCGATTGGTTCAGCACCTTTACCCGATGAGAGCCAGGTGCTGCAGGAGGCAATCAGCCGCAGGTCAGAGCTGAAGCAACTGGATTCCTTGGGATCGGTGGCAGCGGCAAATCTCAAAACGGCAAGAAGCGGGTATCTCCCAATCCTGTCAGGTACCGCCAGTGTCGGCTACGCCGACCGGAGTTTTCCTCCTGGAGACAATGTCTGGGGAGTTGGTTTGAACCTGACAATGCCGCTCTTCAGCGGGTTTTCCACCAGGGAGCAGGAAAAGGAGTCCTTGGCGGCACTGCGGGGGGTTGAAGCCCGGAAAAATAGCGTGAAGTTGCAAGTAGTAAAGGATGTTAAATTCGCCTGGCTCGGGGTCAGGGAGGCAACCGACCGTATTGTCTCGACGAAAAAGGAAGTGGCGGCGGCCGGGGAGAATCAGGCTCTGGCCATGGGCCGCTACCAGGAAGGAGTCGGCACTATCGTCGAGGTAACCGATGCTCAAGCTCAGGCACTGGATGCGGACACGGCCCACATCCAGGCGGTATATGATTACCAGATCGCCCTGGCCCGTCTTGACCGGGCTGTGGGAAAAGAGTGAGAAGCATTTTCAAAGGGGTGGAGTATGGAACTGTTCAAAACATTGAAGCAGAAGAAGTACCTGATCTGGGTCGTGACCCTGGTAGCTGTAGTCATCCTGCTTAAAGTCACTCTTCTTGCACCGAAGCGGGTCAAGGTGGTCAGGGTTGAAAAACGTGACCTGACGGCTGAAGTATATGGCAACGGCACCGTGGAGGCCAAGGTGGTGGTTGGCGTCTCGAGCAAGATCACCGGCCGGATTGTTGAGCTTTATGCCGATCAGGGTGATCGGGTGAAACGGGGACAGCTTCTGGCCAAACTGGATAATGACGATTTTCTGCAGCAGGAGCAGCAATCTTTGGCAGGGCTCAATCGATCAGCAGCCAGCTTAAATGTCGTACAGGCGAACCTGCAGAAGGCAAAAGCCAGTCTGGTTCTTGCTGAAAAAAATGCCAACCGCTTCAAAAATCTGGCTGAAAAAAATCTTGTCTCAAAACTGGAGGCAGAGCAGTACGATACTGCTTGCCGGGTGGCCAGGGAAGAGGTGGCCCGAAGTCAGGCGGAGGTGAAGGCCATGCATATGGAGCAGCGGGCAAGTCGCGCCAATCTGGGCTTTGCCCGGAGCAAAGCGAGCGACACCCTTATTTATGCCCCCCAGGACGGCATTATTATCACCCGTGATCTGGAACAGGGGGCGACGGTCACTCCAGGTGTGTCGATCTTTACCATGGCCGATCCCCGAGTCGTCTGGGTCAAGGCAAACGTGGATGAGTCGCAGCTCAAAGGAGTGGCAATCGGCAAAAAAGCCATGATCACCTTGCGTTCTTCAGCGGCTGAACCGGTTCCCGGCCGGGTGGCCCGACTGGGGCATCAGAGCGACCGGGTGACTGAAGAGCTGGAAGTTGACGTGGCCTTTACCGACACCTTAAAAGACTTCCGGTTGGGTGAACAGGCGGATGTTTATATCGTCACCGGGACGAAAAAAGACGCTCCTTCACTCCCCTCAGCCGCCATTGTTACCAAGGAAAAAAAGCGGGGAGTCTGGGTCATTGTCGAGGGGAGGCTTGCCTTCAGACCGGTGACTGTTGGCATCGAAGATCGCCGAAATTCCAGTGAAATTCTTGCCGGGCTTGACGGAACCGATCAGGTTGCCTTAATACACCCCTCAAACATGGCAAAGTTCAAGGATGGCATGCGGGTGAGGCAGTCGCCATGAATCTGGCCATCAGGGATATACGTTATCACCGGGGGAGGTTCATTCTCACCTCCATCGGACTGGGACTGCTCCTAGGGATAGTAATGAGCATGGGGGGGATCTACCGCGGTCTGGTAGCCGATGCCCTTGAGATAATGACTGCCACCGGAGCTGACCTGTGGGTAGTGCAGGCGCATACGAACGGCCCCTTTGCCGAAAGCTCGAGGATTCCCGAAGACGTCAAATATCGCATACAGGCAGTGCCTGGAGTAGAAAAAGCATCTCCCCTTTCATTTCAAACCATCCAGATCGAGAGAAAGGGGAAACAGTTCCGATTCTTTCTCATCGGCTATAACCTCAGTGGCTTGGGGGGGCCGCCGAATATCATCGCCGGCCGGGATATCCGGCAAAAGCATTATGAGATGGTGGCGGCCAAAGGAATGAAGATGAAGGTGGGCGAGAAAATTCACCTGGGGCTCCACGATTACACGGTCGTGGGTATTACGGACAGGATCGTTTCATCCGGCGGTGACCCGGCAGCTTACGTGAGTCTGGCTGACGCCCAGGAAATACAGTTCAAGAAAGACAACAATGCCATCAGAAACAATCGGGCACGGATCGGAGCAAGTCTGGCCGGCAATCAGTCACTCCCTCCGGCTCAGGCAGGATCCCTCCTGCAGGACGTTACCAACATAGCCGAATCTACCCACACTGTAAACGCGGTGGTGGCACGACTGACTCCCGGGGCGAACCTTCATGAGGTGCAGGAGCGGATCAGCCGTTGGAATCACTTTCGTCCCATTTCGGCGGAAGAACAGACAAAGATCCTCACCAAGGGCATGATTGAGCAGGCGCGGATGCAACTGGGGCTTTTCCGGGTCATGCTGCTGGTAATATCAGGGGTCATCATTGCCCTTATCATCTATACTTCGACCATGGACAAGATCAAGGTTATAGCTACCCTGAAGCTGATCGGCGCCCAAAACCGGGTCATCATCGGCATGATCCTCGAGCAGTCACTTTTGATGGGTCTGATCGCCTATGGCATCGGCTACCTGCTGATCAACCTCACCTATGATAATTTTCCGCGCCGTGTTGTCCTGCAATCATTTGACCTGCAGGTTCTCTTCGTCATAGTTCTCGTAATCTGTACCATTTCAAGCTTTGTCGGCATACGCAAGGCGTTCAAGGTCGAGCCGGCTGAGGCCCTGGGGGGGTAAATACCATGTATGCCGTTGAAGTGGAACAACTGACAAAAAGGTACGGCAAGGGTGATACCCTGGTGACCGCCATTGCCGACGCCACCTTTCAGGTCAGGCCGGGGGAGCTGGTCGCCATTCTTGGTCCCTCCGGGTCGGGGAAGACTACCCTCCTTACTTCGATCGGTCTGATCAATGAGCCGACCCATGGCAAGGTTGTCATTGACGGAGAAAAGGTGGCCGACGAAGGATGGCTGCCGGGACTGGATCTGAAGAAGCTGCGTCGGGAAAAGCTGGGTTTCATCTTCCAGGCCCACAACCTGATCCCCTTTCTCACCGCCCTGGAAAACGTCATGATCGCCCTGGAAATCAACGATCTGCCAAGGAAGGAAGCTAAAGCCAGGGCCATCGAACTGTTCCATGCACTTAACCTCGGCCATCGCCTCAACAGCTACCCCATGTCCCTTTCCGGTGGGGAAGCACAGCGCGTAGCCATTGCCCGAGCCATGGCCAACAAGCCGAAGGTAATCCTGGCCGATGAACCGACCGCGGCATTGGATACGGAAAACGGGAAAAACGTCATGACTCTTCTGAAAAAGCTGGCTGTGGAAAATCAGTCGGCCATTCTCGTCGTTACCCATGACCATCGTATGGTGGAAGGCTTCGACCGTATTTTCCATGTGAGCGACGGCAGGATTGCCGCCAGGCTCACCGCTCGGGGGAGTGAATTATTCTCGACGCCGACCGGCGACTGAACGTGCTGCGGCCGTTACCAAGGTGATGAAACAATGAACAGACTGCTCGACTACCGGTTTCTTATCCCGATGGCGCTGCTCCTGGGCTTAGCGCCATTTTTTCCCAAACCGCATCTGGTGGAGAAACTCAGCATGCTGCTGGCCGGCACGTTGAAAAGGCCCATCGATGTCTTTGACCTGCTTTGGCATATTTGGCCTTTTGTTTCGCTTGGTTACCGGGTATTCCTGGATTTGAGGGCGCGAAAACAATAATCGCAACTACCGCTCGGTTTCGTCGGCACCACCATGGACGGGTCTTCGCGCTCTGCCCAATCCCCTGATCGTCAGTCGTGGCAGCTGCAGCTGCATGAGCAGGCAAGGCCGGCGGCCTTGCCGAAGGCTTCCTTTCCTTCCTTCCACGATAAATATGCGATGATCAATGCTCCGATTGCATCGAGACTGCCGATGCCGGTCAACTCATAGCCGACGCTGGCAGCCATCAGCACCAGGGATAGATAGAGACATGCCCTGGAGCAGGCGGCGTCGGCCAGGATGGCAGGGGACGAGAGCGCCTTGCCGACCTTCATTTTCTGCCGGATCAGCAGCCACATGAAAGAGATGGAAACACTGGAGATGACAATTCCCCAGAGGGTGGTTTCCGGCTTGTGATGTTGCACCATATTGATGACAGCCGACGCTATCAGGCCGGCTGTCAGGATGTAAAACGCCCCACCGGTGATCCTGAGGGCGGTCTGCTCGAACCTGTCCCGCTCTTCTTCACCATTGATCCTTATCCTGCCGAGCATGTGCCACACCCCTACCGCAGAAATGACCTCGATGAAAGAATCGACTCCGAAGCCGAAGAGCGCCAGGGTTTCATCTGCAGCACCGAGTCCCATGGAGGCGACTCCTTCCACAAGATTGTAGATAATGGTAATAACTGCGAGTAGATGCGCCTTCCCATAGAGATCCTTTATTCCTTTTCCACCCATACTGGCCGCACTCCTTTTTGCTTATTCTGCAGCTACCTTTTACGAAACAATTACAGAAACAATCCTTTAAGAACTTACAATAGTAGATAAGTACTTAATTTACAACGGGAGATCCTCATGAAAATTTTGCTGGTTTATCCGCACTATCCGGATACTTTCTGGAGTTTTCGCCATGCATTGAAGTTCATCGGCAGGAAGGCCAGTTTTCCCCCCTTGGGTCTTCTTACTGTGGCTGCCATGCTCCCGGCCCAATGGGAAAAGAAGCTTGTGGATATGAACGTAGCCGAGCTGACCGACAGGGATATCAAGTGGGCTGACCTTGTCTTCATCAGTGCCATGAGTATTCAACGGGAGTCGGCAGAAACGGTTATCAGTCGTTGTCGTAATCTGGGGGTGAAAACCGTTGCCGGTGGTCCCCTTTTCATCGCCTTCCACGATCAATTTTCCCAAGTGGATCATCTGGTGCTGGGAGAGGCAGAGATAACCCTCCAGAGATTTCTTGACGATCTGGAAATGGGCGTGCCCGGCCACATTTATCAAGACGAACGCCGCGCCGATCTGGCCGACACCCCTGTGCCACTTTGGGAACTGGCAGATCTGCGCAAATATGCGGGAATGAACATTCAGTATTCCAGGGGGTGCCCCTTCGACTGCGAGTTTTGCGACATCACAGGGCTGTTTGGGCGCAAACCCCGGACCAAGCAAACTGCTCAGCTGCTGGTGGAACTGGAAAGTCTGTATTCAAGAGGTTGGCGTGGATCAATCTTTTTTGTAGACGATAATTTCATCGGCGACAAGCAAAAACTTAAAAGGGAAATTCTGCCTGCCATAAGGGGCTGGATGGAGAAGAGAAACCATCCTTTCTATTTTTACACGGAGGCGTCCATAGACCTTGCCGATGACGGGGAATTGATGCGGATGATGGTCGAGGCCGGTTTCCAGGAGGTCTTCATCGGCATAGAAACCCCCCATGGCGAGGTGCTGACCGAGATTGGAAAAGTACAGAATAAGAACCGGGACCTTCTTGTTTCGGTAAAACGCATACAGCAGGCCGGCCTGCAGGTGCATGGCGGTTTTATCGTCGGTTTCGACAGTGACCCGCCAACGATCTTCGACAGCCAGATCAGGTTTATACAGGAGAGCGGCATTGCCACGGCTATGGTCGGGATACTCACCGCCCTTCGCGGCACAAGGCTTTATCAGCGTCTGCGCCAGGAGGGAAGGCTTATTGGCGATGCTACCGGCAATAATATGGCCGTCTCCCTCAACTTCGTGCCGAGGATGGAAAGGTCTGCCCTGATAGGCGGCTATCGTGCCTTGCTCGATCATATCTACTCTCCGGATAATTATTACAAGCGGGTGAAGAAGCTTCTCAAGGAATACCGGCCGCTATACACCGGCAGATTCAATGTTCAACGGGGCTACCTGCCAGCTCTCTGGAAGTCAATTTTTTTTCTGGGTGTCCTGGGCAAGGAGCGGGTCCAATTCTGGAACCTTTTCTTCTGGTCGCTTTTGCGCAAGCCTCGGCTTTTCCCGTTGGCCATCACCTATGCCATATATGGTTTTCATTTCAGAAAAATCACAGAAAAGCTCAGAGAAAATGTGGCCTAAAATAGTTAGTAAAATTTTAATAACAAATTACAATTAAAAATGTTGACATTGATGTTGGTTAGATTAAAATAAGTTTAAATTTTGTGGGCCGACAGGAACCTGTTTACAGGCAACTGCAACGATATCTGGCGGAATCGAATGGGAAAAAATAGAAAATGCATCTGATGCTTTGGCCGGGGCGCTGCTCCTCCTTCGGGCACCCGGCTCTTTTTTTCTCTGAAAAACCCTTCCAATTTAACCTGAGCAGGGAAGATTCCATGCAGAAAATTTGCTGTTTGTCCTGATGCTGACCAATACGTTCATTCATCAACTTCCCGCAGGATCTGCAGCTCCGCCTGCCGTTGAAAATCCCCTTATACGGCCCGATGAAGATTAGCTCCTGTAGTTACCGTACCACGAGGAAATTATGGATAAAGCTTTACGGCTTTTGATTGTAGACGATTCAAGGGATGATGCAGAGCTGATGCTTCATACCCTTAATCAGAATGGATATGAAACCAAATACCAGGTTGTCGACACTTTGGAGGCAATGCGCGCTGCTCTGGAAACGGAAGAGTGGGACATCATCTTTTCAGATCATGCCATGCCACATTTCAGCGCTCCTGAAGCCCTTGCCGTGGCAAAGGAGTTGCATCCCGAGCTGCCGTTCATAATACTTTCCGGCGAAATCGATCTCAATCTGGCTGTTTCCCTGATGAAGGGGGGAGCGCAGGATTATATTCAGAAGAGGGAAATGGCCCGCATCGTTCCGGCAATAGAGAGGGAGCTGCGGGAAGTTGAAGCCTGCCGCCAGCGCAGGCGCATGGAAACGGCACTATTGGCATCGGAAATCCGTTACCGCCGTCTTTTTGAAACAGCCAAGGATGGCATTCTGATACTGGATGCCGACACCGGGAAGATTACCGACGCCAATCCATCGCTGATGGAGATGCTTGGCTGTTCCAGCGATGAGTTGATCGGCAAGAAGTTATGGAAGACGGACATTTTCGCCGATACCTTTGCCAGCAAAAGGGCATTTAACGAGCTGGAAAAGAAGGGCTACATCCGATATGACGATATGAGTCTGAAAACTCGCGAGGGCCAGCAGATAGATGTGGAGTTCATCAGCAACGTCTATCCGGTTGACGACATGAAGGTGATCCAATGCAACATGCGCAATATCACCGACCGCAAAAGGGCCGAAGGCCAGGTTAAAATCCTGGATACCTATCTGGAAGCCAGGGCGGCCGAGCTGGAAGCCGCCAACAGTCAGCTTGAGGCTTTCAACTACACTGTATCCCACGACCTCCGGGCACCGTTGACCAACATCAACGGTTACTGCCAGTTGCTGATGGAGCTGTGCCGCAACATCCTGGAACCGAGGTTCATGGGTTACCTGCAGGAAATAAACAACGGCGTTTTGCGGATGAACAGACTTATCGACAGCCTTCTCAACCTTTCGCTCGTATCACGGGCTGAATTGCACCGGGAAAAGGTAAATCTTTCCCAAACGGCAAAGGCGGTGGCAGCGGAGCTCAAGTTGATGGAGCCGCAACGGAAGGTGACCTTTAAAATAGCTGACGATGTGATGGTGTACGGAGATGTAAGCCTGCTGCAAGTGGTAATGGAGAACCTGTTTGGCAATGCATGGAAATACACCAGCAAAAGGGATTTGGCGCACATTGAATTCGGCGTTACGGATCATGGCGGGACGCGCGCCTGTTATGTCCGGGATAATGGTGCAGGCTTTGATATGACCAATGCAGAAAAACTTTTTAATGTCTTTCAGCGCCTGGATGACACTGGGGAATTTGAAGGATTCGGCATCGGGCTGGCAACGGTGAAAAGGATCATTCAGAGTCATGGCGGCTGGATAATCGGTGAGGGTGAAGCAGGCAAAGGTGCAACCTTTTACTTTACCCTGGATGATCAGCTTCAGTACGAGACCATAAATATAGAGAAGAAAGGAGAAGTCATCATGGCGCAGACCTAATCCATTGGAGCTGACAGGTTGTGTACGAAGTACATCCAATATTGCAAGGAGGAATAAATGAAAAAGCTTATCCTTTTTTCCCTGGTCATTGCATTTCTTCTTAGCGTAAGCCTCTCATGGGCTGCAGATGAAGCTGACAAGCCGGCTAATTATCTTGCTATCAAGGGTGGTATTTACTCTCCCAGCAATGATTTTGACGTACAGCACATTCCTGGTGACAGCACCTTTAGCCGCCTTGACAACAAAATCGGGTTTGCTGGAGAGGTTGCTTTTGGTCGTTATATCATGCCGGCGGTTGCCATGGAGCTTGGAGCCGGATACTTTGAGAGCAAAGGCTCCGGGGAAGCTGTTGCAGGTCAAGACGCCAGGCTGAGGGTCGTGCCAGTGGTCCTTACAGCAAAGGTACTACTTCCTCTTGGGCCGGTCGAACCCTATGGTGAGTTTGGCGTAGGAGGTTATTTTTCCAAGGTTCGCGATTTCAAAATTGATGAAAGTACAAATACGAAGGCAATGTTCGGTCTTCATGCCGGGGCGGGGCTCAATTTCAACATTACCGACGGTTTCTTTTTGGGCCTTGAGGGAAGATACCTGTGGACGGACGACTCATGGGGCAGTTCGGATGCAAAGCTGGACGGCTTTATTACCATGGCAGCTCTCGGTTTCCGTTACTGAGGCCATGCAGCTGTTGTCATGGGATCATTCGGGGAGCTGACGGTGATGTTCAATAAAAGCATGAGCAAGATCTGATGGCAGGCATTTCACATTGCCTGCCATCAATGTTTTCTTGCTGTCGCAATTGCTATTTGACTATGAGATTGTTTTTTACCTCTCTGACACCCTCCACGCTGCTGGCAACTTCGCCTGCCCTTTTCACGCTTTGCGGGGAATCGACAAAGCCGCTCAGCTGAACCTTGCCCTGGTAGGTCTCAACGGCAATCTGCATCACTTTCAAAGCAGGATCCCCCAGAATTGCCGATTTGACCTTCGTCGTGATCACTGAATCGTCAAAGTATTGACCTGCGGTTTCATTCTTCTGGTGGGATGCGCATCCCCCCAGCATCAATATCAAACCGAAGGTAAGCATGGATCTTGTTATGAGATTCATAACAGCCTCCTATATGGGTTTAAGTTAACTATAACTAATTGCACAGGTGTGTCAATTTATGTCTTACTGCTGAAAACCGGGGAGGAGAGGAGGCATCAAGGGTGGAGGGAGTGACATTTAGAGCTTGTGCAGATCGATCATCTTTTCGTTGCAAAGATATTCGGTCTGGGAGATACGGGTTGTCCTTGCAAGTTTTGCTACAATATCACGGATTTTTCCCATCTCCTGTCGAATCTGCTGTAGAGCGGACGATGCATGCTCATGATGGGAATTATTGTCTTTTTCCAGCATATAGAGGGAACCGTAAATAGATGTTAAGGGATTATTGATTTCATGGCTCAGGGCAATGGCCATTTCCTTGAACAGTTTCAGCTTTTCAAGTTCCATGGACTGCCGGGCAAGGCTTTGGGCAGCCAGATGGGATCTTATCCTTGCCAGCAGTTCCTGGGGATAAAATGGTTTTACAATATAATCCACGGCACCGGCCTCAAAGCCCTTTACCTTTTCTCTTTCTGCATCCATGGCAGTGATGAAGATGATGGGGGTGTCTCTGGTTTGTTCAGCATGTTTGAGCTTTCTGCACACCTCGTAGCCGTTAAGTGCAGGGAGATGAACATCGAGCAAAATGAGGTCAGGAGGATTTTCCAGGGCAATGGCAATACCTTGCGCTCCGTCATCACTGAAATCGAGCACATAGCTGCCCGATAAAATATCTGCCAACTGGGCCTGTGCAACACTGCTGTCTTCTATAACCAGTATTCTTGCCATGAATGAGCCCTTTATCTTCGCGAAAAAAACAATATTCTATCTATTTCATATACCTTGTCAACGTTGGAAAGAGAGATGAGGGCGGAAATATAAATGAAAAAGTTGAAATTTAGTTATAGTGAACAAATTATGGTTGTATTAAAAAACACACAGTGGGGGTGGGTGATGGAAAAGTCCACCCAACGGCCTTGAAAATGCAGTTATTGCGTGAGTTGTGGTGGGCTGCGAAAATGATGTGCATGTGCCGGAAGTAGCTTTTTAAACCATTTTTTAACTTGACTAGAAGAAGGTCCTTAAGTAGAATGCGGTTCTAATTTTTGCCGGAAGACGGTTCCTCCCACTGTCTTTAGCGGTCTGAATAATCAGATTTCAATGTCGTTCTTATTACAAAAGATCTTTGCTGATCTTGTTTGTAAACATCAAAACAAAACAGGAGGAAGAAAATGTCTGAGTACGGCACCCTGCAAGACCGCGTCCGTTGTAAATCCCTCATGAACAAGGTCATGAAGGCTGAGGACACAATCCAGTTTTTCAAAAACGGTATGAACTTGGGTTGGTCCGGCTTTACCCCTGCCGGTTATCCCAAAGAGGTCCCCATCGCTCTTGCCGAGCATGTTGAAAAGAACAACCTGCAGGGCAAGTTGAAATTCAACCTTTTCATTGGCGCCTCTGTTGGTGCCGAGACCGAAGACCGCTGGGCCATCAACGATATGATCGACCGCCGCTGGCCTTATCAGACCGGTAAGAATATTGCTGCAGGCATCAATGAAGGTCGCATCCGCATGGGGGACAAACACCTTTCCCTTTTCGCCCAGGACCTTGGCTACGGCTTCTACACCAAGGATACCGAGTCCGGAAAGCTGGACCTCGCCATAATCGAGGTTTCGGCCATAACCGAGGATGGCGGCCTGGTTCCCACCACGTCATGCGGTGTCATTCCCGAGATACTTATGGTTTGTGACAAGATCATCGTCGAGGTAAATACCGGTGAGCCTTCTTTCGAGGGAATCCATGACATTATCTCCTGCAAGACCCCGCCTAATCGTGAAGTTTTCAATATCACCAAGGCCGGCAGCCGTATCGGGACCACCTACTGCCCCTGCGATCCGAGCAAGATCATAGCCGTTGTCGAATCGAAGCGGCGTGACAAAGGGCGTGCCTTTGCCGAGCAGGATGATACCTCCGAGGCCATTGCCAACCACATCATCGACTTCTTCAGCCATGAAGTGAAAATGGGCAGACTGCCGAAAAACCTGCTGCCGCTCCAGTCCGGCGTCGGTTCCATTGCCAATGCCGTCATCGGCGGCCTGGCAAAGGGTCCTTTCTCCAACCTGACCGTCTATACCGAAGTACTTCAGGACACCATGCTCGACCTGTTCGACTCGGGCAAGCTTGATGCCGCTTCATCCTGCTCCCTGTCCCTTTCCGAGACCCCGGGTTTCCCCCGCTTCTTCGAGAACTGGGACAAGTACTTCGACAAGATCACCCTGCGTCCGCTTTCCATCTCCAACGCTCCTGAGCCGATCCGTCGCCTCGGGTGCATCGCCATGAATACTCCGGTCGAAATCGACATCTATGCCCATGCTAACTCTACCCTTGTTGGCGGTACCAGGATGATCAACGGCCTCGGCGGTTCCGGCGACTTCCTCCGCAATGGCTTCCTCAAGATCATGCATACTCCATCGAGCCGTCCTTCCAAGACTGACCCGAACGGCATCTCCTGCGTAGTTCCGCATTGCTCGCACATCGACCACACCGAGCATGACCTGGACTGCGTCGTTACCGAGCAGGGTCTGGCAGACCTTCGTGGTATGGCTCCGAAAGACCGCGCCAAGCGGATCATCGAGAAGTGTGCCCACCCGGATTACAAGCCGATCCTCACCGAGTACCTCAGCATTGCCACAGCTGATTGTCTGAAGCGCAAGGTGGGGCATGAGCCCCAGTTGTGGGACCGCGCCTTCAAAATGCACCTCAACCTGGAGCGCAACGGCACCATGAAGATCAAGAACTGGGATGTGAAGGTCGACCTCTGCGAGTAGAGATCATTGAATTCATGTAATGCAATGCAGGCCCCGCGGATTTTCTCCGCGGGGCTTTTTTTGTTGGCGTGGCTTCGGGAATGAATGACCGAGCTGCTACGGCGACTGAACAAACGGACGAAGTCTCGGCAACCTGGCCCTTCAACTAAAATGTTTGGCGAAAGACACTTTTATTTATCCGGCAATTTCCCGGTTGCCTGGAATAATCCCTTCATCTTTAATGTCTGTGTTGTAGAAGCTGCCGGAGTCGTTCAGGAATCGATGACGGCAAACAACGCATCGACGATCTCCGGATCGAGATAAGTGCCGCGCATGCCGTCGATTGTTTCAATGATCTGCTCCCGGGAAAGTTTGCTGCGGTATGGCCGGTCCACGGAGAGCGCATCGTAGACGTCTGCGACAGCCACGATCCGGGCTTCCAACGGGATATCGTTTCCCTGCAAGCCTGAAGGATAGCCACGCCCGTCATAGCGTTCATGATGATAGAGGACGATGTTCTGTACGGCCTCAGAAAGGTTTGCCTTGCGAACCACGGTGCATCCCCAGACCGAGTGATTCTTTACCAGCTCGAATTCCTCCTCTGTCAGTTGGCGGGGGGCATTCAGTACCGCCTCCGGAACGCCGATCTTGCCGCAGTCGTGGAGCCAGCTGCCGAATTTGATTTCTTCCTGTTTGTTCTCGCTCACACCTAGTTTTATCGCGATCTGCATGGCAATGGTGGCCACACGGTCGCAGTGCCCTTTGGTACAGGCATCTTTCAGCTCGATGGTCTGCGCCAGGGAATGGAGGACGAATTCGTCCTCTCTCTTCAGGGATTGCAAGATGCGAAATCTGCGGATACCGTCCTTTACAGCCTTGACCATCTCCGTGTCTTTCCATGGTTTGACGACAAAGCGGAAAACTTCACCATTGTTGATTGCGGAAAGGGTTGTGGCCAAGTCGGCGCTGCCGGTCATCATGATCTTCACCGTATGTGGTGAAATCTCCTTGATCTTTGCCAGCAGCTCAAGTCCGTTCATGCCGGGCATCTGGTTGTCGGCCACAACAACGGCAATTATATTCTGGTTGACAATCTGCAGCGCTTCAATCCCCGAACTGGCTGTCAGAACAGTGAGTCCCCTGTTTTCGAAGAGCCCGCGCGTGTAGTCAAGATAGACCTTCTCATCATCGACAAAAAGAATGGTTTCCGCCATTTTTACCCCTCGATACAGCAAAACGCACAGAGTATACTGTTGAACTATTCGGCGTTTATGGCGTAAAACTTAGCCTGAAATTCACCCCACACTTCTTTATTTGCCAATTTGGCGCAAACCGGCTATCCTTGCTGCTGCTTGAAACCACCACCAAAGAAATGGAGTCCGCATGCTCACTATTTGCAGAAGCGCCGCAGTTATGCTCATTCTTTTTGCCTTTCCTTACCTTTCCCATGCCGAAGGCCCGGTATCGACAGCCGGTCCGGCTGATATACCTGCTGCACAGACGGCGGCTCCGGCTGTAATCGTCGAGCCGGCGCCAACCGGAGAGACAAAGGCGGAGCGGGCGATAAAGTTCGGCTACGTGGATATGGTTAAAATCGGTAACGATTCCAGCCAGGGGAGGGCGGCCAAGGCCAAATTCGAGGCCAAGGCCGATAAATACAAAGGACAGATAGCTGCAAAACAGAAACAGCTTGAGAAGCAGAAGAATGCCATTCAGGCAAAACTGGCCACCATGAGCCCCGAACAGCGGGCAGCCAAGGCCAAAGAGTTCGACAAAAAGGTTAATGATTTCCAGAAATATGTGCAGAAAGCGGAAAAGGAGATGCAGGATCTGCAGGAGGAAGTTTCCCGCAAGCTCTTTCTTGACCTTGAACAGGCAGTGGACGCCTATGGCAAAGCTAACGGATTCACTGCCATATGTGTCAAGAAGGATGTTCTTTATTTAGCCAGTGGCGTTGACGTCCAGGATGTTACAGACTCGATCCTGAAACTGGTGAATGAAAAAGGATCGAAACCTTGAACCTTTGAATTTGGCTGAATGATAAAAGGCCTGCCGATGCAGGCTTTTTTTATGTCATCCGCTACTAATGAACTGCTTCACTTGTATTGATCCAAAACAATAAGAGTAAAGATGGAGAGAGAAGATGATTCACCTGTCTAGCATCACAAAACAGCACGGTTCACAGCTGCTCTTCCGCGACGCTTCGTTCCAGATTCTGCCTGGCAGCCGCACCGGCCTGGTGGGCCCTAACGGTGCGGGCAAAACCAGCATCTTCCGCATCATTACCGGCGAAGAGGAGGTGGATGCGGGGGAGATTACCCTGGCAAAGAATACCATCATCGGCTACTTCTCCCAGGATGTGGGGGATATGGCAGGGCGTTCCGCCCTGGCGGAGGTCATGGCCGGCGCCGGGGATACGGTTCAACTGGCAGCCGAGCTTAAAAAGATGGAGGAAGCCATGTGTCTGCCGATGGCGGACGATGAAATGGCTGAACTGCTTGAACGGTACGGCATTGCCATGGAAGAATTCGAACACAAGGGAGGCTATGATCTGGATTCTCGCGCCCAGGCGGTGCTGACCGGGCTCGGGATAGGTCCGGACCGGTTCAACCATTCAGTGGAATCCTTCAGCGGTGGCTGGAAAATGCGCATCGCACTGGCGAAGATCCTGACCCTGAATCCTGATGTACTTCTTCTGGATGAGCCGACCAACCATCTGGATGTGGAATCCATCGTCTGGCTAGAGGAATGGCTGGCAACGGAGTTCAAGGGGGCTCTGCTCATGACCAGCCACGACCGTGACTTCATGAACCGCATCGTCAGCCGTATCGTAGAGGTGGCCAACAAAACCGTCACCACCTATGGCGGTAATTACGATTTTTACGAGCGGGAGCGCGCTGTTCGCCATGAGCAGCTCCTGGCAAGCCATAAGCGGCAGCAGGAGATGCTGGCCAAGGAAGAGGAATTTATTTCCCGTTTTGCTGCCCGTGCCTCACATGCTGCCCAGGTTCAGTCCCGGGTGAAAAAACTGGAGAAGATTGATCGGATCGAGATACCACCTGAGGAAAAAACGGTGCGCTTTCAGTTCAATGAGCCGCCGAGAAGCGGTGACGATGTGGCCGCAATGGACCGGCTGGGGAAGTGCTGGCTGACCCCGGACGGCATGGAAAAATCAGTGTTCGGCGGCGTCTCGGGTATCATTCGCAGGCAGAACAAGGTGGCGGTGGTCGGGGTTAACGGTGCCGGCAAATCGACTTTTTTGAAGATGCTTGCCGGACAGACCGAACCGACGACCGGCAGCGTCGCCTTGGGTGCCAATGTGGAGGTGGGATACTTCAGTCAGCATGCCATGGAGCTTCTCGATGCAAGAAAGACGGTGTTCGAGACGATGCAGGATGCCATGCCTCTTGCCAACATCGGCGTCATCAGGAACCTCCTTGGCGCATTTCTCTTTCAGGGGGATGCAGTGGATAAAAAGGTAGGCAACCTGTCCGGGGGAGAGAAAAGCCGGGTGGTGCTGGCAACGCTGCTGGCCAGGCCAGTGAACTTCCTCATTCTTGATGAACCTACCAACCATCTGGATATCAGATCCCGTGAGATTCTGCTGGAAGCGCTGCAGAGCTTCACCGGCACAGTAGTACTGGTCAGCCACGACCGGCATTTTCTCAGGTTGCTGGTAAATCGTGTTTTTGAGGTTGATCATGGTGAGATGAGGGTCTACGAGGGAGATTATTCCTACTATCTTGCAAAATCACGAGCCGAGGCTGCTTGAGGTGGAGCTGGCTCAGATTTCTTCCCCACCATTCAGGGACTGCGTTCTCACCTTCACCGGCAGACTGCGGCCGGTCAGCTTGCGATAAAGGCCGGCAAGGAACCTGATAGTTACCACCTTGTGGATATAGGCCTGGGTCAGCCTGTAAGAGACTTTCCTCAACCGGGAAGGCCTGCTGCTTCCCAGGAGGAGCGGACAGTAGTCGCTTAATTCGACACTTACGGTGACATCGCCGCCAAATCCTTTTGCCGTAAGACGAAACCTGCCCCGCTCACATTCTCCTTGTTGGACTAGAAAACCGCCAGAGAGGCAGAGAGTTACTTCGTATGACTCCGGATCCCCATGTATTACAGGGGGAGAGAAGCTGAGCAGGCTGAGGCTGGACCCCAACAGGCGGAAATGTATGCCCCCGTTGACCTTCGCTGGCCTGATAAGAGTCAAGGTGCATCGCCTGATATGGCTCAAATAAAGGTCAAGGAGTTCAGGGGGGAACTCCGGCAATTTTAATACTTCATGCTCTATCTGTAACCATTGTTTTGAATATACTGAGGCATCGGGCAGCAGAACCTGCTGTGACCACACCTCCAGTTTTTCATCATCTCTGATTGGCAAAGCTTCCCTCCGAGCTGGCAATTTAGACAGTTTATCACCTTTTGTCCCTGCTGTGCCCCTTGCCATGCAAGGAATTGTTGCTTTTGGGAGAATCTGTGTAAAACTGCCTATGAGTCCAATTGGCTGGAGGCAGTATGGAACCGGGAGAAGGAACGGTACTTGTCACTGGGGCCACCGGCTTTATCGGCGGCAGACTGGTCAACGCCCTCTTGCAGGACGGCTTCAGGGTGCGTTGCCTGGTGAGGAAAAAGAGTAGCGCGCTTCCTGCACAGGCGCAGCAGGTGGAGGGGGATCTGCTGGAAGTTTCGACTGTGCCTGAGGCCATGAAGGGGATCGATACCGCTTTTTATCTGGTTCATTCCATGGCAGGAAAGAGGGCAGGATTCGAAGAGAGGGACAGGAATGCTGCCGGGAATTTTTCTGTTGCGGCAGATAATGCCCACGTTCGCAGAGTTATTTACCTGGGCGGACTTGGAGAAGTAACGGCGAATCTCAGCGAGCATCTGGCAAGCCGGCTGGAGGTGGCTAATATACTGAGACGTGGCCGGTTCAGCACCACCGTTCTTCGTGCTGCAGTGATTATCGGTGCCGGTGGCGCCTCATACGAAATGATCCGGTTTCTCGTTGACAGGCTGCCGGTGATGATAACGCCGCGCTGGGTATCCACCAGGTGTCAACCAATAGCTGTCAATGATGTGGTCAGATATCTTGTCGGTTGTCTCAGGGGCGAGGACACTGCTGGTCAGGTTTTTGATATCGGCGGACCGGAAATATTGAGCTACCGGGAAATGATGGAGCGTTTTGCGCGCATCAGCGGGCGTATAAATTTCATTGTTCCTGTCCCATTTCTGACACCGCGTCTTTCCTCATATTGGGTCGGACTGATTACGCCGGTTAAGCCGTCCATTTCGATGCCCTTGATCGAAGGTTTGAAAAACGAGGTGATCTGCCGGGATCACAAGATAAGAGAGCTTGTACCGATGGATCTGACCACCTATGATGAAGCAGTCCGCCTTGCTTTGGCAGAGACGTCATCGGAAATGAATAAGGATAAAAAGTGAGGACTGAAGCCAATGCTTGAAATCGGCAGATACAATGAGCTAGAGGTGAAAAAGCTGAGCCCACAGGGGGCCTACCTGCAGTCAGAGTTGGGGGAGATACTGCTGCCGCGGAGATATGTTCCTGCTGGTTTGCAACAGGGGGACCGGCTGCGGGTTTTCATTTATCTCGATTCCGAAGACAGGCTGATTGCTACGACACAGAGAGCTCGGGCGCAGGTTGGAGAATTTGCTCTGCTGACAGTGAAGGAAGCCGGTGCCATTGGGGCCTTCCTCGATTGGGGGCTGGATAAAGACATTCTCGTGCCCTTTGCCGAGCAAAATGTCCCCATGAGAAGAGGAGAAAGGCATCTGGTCAGGCTGTACCTGGACAAGTCGGAACGGGTTTCGGCATCGGCGCGCATCGACAGGTTTTTGGATAATGAACGGATAGTACTGGAGCAGGGCGAAGAGGTCGACCTTGTCATTTACCAGTTTACCGATCTGGGAGCCAAGGTAATCATAAACGGCATTTATTCCGGGCTGTTGTTCAAGAACGAGTTGTACGGCCGGCCAGGAATAGGGAGCAGGCTGAAGGGGTACGTGAAAAAAGTCAGGGACGACAAAAAAATCGACGTCACTTTGAAGAAAAGCGGTATTCAAGGCCTCGATACCAGTCGGGATAGAATCCTGAAAACTTTGGCGACGACCGGTGGTTTTCTGCCCCTGACAGATAAAAGTTCTCCGGATGTCATAGCAGAAGTGTTGAAGATGAGTAAGAAGACCTTTAAAAAAGCTGTCGGCAGCCTTTACAAGGATGGATTTATCGATCTCAAGGAAGAAGGGATCGAGATTAGAGGCAGTCGAGAGAAATAGTCCCAGTCGGGAGGCCTTGCCTAACCAGCCCTTTTTACATTTGCCGCCTGTGGTCCCTTCGGCCCCTTGACCACGTCAAAGGTCACCGCATCCCCTTCGTTGAGGGTCTTGAAACCTTCGCCGCTGATGGCCGAAAAATGCACAAAGACATCCTCACCAGTATCTCTGGAAATGAAGCCGAAACCCTTACTTTCATTAAACCACTTCACTATTCCCTTTTCCATTGATTCCTCTCTTTATTTGCTGAATGAGCTCCTTTATTGGTAAACTCTAACAACGGGGTGGCAGTTGTCAAGGTACTCCTGTTTTCAGAGACATTGGTTTTTATGTGCAAAATTTATGTAATCATGATTTTAAATTTGTGTTATAAACCCAAGTCGCTTGGAAATAAGCGGTTAACTACTATCATTTTTTTGAGATTAAAATGGATCTGTCTATGAAAATCAAACGGTATCGCAATTGGCCCATACTGCTGAAGATCATGTCTATTCCAGTTCTAAGCCTTTTGTTGATAGTTCTTGGCACCAAGCTGGTCATCGTTCCCCGAATAGAAGCCTGGCTGATGGAACAGGAAAAACTCAAGGTACAGAGTGTGGTAGAGGTTGCCTATCAGCAGGTAGCCCAGGGGGCTCTGGCAGTGTCGCAGCGGAATATTTCCGTGGAGGAAGCGCAGAAAGAGGTGGTTTCCAGGATCAAGGAGTTGCGCTATGCGGGCAAGGAATATTTCTGGATCAACGACCTGTCCCCGCGGATGATCATGCACCCTACCAAACCCGAGCTCGATGGTACGGACCTCACCGACTACAAGGATCCCAATGGCAAGCATCTCTTCAAGGAGTTTGCCAGGGTTTGTGAAACGAAGGGGGAGGGTTTTGTTGATTACATGTGGCCCAAACCCAATGAAACCGAGCCTTCGCCCAAGATTTCCTACGTCAAGCTCTATGAACCCTGGGGCTGGATTATCGGCAGCGGTCTCTATGTGGACGCCTTCCAAGCCAAGGTTAAGGATCTGCACAACTTCATTCTGGCGGCTTCCCTGATTGCTTCCCTGCTGTTGGTCATCCTTGCCTGGTCGGTGGGCAGAGGGATAAAGCGTTCCATCGGCCAGGGATGTACTTTCGCAGCTGCAGTGGCGTCGGGGGACCTGACCAGGACCCTTAACATCAACCGTGAAGATGAAACGGGCACCCTCGGCAGTTCTCTCAATTCAATGGTGAACGGTCTACGCTCCATGATCGGCAGAGTTACCCTGACTGTCGGTGAGCTTACTATCTCTGCTGAAGAGATAGCAGGCGCTTCGCGGAAGATGGTCATGTCTGCAGAGCAGCAGACGGCGGATGTTGCTGAAGTATCAGAAGCTTCAGCCCACATCCACGAACTGACCGACAAGGTAGCTACCGATGTGGACGGACTTACCAGCCTGGCCGCGGAGAGTTCATCGGCGGTAACCGAGCTTGCAGCGAGCATCGAATCTGTAGCCGGCAACATGGAAAGCCTTGCTGCATCCGTTGACGGCATCGGTATTTCCATTACGCAAATGACCGATTCAATCAGAAACATCGATACAGGGGTCCAGGCCCTGACCGATACCTCGGTGACGACGGCATCATCGGTCTTTGAATTTGATGCTTCCATACGACAAATAGAGGCTTATGCAAAGGAAAGCGCAGCCATTTCAGGTGAAGTGAGAAATGACGCAGAGATCGGCAGAAAAGCAGTAGAGGAAACAATAGCCGGCATTAACGGCATTACCGAGGCTTCTCGGGTTGCTGCCGACGCCATCGATGCACTTTCAGTCAAGGCCGAGAGTATCGGCTCCATCGTCACGGTCATCGACGAGATCGCACGACAGACCAATCTGCTTGCTCTTAATGCCTCGATCATTGCCGCCCAAACCGGGGAACACGGCAAGGGATTCGGCGTCGTTGCTGCCGAGATCAAGCAGCTTGCCGAAAGGACAACCATGTCGACACGGGAGATTGCCGAGGCAATCAATGGTGTTCAAAGTGAGACCAACAGGGCTGTGGACGCAATAGCCCTTGCCGAAGAGAGTATCAAGGCAGGTGAGACGCTTTCACTGCAGGCACGGGGCGCACTGGGCAAAATTGTCCAGGGTGTCGAGCGCACGGCGGTGCAACTGGCAGAAATAGCGCGGGCAACCAGGGAACAGGCTCTCGGCAGTGATCAGATCCGCAATGCCATGGAGCATGTGACGGCCATGGCAAATTCCATCGCTGGGACCACCTTCGAGCAGCGCAAGGTGAGCGAGCTGATCTACGGCGAGGTCGGGCGGGTGAGGGCGTTTTCTTCGGAGGTTATGCTGTCCATGAAAGAACAGGCAAGGGTAGGCGATATGATCAGCCATATGACAAGGCGGGTGTCGGAGTCCAGCAGCGCCATCAGGGAGGCGTGTATCGAGCAGACCAGCGGCAGTTTGCGCATCAAAAGGATGGTGCATAGCATAAGCACCTCTACTCGAGCGGTGCTGGAGGAGACCAAGGTCGTCGACAAGGGGGTCTCGAATATGGGGTCAAACACGGAGTTGCTGCAAAAGGAGGTGGCAGTGTTCAATCTCTGACTCTTGCTAATGGTCGCTGAATCCCAGCGCAATCAGGATGCAGCTGCCATCACCGATGACATTGATGCCGCGGTCGCGGCAATAGGCGATGGCTGACTGGCTCTCAGCTCCCGGCTGCATCCAGATGTTTTTGATCCCCTTCCGGGCCGCCTCTTCCACAACCTTTTCCGTCACTGCCGGAGGGGTGATGATCGAGATACTGGTCACCTCAGCAGGCAGCTCTGAAACGGAACTTACGCATTCCTTCCCTTCGACCTGCTTTTCCTTTGGGTTCACTGGTATGACATTCAGACCGTGCTCCTGATAGCAACGTAAGACTCGATTTCCATATTTACTGCGGTCAGTTGATGCACCGACCACCCCGAATGCTTCTGCTTTGAAAAACTCTTCCATCTCTTTTCTCATAAATCCCTCCTGTGGCAGCAGTTGGACATTTTTTCAAAAGAAGGGATACCCCTTCTGCCGTCGTCTTACAAGGTGCTCAACCAGAAAATAGGCGCGGATGAAGGGTATCTTCTTGCGAAACAGATCGAAAAGGTCGACCCCGAAGTGGAACAAAAGCCCTGATAGAAACGGGATAAAGATGGGGTAGAAAAAAGCGAGGGTGGCGACAAGGAAGAAGAAATCGAAGGTGTGGAACAGGCACAAACCGTAGTAGGGTATATCGTGTTCAATCTTCCACAGTTCCTCGAAATACCTGAACATCCCGGATATACTGTAACGTTTGGTGCGCTGGATATAGCAGAGATAATGGTCGACATCGATCAGAATGCTACCGGTACAGAAGATAGCAATTTCCGCGTTTGACCAGAAGGGAAGCAAGGCGGCTGCAGCGACACCGGTAATGGCAAGATGTTGGTTCAGCGTCATTCATTTCTCCCAGATCGATTGTACCGTCCCTGGTTTTGCTTGTAAAGGGATGGGCATTCAACATTAATATGCCCTTCTTTATATCAAAATCATCCTGTTATTTCTTGCGCGCTTTAGGGTGGGCTTTGTCATAAACTTCCATGAGCCGGTCTATACTAACATGTGTATACTTTTGCGTGGTGGAAAGGGATGCATGGCCGAGAAGCTCCTGGATGGCCCGCAGGTCGGCGCCCCCTTCCAGCATGTGGGTGGCAAAGGTGTGACGCAGGGTGTGTGGTGAGATCTTTTTCATGGTAGCAATTTTGACTATATATCTATCGACGATCCTGGCAACGCTCCGGCTTGTAAGGCGCGTGCCACGGGCATTCAAGATCAGTGGCGCTTCTTCAGGGGGGGTATTCCTTGCTGAGAGGTAGTCCGCCAATGCCTCAAGGGCTTTTCTGCCAATGGGGACTATTCGTTCCTTGTTCCCCTTGCCGCAAACCCTTATAAGTCGCTCATTCATCTCCACCTCACCCACATTAAGCGCAGTAAGCTCGGAGACCCTTATACCGCATGAATAAAGTAATTCCAGGATGGCACGATCACGGAGTGAAAGGAGGTCTTCCTGCTGTGGTGCCTCAACAAGGGTGGTCACTTCATCGATGGTAAGGTGGTAAGGTATTTTCTTTTCTTTTTTCGGGGTGCTGACCAGTTCCGCCGGGTTTTTGGAGACAAGACCCTGACGCAGCAGATATTTGAAGAGTGCGCGAATGGCGGCAAGCTGGCGGCCGATTGAGCTTTTCTGGTGGTCCTTGTAAAGTCCGGCAATATAGCGCCTGATCAGCAGGTGACTGATACTGCCCACATCGGCCTGGACTTTTTCACGATCGAGGAATGACAGAAAAAAGGTCAGATCACTGCGGTAGCCGGCGACGGTGTGGGGAGAGACATTTCTTTCAATGGCAAGGTATCGGCAAAATTGATCAATCAGCTTTTTCATGCTATGAAGTTAAACAATGATCGGTTTTTTTTCAACTTTTAACTGTGGCGGGTGAGACCATGAAACTGGTCGGCATAGAAAGAGTCGACAGCTACGAGCGGGCTGTCGTTAAGGAGGGTATGGCCAGGCTCCTGAAGCCATTAGGTGGAATGGAGGCTTTCGTTCAACCGGGGGAGAAGGTCCTGCTGAAGCCGAATATGCTCTCGGCCAAAACTCCGGATGCTGCAGTGACCACACATCCTGAAGTACTGCGGGCGGCTATCGAGCTGGTGCAACAGGCGGGAGGCTTGCCATTGGTCGGAGACTCGCCTGGCGTCGGCAGCCAGAAGAGAGTGGCTGAAAAAACAGGCTTGCTGCAAGTGATTGAAGAGAGCGGCGCGGAGATTGCCGACTTTTCCGAGCCCGTGGAGGTTGCAGGAAAGGGCACCTTCAAACGGTTCGCTCTGGCTCGTCCGTACCTGGAAGCAGATAGGGTTATCAATCTGCCGAAATTGAAGACCCACGAAATGATGACCATGACCTGTGCGGTAAAAAACCTCTTTGGGGCTGTAGTCGGGGCGGGCAAAGCCGGTTGGCACCTGAAGGCCGGCGCGGATCGGGACCTGTTTGCCCGAATGCTGGTGGAACTTTATCTGTTGCGCAAGCCGGATCTGAATATAGTCGATGCTGTCGCTGCCATGGAGGGTGATGGCCCGGGCAGTGGCGATCCGCGCCATGTGGGACTGCTTTTGGCTGGGGAAAATGCGGTGGCGGTGGATGTGGTAGCCGCTGAGATTGCCGGTATCCCCAAAAAACTGCTCTATATTCAAAGGGCCGCTGCCAGCCTCGGTGTTGATGGCGCCGACCGGTCGGAGATCGAAACTACCGGTTTACCACTTGAAGAGGCTTGTGTACCTGGTTTTCGACTGCCCCATATTTCCGATGTGCAGTTTGGCCTTCCCCAGTTCCTGAAGAACCGTCTGCGCCATTACCTTACCTCACGCCCCTGTTTGGTGGAAGAGAGATGCAGGCTTTGCGGCGTCTGCAAAGATGCCTGCCCACCCCATGCAATCGACATAAAAGAGGGGAGATTGAGCTTTGATTACCATGCCTGCATCCGCTGCTTCTGTTGCCGTGAACTCTGTCCTGAAGGAGCCCTGGATGTTGTAGAAGGAACCCTGGTAAAGATAATAAAGAAATTCAAATAAATATATTTAATGCCCGTCGTGGTTGACATCGTTAGGGCTCAGGATTATTATTAAGACATCATCAAGAAAAGATGAGGGAAAGAAAATTACAGCGAAAGGAGACCAACTGATCTATGTGGACAACAATCTATATGCTTCGCCCGGTAACCCGCTGCAAAGAAGGTTGCCCTAGTTAGCCCGCCAGCTTCGGTGGCGGGCGTTCCCACAAGGCCCCCTATATTACGAAAGGGGGCTTTTTTATTCATGCCGTTAGCATCTGCCATTTGCCTTGCATTGACACCCGGTTCCCGCCTGCATATGTAATAAACCCCTTTCACATTGACAAAACAGCGTTTTTCATCTAGTCTTTCACCTTTCAAACTTCTGCCATAAACGGCTTCCATTGCTTTTATCCGTCAATTTTTTGTGGAAGGATGTTCAATGAAAAAGCTACTGGTTGTGGCAATGATACTGCTTTCTGCAGAGGTATCTCTTGCTGCGGAGCAACCACATTTACTGCAGGAAATGATAGCCCACGATCAGGCTGTATCCATACCCGAATTGGCCAGACTCGGCGCAATGGATGCAGTTCAGCCACTGGATCGTGTCGCGGCCTTGTCAGGTGAAACGCGCATCATAGAGGGCGTGGAACTGTCCCCTTCAGAAATATTCTCCCTCGAAGCCGCCCTTACCAAACAGGTGGAAGAGGGATTCGAACTCAAACTGCCGGATGAGGACCTACCCGAATCGGACCTTCCCCTGACCTTCAACAACAAGGTGGAATACTTTGTTCGCTATTTTCAAACCGGCGGCAGAAAATCCTTTTCAAAATGGCTTTCCCGGTCCGAGCGCTTCATCCCAATGATGCGCAAGGTGCTGAAAGAAAAAGGGCTTCCTGAAGACCTAGTTTATCTTGCCATGATCGAGAGTGGTTTTTACCCCCATGCCTATTCCGTTGCTGCAGCTGTAGGGCCATGGCAATTCATGTCCGGCACAGGCAAACGGTATTCCCTTCGCATCAATTCTTGGATCGATGAGCGGCGTGACCCTTTGAAATCCACTGTCGCTGCTGCACTTTATCTCAAGGAACTGTATGCCCTGTTCAATAATGACTGGTATCTGGCAGCTGCGGGATACAATGCCGGCGAAAACAAGATCATACGCGCTATCAGCAGGTATAACAGCCGGGATTTCTGGGAATTGTCAAAAGGCTCATATCTCAAGCGCGAGACCAAGGATTACGTGCCGAAACTTTTGGCTGCAGCAATTATAGCCAAGGAGCCTGCCAAATATGGGTTTGCCGATGTGGCTTATCTCCCCCCCATAGAATTCGATACGGTGACCGTAGCCTCAAGAACCGATCTGGAGTTGGTTGCCAAAATCTGTGATGTACCATATGAGACCATCAAGGGTCTTAATCCCGAGCTCAGACGCTGGACTACTCCCCCTGATTATCCAGACTACCAACTGAAAATACCCAAGGGGAAAAAATCTGTTTTCGAGGCCGGGTACGCAGCGATACCGGCAGACAAAAGATTTACGGAGAAAATCGAGTATACTCGCTACCGGGCAAAAAAAAGAGATACTCTGGCCTCGATCGCCAAACGCTTTGGTACGACCACATCTACTCTGGAGGAGCTTAACCACCTGGGGAAGCATAGACGTCTGCAGGGCCGGACTCTGACCATTCCAATAATGATGTCGTCTGCTGCAGAGTCTACTGCAAAAGCATCATTGAAACCGGCTGTCACTGCAAAAACTGAAAAAACCTTCAACAAGTACTACACAGTCAAGAAGGGGGATACCCTTGCCTCTCTCGCCAGACGCTTCAACGTCTCTGCCAGTATTCTCTCCGCATGGAATAACATCAGGACAAAGGTTGCACTTCGTCCCGGCAAGAGGATAATTGTTGCCAAGTACATGGAAAAGAAGGGTGGGATGGAGAGTGCCGAGGATAATGGCTAATTATTCACCGCTGATTACACGACCTAATTTACTGAAAGGATATAAAAGATGTATAACCTGCTGATCTCTGCCGGCACCGCCATCATCGTTTTCATACTGCTGAAGTTTGCTTTTCACCTGCCCTGGTGGGGTTCTATTCTTATCGCGTTGCCTTTTTTTCTCGGCTCGTTCCTGCTTATCTCCCGCATTGTTACCAAGAAATTGGAAGCTATCATGTCCGGTGCAATGAAGGACATCCAGGCACAACGTTTCGAGAAGGGGCTGAGGGAACTGAAGGCTGCCTTCAAGTACGGCAAGTGGCAGATTTATGTCACCGGCCAGATCAATTCCACCATCGGCATGGTTTACTATGTGAAACGGGATTTTTCCAACGCCTTCCCTTACCTGGAAAAAGGGTTCTTCAAGAACTGGGTTACCATGGGCATGCTCGCCGTTACCTACATGAAGCGCAATAAAAGGGACAAGATGAAGGATACCTTCGAAAAGGCGGTGGTTGCAAGCCCGAAGGAATCTCTGCTCTGGAGCCTTTATGCCTATTGTCTGAGTGATGGCGGCGATAATGGCAAGGCAAAGGAAGTGCTTGAGCGCGGACTGAAGAAACTGCCTGGCGATGAGAAAATAAAGCAGAATTTACAGCTGCTTAACGATGGCAAGAAAATGAAGATGAAGGCCTATGGCGATATGTGGCTTCAGTTCCATCTTGAAAGCATCGGCACAATCCAGAAACAACAGATGGCGGCTATGGGTGTTAAAAGGCGGATTATCAGAAAATAAACTTGTAATTATCTGTAAAACCTGCCATATTGACCGTTTGAAAGGCGGGCTACAAAGCCCGTCTTTTCTTTTGTTATGGCTCATATAAACTGTGGCAAACGCTGCAAAAGGAAAAGAGGAGTATTGTAACCATGCAGGAACTGATCAGAAACATCGCCATTATTGCCCACGTCGATCATGGCAAGACTACCCTGGTTGACGCCATGCTCAAGCATGCCGGCGTTTTCCGCGAAAATGAACAGATAACGGAAAGGGTAATGGATTCCAACGACCTGGAGAAGGAGCGGGGAATAACTATTCTTTCCAAGAACCTTTCCGTGCACCATGGACGCTTCAAGATAAACATCGTCGACACCCCCGGCCATGCCGACTTCGGTGGCGAGGTGGAACGGGTCCTGAAAATGGTGGATTCGGTGCTGCTCCTGGTTGATGCCCTGGACGGCCCCATGCCCCAGACAAGGTTTGTCCTGAAGAAATCCCTGGATCTCGGTCTCAAGCCGATCGTGGTCATCAACAAAGTGGACCGGCCCGGAGCCCGCCCCGCAGAAGTGGTGGACATGGTGTTCGACCTCTTCTGCGAGCTGAATGCAAGCGATGAGCAGCTGGATTTCGCCATTGTCTATACCAGTGCAAAGCTGGGCTATGCCATGCTGGATATGAATGCCGCTTCCTCCAGCATGGAACCTCTCTTTGCCGTTATCGAGTCCAACGTCCGCCCCCCCACAGGGGACCAGAATGCTCCCTTTCAGATGCTGGTTACCAATATCGATTACAATGACTATATCGGCAGGATTGCCACCGGCAAGATCTTCAACGGCAAGGTTACTGCCGGTGAAAACATCGCCCTGGTAAGACGGGACGGCAGTGTCGTCAAGGGAAGGATTTCAAAACTTCTGGGTTACGAGGGGCTGAAACAGGTGGATATCCCGTCAGCATGTACTGGTGATATCGTTACTGTTGCCGGTTTCAGCGAGGTGGGTATCGGCGAGACCCTGGCGGCAGCGGATAATCCTATCGGCCTTCCCTATGTCTCCATAGATGAACCGACCATTGCCATGAACTTTATTGTTAACAACTCCCCCTTTGCCGGTCGGGAAGGAAAGATGGTCACTTCTCGCAATATTCGCGAGCGTCTGGATCGGGAACTGCGTACAAACGTGTCCCTCCGGGTTGAGGATACCGCCAATCCGGATACCTTCAAGGTCTCGGGGCGTGGCGAGCTGCACCTTTCCATTCTCATAGAAAACATGCGGCGCGAGGGTTTCGAAATGGCTGTATCGAAGCCAGAAGTGATCTTCCGTGAGGAGGAAGGCAAAAAACTGGAGCCGATGGAGTATCTGGTTGTCGATGTTCCTTCCGAATACCAGGGTTCCATTATTGAGAAGATGGGACCGAGGAAGGGGGAGATGGTTGCCATGAATCCCATGGGCGATACCATCCGTCTTGAATTCATCATCCCGGCCCGAGGTCTTATCGGACTGCGCGGCGAGGTTATGACCGAAACCAGGGGCACGGCTGTGGTCACCCATACTTTCCACGATTACGCTCCCTACAAGGGGGACATTCCGGGACGCAAAAACGGGGTGTTGATAGCCATGGAACTCGGAGAAACAACAGCCTACTCGCTGGATGCCTTGCAGCCGAGAGGAGTCCTTTTCATCGGAGCCGGTGTCGAGGTTTACGGCGGCATGATCATTGGCCAGCACGCCAAGGACAACGACCTGGATGTCAATCCATGCAAGGGTAAAAAATTGACCAACGTCCGGGCCTCCGGCTCTGACGATGCCATTAAACTTACGCCGCCACGTCTGCTTACTCTGGAGCAGGCCCTGGAATTCATCGATGATGATGAGCTGGTCGAGGTAACGCCCCAGTCGATAAGGCTGCGCAAAAAAGAGCTGGATCCGAACCGGCGCAAACGTTCATCAAAGGCATGACAGAAAAAGGCGAGGGATTATCCTTCGCCTTTTTTACAGCCGTGCCGGTAGTTTGAATTTGACAACATGAGGATTTTACACTAATTTCTTCAAAAAAATTCTGCAGGTGGACTTATGAATATGAAAAAATTCCTTGTCGGTCTGGTTCTTTTTATTACAGGTTGCGCCGGTACTTCCGAGACGGTAAAAACGGCTGATACCTATTTCAAGGAAGGAGAGGATTTCTATGCCTCTCGCCGCTATGAGGATGCCATTGCCGAGTGGAAAAAGGTGAAGGAAAGCTTCTCTTCGCCGGAGCTGACCACTATGGCCGAACTTAAAATAGCCGACGCTTATTTTGAGAATCGCAGCTACATTGAGGCTGCCGCAGCCTATGATGATTTTCGCAAGCTTCACCCCAATCATGATCAGGCCGCTTATGCATACTACCGCTTGGCGCTGTGCTACTACAACCAGATAACCGGTATCGATACCGACCAGACCCCCGTGAAGAATGCAGTAAAATTCCTCGATTCCTTCATCAAACTTTACCCCAAGGCGGAATATGTCCCTGAAGCAAAAGCGAAGCTCGATGAATGCATTGGCAAGCAGGTTGAATACGAGGTCTACGTCGGTCACTTTTACCTTCGATCAGGCAAATACCAGGCAGCGATCAAGCGGCTTGAAGAAACACTTGCCAAGTATCCGAAGGTGGAGAATTCCGACCAAGTCCTGTTTTACATCGGCAAAGCCTATTTCCTGTCCGGTGACAAGGCTAAGGGGAAGGAGGCTTTCAACAGACTTGCCAAACAGTATGTATCCAGTAGGTACCTGGAGGAGGCTAGGCAGGTAATGGAAAAGTACTATTGAGACCACTTTTCATATTTTGGGCCGTGCTGCTGTTTTTCGGCTGCACAGGTGGAGACGATGACCGCCAGGCGATACAGACGGTCATGAATCAACGCCAGCAGGCATTTCGCAATAAAGATATCAATGTTTATCTTTCCCTGATTTCTCCCCACTATCAGGATCAAGGGCAGGACCTTGCCACCAAGAAAAGGGAGCTTGCCTCAAACTTCGCCTCATTCGAGCAGGTCGATTACCGTTCTGACGGCTACACGATTGAAGTGAACGGCAAACTCGCAACTGTATCCGGCACTTATTGCTTGAAAATCGGCAGAAAGGGACAAGTGTTGGAGCTGGTAGGTAAAGAGTCTCTACACCTTCGTAAGGAAGGGAAAGGCTGGCTGATCGTCGGCGGGCTGTAACAATATTAACCATGATTGGGAGGTAGTCGTGGCAGAAGACAAAAAGGAGCCGTGGCTTAATTACCTGGCCTTGACCACCATTATACTGGCGGTCTGCGCCACACTTTCCACCTTTAAAGGCGGAGCGTTTTCCACCCGCTCGGTGATGAGCCAGACCCAGGCATCAGATCAATGGGCCTTTTACCAGTCGAAGAGCATCAAGGGATACCTGTATGAGATGCAGAAGGAAAAGCTGGAACTGGAACTTAAGGCTGACAGTGGCAGGATGCCCCTGACCCTTGCCGCTGACTATGGGCAGAAGATAGAGACTTACACGAAAAAAATTGCCAAATACGAGGAAGAAAAAACTGCTATCCAGAAAGATGCAAAGCGGTTTGAAAAAATCCGTGATGACGCACAGAAACATTCCCAGGCATTCGGGCTCGCCGTGATATTCCTGCAGATTGCCATCCTGCTTTCTTCCGTCGCCGCTTTGATGAAAAAGAAGTATGTCTGGTTGATAGGATCAGCTGTGGGAGTTGTCGGCATCGCCTACTTCATCAACGGTTTTTTTCTCTACATCTGATCGCCACTGTTTGAAACAGGCTTCGGTAGCGGCGGGTGCCTGCTTTCTGTTCACGCTTTTTTCCCCTTGGCGTTCCCTACCCCCATGACGGCCTGCATAGTCTCCCCCATTTGAGTCGGACTGGTGGAAACAGTGACGCCGCATTCCCGTAAAACCTGAATCTTGTCTTCCGCTCTCCCCTTGCCACCGGTGATGATGGCCCCTGCATGCCCCATCCGTTTTCCAGGTGGGGCGGTTATGCCGGCAATGAATGCCGCCACCGGTTTCTTCATGTTTTCTTTGATCCATTCAGCTGCTTCTTCTTCGGCGCCTCCGCCGATTTCGCCGATCATGAAAACACCATCGGTAGCCGGATCTTCATTGAACAGTTGAAGGACATCTATGAATTTCATGCCGATGATCGGGTCTCCGCCGATTCCGACACAGGTGGACTGGCCGAGCCCCACGTCGGTCAGTTGCTTTACCGCCTCATAGGTCAGGGTGCCGCTTCTGGAAACAACGCCGATTTTTCCTTTTTTGTGGATGTGCCCGGGCATGATACCGACCTTGCATTCATCTGGAGTAATAACCCCTGGACAATTGGGGCCGACCAGCCGCATTTTTTTGCTTTCCAGCACCCGCCGGGCCAAGACCATGTCCCGTACCGGTATTCCTTCGGTGATGCAGACGGCAAGATCCATCCCCGCATCGGCCGCTTCCAGAATTGCATCTGCCGCTGCCGGAGGCGGGACGAAAATCATCGAGACGTTGGCCTGGGTGTAATGCACCGCCTCTTCAACGGTATTGAAAACCGGGATCCCTTCGATGTGAATTCCTCCCTTACCGGGAGTGACTCCAGCGACGATCCTGCTGCCGTAATCACGGCACTGCTGGGTATGAAACAGCCCGCTGCGTCCCGTTATCCCCTGGACCAGTATTTTTGAGTCTTTATTCAAAAGGATTGACATTGTTTATCTCCACCATTAGCGCAGCATGTATGTCAATTGGGGCGCCCTGCCTGCAGCATCTGAACAATGCGGGTTGCACCATCCCCCAGATTATTGCCGATCTGTACATTGAGTCCTGACTGCATCAGGAGCTTTTTACCCTCTTCCACCTTGCTGCCATCCATTCTGACCACTATCGGTAACGCGCAGTGTACTTCCGATGCGGCCTCGATGATTCCCTGGGCGATAATGTCGCAGCGCATGATGCCGCCGAAGATATTGACAAACACTCCTTTGACGTCTGCGTCCTGAAGGATGATTTTGAAGGCCTCAGTGACCTTCTCCCTGGTTGCGCCGCCCCCCACATCGAGAAAGTTGGCTGGTTCGCCACCCGACTCCTTGAGTACATCCAGCGTGGCCATGGCCAACCCTGCGCCGTTGACCATGCAACCTATGTTCCCCTGCAATTTTATGTATGAAAGATCGAATTTGCCGGCGGTAATTTCCAACGGGTCAAGCTGGGAGTAGTCCTGCATGTCGGGATATTCCCGGTGGCGAAACATCGAATTGTCATCGAAATTGACCTTTGCATCCATGGCCATCAGCCATCCGGCCTTGGTAATGACCAGAGGATTAATCTCTACAAGAAAGCAGTCTCTTTCAGTGCAGCATCGGTAGAGATTGAGGATGAGGTCTACGCAATCTTCGCAGATACTGCCCTTGAGCCCCAAGGCAAGGGCTATTTTTCTCGCCTGGTAAGGACGCAGCCCGGTGAAGGGGTCAATGGTGAGGATATGTATCTTTTCCGGTGATTTTTGTGCAACTTCTTCGATTTCGACCCCTCCTTCGGCGGAAGCGATCAGACAATATCGGGAGGTTTCCCGATCAAGGGTTATGGAAAGATAGAATTCGCGGGCGATTTCCACGGCTTCTTCGACGAGGATCCTACGCACTTTCAAACCCTGAGGGCCGGTCTGAGGTGTAACCAGCTTTCTGCCGAAGAGATCCTTTGCCAGTTCCTGTGCCTGTTCGGGATGGTGGACCAATTTGACGCCACCGGCTTTACCCCTGCCTCCGGCATAGATCTGCGCCTTGACGATACATCTCCCTCCCATCTCCTTGGCAGCACGTTCCACCTGGTCGGACGTCAGTGCAACCCGTCCACGCGGCACGGCAATGCCAAAGGAACCTAGAATCTCCTTTGCCTGATATTCATGTATGTTCACAGACACCCCTTTGAATCAATTGACTTTACGATTATCATAAATCCTGCTGATTGCAAGGCTGAACCGGACATTTTGCATATTTCGCATATTTATTCAATTATTCAATTTTATTTAAAAGCTGTTATTATTCATCATTGACACTGCATTATTAGTCTACTATTATTTATCCCTACTATTGAAGGCGGTACGGGGGGCGCACCATGAAAAAGGTTTTCATTGTCACATTACTGTTCGTTGCCATGGCGGGGCTAGCTTTTGCCCAGGTAGGGGTGAAGAAGAAGAGGCAACCTCCCTATGAATACGGAAAAGTGGTGATGAACAACTACTCCGAGAAGGTAGGGCTGAAATCAGTGCAATTCGACCACTGGATACACAGGAGTAAGTTCACCTGCCGACTTTGTCATATGGATGTAGGCTTCTCCATGAAGGCGGGGGAAACCCAGCTGAAAGCCGCTGACAACATGCGCGGTTACTTTTGTGGCACATGTCATAACGGCAAGATGGTCTATGGCGAGAGGGTCGTTTTCAAGGCCTGCTCAAAGGAGTTTTCAAAAGAAGAGGTTAAAACCTGTGAACGATGCCACCAGACCGGCTCGAACATGAAAAAGGAAGCAGAGTTTGAGAAGTTTGCCGAAAAAATGCCAAAGGAACGCTACGGAAATGGAATAAACTGGGAACAGGCGGAACAGCTGGGATTGATAAAACCAGTGGATTTTATCGAGGGGGTATCCATCAAAAAAGCACCCCTTGCCACACAAAAGGACTTTGCCTTAGGTTCAAAAATAGAAGGTATACCAGATATTATTTTTTCACACAAAAAACACACCATCTGGAATGGTTGTGAGGTCTGCCATCCGGAGATTTTCATCGGCATGAAGAAGGGTGCCGATAAATACACGATGGTCGATTTGTTTCAGGGCAAGTATTGTGGAGTCTGTCACGATACGGTAGCTTTTCCCCAGACAGATTGCCAGCGATGTCACGCCAAGCCCGTATGAAAAATTTCATCGGGTTGTTAATTATTTTGTTGCTGGGGCTGTGGATTTCGGCAGTAGAGGCGGCATTCTTCAATCTGCCGCAACTTCCCCCTGCCGAGGAATATGGCAATATCCTCATCAACCGTGCATCCGTAGCGAACAACGTCAAATCGGTGAGTTTCTCCCATTGGCAACACAGGCTCAAGTATACGTGCCGGGTCTGCCACTCCGAACTTGGCTTCAACATGAAAACCAACACTACGGAGATCACCGAACTTGCCAACAGGAAAGGTAAATACTGCGGCGCCTGCCATAACGGAAAGATCGCTTTCAGGCATAACGGCAACTGCGATAAGTGCCACAATGGCAACATTGCCTATGCGCAGGGGAAGTTCGATGTCTTCTCCAAGTTCCCCTTTGCCCGTACTTCATATGGCGATGGCATAAACTGGGTGGAGTCCCTCTCACAGGGTACCCTCTCTCCTGCCAAGTACGTCAAGACCAAATCCCAGGATATTTCGTTCGACAAGATGCTGGTTCTTGATTCGGAAATGAGCATTATTCCGCCATCCATATTTCCCCACAAGGCCCACACCGCTTGGCTTGATTGCGATAGCTGCCATCCGGAAATATTCAACATCAAGAAGAAAACAACCAAATTTTTTTCCATGTCTTACATCCTAAGAGGTGAATTCTGCGGCGTATGCCACCTCACTGTGGCATTCCCCATGGACGACTGCAGAAGATGTCACCCCGGAATGAGGGAAGGTTAAATGGCTAAAATATCAGCAGGTCTTTTGATAATCTTTCTTATGTTCCTCTCAATTACAGCTGATTTGAATGGCGGTCTGACTACGGCTGCTTTTGGAGAAGAGGCATGGAAAGAGAAGCTCATGGGGCTATGCGCCAAAACGGATGTAGCCATGACTCTGTCATCCCAGGAGTTGAAGGAGCTGATTGCAGGCTGTGAGAAGTTGCAGCCGATAATCGATGGCCTTGAAGAAAGTCCACGAAAAGTCTACGGTAAGCGCCTTAAGATGTGCAGAGATCTCTTTGTCTACGTACTTGAAGCCAAAGGGAGGGATGCGAAATAACCTGCCCGGAATGAAAATAGGGGCAATGCGAAGGGGGATGAAAATTATCCCCCTTTCTTTATGGCTGCTTTTAAGGTAATGGTATTGGGTGAAAGGCTTGCCATACGGCCGGCCTTACCTGTCTGAGCAGGAGCTATAGCATAATGGAACAACGCTTTTTTGCCACTACTGCCAAAGGTTTGGAAGAAGCCCTTGGCGACGAACTGAAGACCCTGGGGATAAAGGGCATACACGTGCAGACCGGGGGGGTAGGTTTCTCCGGGGAAATGTCTGACTGTTACCGGGCGAACCTCTGGCTGAGAACTGCAAACAGGGTATTGATGGTTGTCGCCGAGTTTGTCTGCGATTCTCCACAGAGCCTGTATGACGGAGTGCGGGCGGTATCCTGGAACAATTTCCTCAACCCGAGAATGACCATCGCCGTTGACTGCAACCTGCGAGATTCCACGTTGACCCATTCCGGCTTTGTGGCCCTCAAGGCTAAGGATGCAATAGTCGATGAGATTCGCGATCATTGCGGAAGCCGTCCTGATGTGGATGTGAAAAACCCGGACCTGCGGGTGAATATTCACCTCTTCCGTAATCACTGCACAGTGAGTCTGGATACTTCCGGTGACCCTCTGGACAGGCGTGGTTACAGGTTGGAGAGAACAGTGGCGCCCCTACGGGAGACTCTGGCTGCCGGGCTTCTGGAACTGAGTGGCTGGGATGGAAATACTATCCTGGTTGATCCCATGTGCGGCTCTGGAACCATTCCCATTGAGGCTGCTTTAAAAGCGAGCCGGTGTGCGCCGGGGCTCCTGAGGGAAGGATTCGGCTTTCAGCGCTGGCCGGGATTCGAACAGCATAAATGGAAGGAGCTGGTGCGGGGGGCGCGGCAGGTGGTCGAGGAAAAGATTTCAGCGCCGATAATAGGCAGCGATATTTCAGCCAAGGCTATTGCGGTTGCCTGCAGTAATGCCATCAGAGCCGACGTGGGAGACATGATCCAGTTCCAGAACACTGACATAAGGTCTCTTGCTCCTCCATCCGGTCCGGGGGTAATTTTGTTTAATCCTCCATATGGGCAGAGGCTTGGCGAGGAGGAGGAGCTGAAGGTTTTGTACAAGGAGATTGGCGATACCATGAAGCAACGCTGCAAAGGATATGTGGCGCATCTATTCACGGGCAATCTGGAACTGGCTAAATATGTTGGGTTAAAAGCTTCGAGGCGGGTGGTTCTATTCAATGGCCCGATTGAATGCAGGCTTTTAAAATATGAACTCTATTGAGGAAAATATGTAACTTGTTGGAGGAAAACCAAAAAATTCTTGACACCGTTTCAGCTGTATCATATTATTAATCTTCGCTTTGCGGGCCTATAGCTCAGTTGGCTAGAGCTACCGGCTCATAACCGGTCGGTCCCAGGTTCGAGTCCTGGTGGGCCCACCATCTAAAAAATAGGATGATGTGGGGATGCCCTTAAAGCACCTAGTCAGAAGAAGGCATAATCAATATGTAAAGAAAAAGAGTGCACACCAAAAGGTTGCACTCTTTTTCTTTTGAGAGCGATGAAAACTCCACGAGTTTCAGACATAGTTGGAATCATTAATAAAATTGCCCCCTTCAGTTATGCTGAGGATTGGGATAATGTAGGACTTCAGACGGGAGACCCTGCTTCGACAGTAGAGAAAATCATGGTGGCCCTTGATCCAAGCCGAGGAGCAGTAGATGCTGCGGTGGCTGCCCATAGCCAGCTTCTGCTTACCCACCACCCCTTGTTTTTCGCACCCATCAAGAAGATTGCCCTTAATGACCCCACCGGCTCTATTGTCTCACTTTCCCTGAAAAACAACCTGTCGATCATCTCTTTGCATACAAATTACGATATTGCCCAAGGCGGTCTGAATGACCTGCTGGCCATGCGTCTTGAAATGACTTGTTGCGAACCGCTGAAGGTCGCAGGAGCAGAGGAATTGGTTAAACTGAGCGTTTTCGTGCCCCGGGACCACGAGACGCAGGTGCTTGATTCTCTGTTCAAGTTTGGTGTCAGCCTCGGCAATTACCGTGACTGTACTTTTCGTGCCCACGGGATGGGGACATTTACTCCACTGGAAGGCGCTCAGCCTTTTCTCGGCCGTATCGGAACCCGTGAACAGGCTGAAGAGACCCGAATTGAGGTGCTTGTCAGCAAAGAGAATATACCTGCGGCCGTGAGCGCAATGGTGTCTGCACACCCTTACGAAGAGCCTGCCTATGATCTTTACCCTCTCCTCAACAGGGGTAAAACCCGTGGACTGGGCCGGATCGGCGTTCTTGAAGAGACTGTTTCATTGGGGGACTTTGCCGCCATGGTGAAGCATAAGTTGGCAGCTGCCGGCATCCGCTATGTGGGGGATTCCGGACGCCAGGTGAAAAAGGTTGCCGTTTGTGGCGGAAGCGGAGCATTCTTATTCAAGGCTGCGTTGCGCCAGGGGGCGGATGTGCTGGTTACCGGCGATATAAAGTACCATGAGGCCCGAGAGGCCGAAGCTCTGGGCTTGGGCCTGATAGATGCCGGTCATTTTGCTACGGAAGTCCTCATGGTTGACGGCATAACCGAGCGAATAAGTGATGCATTGAGAATAAAAGGCTACGGGTCTGAAGTTGTTGCTTACAAAGGGGAGACGGATCCATTTACATTTGCTTGATCTCTTCTGGTGTTAGAAAATAAAAGGTAATGGGGAGGCAGATTTTGCGGAAGAATTTGAAATTGTTGGGAGAGTTGCAGGGGATTGATCTTAAAATTGATGTACTGCATGGAGAGAAAGATGCCCTCCTTGGGGAAATAGCCGCTCTGGAAGACAATGTTACCATTGCTCGCAATGCAATCGATGAGAAAAACGGTCAAGCTGAAGAGTTGGAGACAGCTAAGAAGAGTCTGGAAGAGAATCTGGCTACGGAAGCCGAAAATATTGTCAGGTCTGAAGCGCGTTTAAAGGAAATAAAAACCCAGAAGGAATATCAAGCAGTTTCCAAGGAAATCTCCAGCGCCAAAAAGCTCACTTCCGAACTGGAAGAGCAGATTTTGCAGAAAACTGCTCAACTCGAAGAATTGCAGGCACAGATAGCAGAGAAAGAGGAGAATCTCAAATCGTTGGAAGCAAATATATCTGCACAGCAGGGCGAGGTGCAGTCAAAGGTGGATAAGCTGGAATCGGATATTGCCATCGGCATAGCAGCAAAAGACGCAACGGTAAAAAGCCTCCCTGCTTCCATGGTGAAGCGGTACCAAAAACTGAGAGATCAACGTAAGGGGATTGCTGTCGTTGAAGCCAAGGATGGTTGCTGTCTTGGCTGCAATATGAACCTGCCTCCCCAGGTATACAACCTGCTGTTTCGCGGCGAGGAAATCATTACCTGTCCCCACTGCCAGAGAGTTTTACTTCTTCATCAGGAACCGAATAACAACTAATAAACGCAGTTTGATTTTGGCCGAAGCAGACCAGGTGGTCGCCGCCCGCAAGGGGGGAGGAAAGTCCGGGCTCCACAGGGCATGACGCTGGATAACGTCCAGCGGGGGCAACCCCAGGGAAAGTGCCACAGAGAGAAGTCCGCCTGTCGGAAGCGTGCGAAGACAGGTAAGGGTGAAAGGGTGAGGTAAGAGCTCACCGGATCCGGCGGTGACGTCGGATGCCAGGTAAACCCCGTCAGGAGCAAGACCAAATAGGGAAGCGTCAAGGACGGCCCGTCCGTGCTTCCGGGTTGGTTGCTTGAGGCCGTCGGTAACGACGGTCCTAGATGAATGGCCGCCGCCTGCTTCAGGGAAACCTGTTGCAGGAACAGAACCCGGCTTATGGGCTGCTTCGGCCAAATATTCAGCTTAACATCAGGGGTAACGGTCAATGGTCATGGGTTGTGCGAATGACCATTTTCTTTATGGAGAGTTCTCATTGCAGGAAGAGGCGGCATGCGCTGAAGATGCTGACAATACCATGACCGACTATGAGCTGTGGCGGCAGGGAGTGGTGCAGATTACCAGGACAGTGGAGAATCTGCCAGCTACGGTGACTGCCCAGGCTAAATCTGCAATCCGGGAACTGCTGGACCTGAAATCGGCAATGCATGCTGTTGTGGAAAAATCTGCCGGCGCATCAATCTGCGCAGCCTGTGGTGGAAAATGTTGCCGGTGCGGCAAGTACCACCTCTCTGCCGTGGATCTGGCTGCGTATCTGATGACGGGAAAGGACGTTTTTACGCCGAATTTTAGCGGCAATGGCTGCCTCTTCCTTAATCTCGACAGTTGTCTCATGTCACCTGAATATCGACCATTCAACTGCATTACCTTTGTCTGCGAGTTGCTGGAAGACAATTTTACCGGGCAGGATAAAGATTCTTTCTATTCGATGGAACGTGAACTGCGGCTTCTATATCAGGAACTGCAGCAAATCTTCCCTGATCAAAGAATGCGCAAATCGGTTATGAGCTTCAATGACGCAGTGTGATATCATGGAGGATTTTTTATGACATCTGTAAACGACCTGGTCCTTGTTCATATAGACAACAAGCCGGGATTTTATGCACGTCTGGAAGACATTTCTCCCGATGCCAAGCCCGGATGGTGGAAGGTAAAGTTGCTTGTTCTGACCATACCGGTACAGATCTATACCTGGATTCTGGACGAAAGCCAGATAAATGGCGCACCTTTTACCATGGGGGGGACCCCCGTTCTGCTGGAAAAGGTAATTTTACCGGAACCGGACACCCGCCATGGCAATGAAGAGTCCGAAAGAAAAGATCCTGAGAAAAAAGGGGGAGCCAAGGTCGTATCGCTGATGGACCGAAAAAAAGAAAAATAAAGAAGGCTTGTCCGCGCCGATGGTGGTCATGCCGCCTGTCTTGCATTCCTTGAAGTATTCATTATCAGAGTAGTTCCCACCTGTATTGTTTTTTCTTGCAGTGTTCCTGCTTGTGTCACGTGCGGCTAATTCTTTCCTGATAATTTCGAGTCTTTTGGCCCCCGGCTGTGTTGCGGCTCCTCGACTTAGGCCCTGCTAAGCCTGCGTCGCCACGCCTTGCCGGGAACCAAAATCCCTCAAAATTTTTACAGAGACTAACCGCACGGGACACTTGTTACTACCTGTGCCGGTCAAAATCCCCGAGCCCACTTTCATTTAACTCCGGACCGGCATCTCGTTCAGCAGTTCCAGCGACAAAAATCCTGTCAAGGATCGGGAAAATAAGAGCTTTCTTATGTTTCCTTTTCGTCTGATCTTAACTGCCTAAAAAAACGGAAAAAATAGAAAAAAATCATCCTAAATTTGCCTTGACAACCATCTTGACCGCTAGTATAGTTTCTCCGTAAAGTGGTAAAAAGTGGTAAGGCGTGGTAAAAAGTGCCAGGGTGAACATGTTTAGAGGGAATTTCGAGACAAGCATTGATGCTAAAGGGCGAACCAGTCTGCCTGCCAAATTCCGGGAGGTGCTCGTCGATTCGTTCGGTGATGAGCGCTTTTTCATGACGAACTCAAATCCGGTCAGGCTGGGAGACGGAGGCTACAGCTCCGGTCTCGTCATCTATCCCTATAACGAATGGCTTGCCCTGGAAGAAAAACTAAAGGTGGGTACCGGTCTCGGGCTATCCTCTGCAGAACTTGCATCCGTGAAAAGAAGGATAGTCGCGCCAGCCGTTGAATGTGTTGCCGACAAGCTGGGGCGGATCCTCGTCCCCCCTCACTTGCGCAAGAGCGCTTGTCTGGAGCGGGAAATACTCTTTGTCGGCATGTTGAACAAAGCTGAGATCTGGAGCCAGGCCGAATGGGAGAAGGTATTCAGGCAGGATATCGAGAACTTCCCGATCGATTCGCCGGTATTGGCTGAGTTGGGGCTTTAGGTGGCTGATTTTAAACATGTGTCTGTTCTCCCTGCAGAGGTTATTGCCTATCTGGCACCACGACCAGGTGGGATATATGTGGACGGTACCCTTGGCGGGGCAGGGCACGCCCGCCTGATACTTGAAGCCTCCGCGCCCGATGGGTTGCTCATCGGATTCGATCAGGATGGGCAGGCATTGGCGTCTGCCGGTGAACGATTGGCACCATTCGGCAAAAGGGTGGTTCTTGTAAAAAGAAATTTTGCCTTTCTGGAAGAAGCGCTGGCAGAGATTGGGATAGAGGCGATTGACGGTTTTCTCCTGGATGTGGGGGTTTCGTCTCACCAGCTGGATACAGTCGAGCGGGGATTCAGTTTTCAGCATGACGCTCCGCTGGACATGCGTATGGACCTGAGTGCCGAGACCACGGCTGCGGAACTGGTCAATACACTATCTGAAGAAGATTTGTGCCGTGTGATACGTGAATACGGGGAAGAGCGATGGGCAAAACGAATCGCAGCTTTCATAATCAAAAGGCGTGAAGAGACTCCCATAGCTACCACTTTACAGTTGGTAGACGTGATTAAAGCCGCCGTACCCAAGGGTGCCTGGGAAGTGCGCCTTCATCCGGCAACGCGGACCTTTCAGGCGCTTCGCATTGCCGTTAATGACGAACTTGCCAGTCTGGAAAAAGGCCTGTCAGGTGGGGTCAGACTTTTGAAAAAAGGGGGAAGGGGAGTGGTGATATCGTTCCATTCATTGGAAGATCGCATTGCCAAAACAACCTTCCGATCCCTTGCTCAAGGTTGCAAATGCCCGCGGGAGATCCCTCGTTGCGTATGCGGCAATTTGCCACAGGTGAAGGTCCTGACCGGCAAGCCGGTAGTTGCAAATGAAGTGGAAGTTTCTTCGAATCCCCGCTCGCGAAGCGCCAGACTCAGGGCCGTCGAAAAGATTTAGAAAATCAGGAGGTAACGGGAAATGGAACATACCAAGGCAACGTTCAGCAAGGTAGCTGCACCGGTAAATACAGCCGCAGCCATCGATACGCGCTGGAATTCCTTCCCCTATCTGGTTGCAGTGATGGTGATGGTGACTCTTGTTTCCGTATTCCATGTCTGGTCCAGGGTCAAAGTCATCGACCTTAACCTTGAGATTTCTGCAACAAACCGCCTGTTCCAGGAGATGCAGCAGGAAAATAAAAGATTGAAAGTGGAAATTGCTTCACTGAAGACACCCGCGCGGATCGAGGCTCTTGCCAAGGGTGATCTCGGCATGGCGATGCCGACCGACCAGCAAGTGATTGTGATAAAATGAATGATAAGAAGGAAAGATGGACAAGGATCCGTATTCGCATCATAGGTGCGGTTTTTGTCTCTATTTTCGTTCTGATTGCAGCAAGAGCGTTTTATCTGCAGGTAGTTAAAAAGGAATCCCTGGTAAAGCTGGCGGAAAAGCAGCATCAGCGGATTGTGCCGCTGACGCCGGTACGAGGGGCGATTTTTGACAGCAACAATGCGCCTCTGGCGCTTTCTATCGAGATGGATTCCTGTTTTGCAGAACCGCGCAATGTGGAAAACATTCCCGATGCGGCGGCAAAACTGGCGCCTCTATTGTCCATGCCCGCCGAACAGGTGGAGAAAAAGCTGAAAGGCAGCAGGAATTTCGTCTGGCTTCAGCGCCGGATGGCCCCTGATCAGGCTGCCGCAATCAAGGCACTTGCGTTGGAAGGCATAGGCTTTGTCAAGGAGAGCAAGCGTTTCTATCCGAATTCGGAGATTGCTGCCCATGTGGTCGGCTTTACCGGGATGGATCCTGAAGGGTTGGAAGGGATCGAGCTGAAGTACGATTCTACCATTCTCGGCAGTACCGGTTATCTGGTGACTGAGCGTGACGCCCTTGGCAGGGAGGTCTATAGCAAGGGGACCGTGGTTAAAAATCCAGCCAAGGGACAGAATGTTACCCTGACCCTGGACAAGAATATCCAGTATATAGCTGAAAAAGAACTGATCAAGGCGGTGGAGACAAATGGGGCAAAGGCGGGGATTGCACTGGTTATGGAACCTGCAACAGGTCGCATATTGGCTATGGCCAACTACCCCAATTTCAACCCCAATACCTTCTCCAAGTATGCACAGCAGGCGCTGCGCAACAGGTCCATAGCCGACAGTTTCGAGCCGGGTTCGACCTTCAAGATATTTCTGGCTGCAACAGCATTGGAGCAAAAGGCGATCAGGCCCGGCGACGGGTTCAACTGCGAAAACGGCAGCTACAGCATCGGCGGCAGGACCATCCATGATACCCACAAGTACGGGTATCTGAGTATTGCGCAGATTCTCAAGTACTCTAGCAATATCGGAGCGGCCAAGATTGGCGCAAGACTGGGCAATGATAAACTCTATGCCGGCCTCACCGGCTTCGGTTTCGGCGAAAAGACCGGCGTCGATCTGCCTGGCGAATCGAGCGGCACCCTGCGCAACAAGAGCCAATGGTTCGGCGTCGATCTGGCCACAATTTCCTTCGGTCAAGGAGTTACCGCAACTCCTCTCCAGATTGCTACCGGAGTTTCGGCGGTAGCCAACGGGGGCCTGCTGATGAAGCCATACCTGGTGGAAAAGATCAGCGACGATAATGGCAACGTGGTGCGGAGCTTTGCGCCGGAGGTGAAACGCCGGGTCATCTCCGAAGAAACGGCGAAAACTGTGGCCCGCATGCTGGAAGGAGTGGTTGCCGAAGGGGGAACGGGGGTCAATGCCGCTGTGGATGGTTATCGTTCGGCCGGCAAAACCGGTACTGCCCAAAAGGTGGACCACCTGACGCGAGGATACTCGGCTGACAAGAGAACAGCTTCCTATGTCGGTTTCGTGCCGTTGGAAAAGCCGAGGCTGACAATCCTGGTAGTGGTTGATGAACCTAAGACAAGCTCTTATGGCGGAATTGTAGCCGCACCGGCCTTCAGCGCCATTGCCGAACAGTCCCTGTGCTATCTGAAGGTGCCAACCGATCATGCGTTGAAGAAAAAAGCAGAGCAGGTAGAGGTAAAATCAGCTCCTTCGGTCGAAACGGTTGACGCCGTTGTGGACGGAGGCGTTGTCGCAGGGGCGGCAGGAGCCATAATGCCTAATTTCCGAGGCCTCAGCATGCGACAGGCACTGAAGGTAATGCAGCAACGTGGCCTTAACGTGACGCTCAAGGGGAGCGGTCGCGCCGTAGAGCAGAATCCGATGCCGGGCAGTATTATCAGCGGAAACGATCGGGTCTGGGTCAGATTTGTTCCCTCAGCCTGAGTAAAAAACAACGGGTATCCCATGCGACTTTCACAACTTGTTAAATCTGTCGCGGTTCTTGACATGGTCGGCGATGTCGACCCTGATATAACCGGACTGTTTTACGATTCCCGAAAGGTTCAGCCAGGCGGCTTGTTCTTCGCCCTGAAAGGGGTGGCAAGCGACGGCTATGCCTTTATTGAGGTAGCGGTAAAGGCCGGGGCAGTAGCAGTGGTCATCGAAGATGACCGGACTCCTGCCGATATTGCCTGGGTGAGGGTAGCTGACGGGCGGTTGGCGATGTCGCTGATGGCTGCCGCTTTTTATGCCAACCCCGCGGCAGGTTTGCCTGTTGTCGGTATTACCGGCACCAACGGCAAAACGACAACCACCTTTCTGCTGGAATCCATCTTCGAAAAAGGCGGTTTGCCGGCTGCCGTGCTTGGTACCGTCAATTATCGCTTTGGAGATCTGTCCATCCCGGCCCCAAACACGACTCCGGAGTCGGTGGACCTGCAGCAGACCCTGAGAAAGCTGGTCGATGCAGGCGCAAAAGGGATCGTCATGGAGGTTTCCTCCCATGCCTTGCAGCAGCGTCGAATCGACGGTTGCTCTTTCAATGTGGGGGTCTTCACCAACCTGACCAGGGATCACCTGGACTATCACCTGGACATGGAATCCTATCTGCAGAGCAAAACACGTCTTTTTTCCGAGCTCCTGGTCCCGGATGAGAAAAAGCCCGAGCGGCATGCGGTGATTAACACCGATGACGAATACGGCCGGCGCATAGCCCAGGCGGCCGCATGCCCTGTGGTGACCTACGGCATTGAGAAAAGCGCGGACATCAATGCCGAGAATGTGGAGTTTTCCGTCAGCGGCATCAGCTGCACTCTGGCTACCCCAAAAGGTCGGATCGAGCTTCGGTCAATGCTTGTCGGCCGCTTCAATTTGTATAATATCATGGCTGCGGCGGGTGCGGGTGTTGCTCTGGGATTGCCGCTCGAATCCATCAAGGAAGGGCTTGAGCATCATGGTCAGGTTCCGGGCAGACTGGAGAGGGTGGAGAATGCTCTGGGGGTGACGGTACTTGTGGATTATGCCCATACCGGCGATGCCCTAGAAAATGTTTTGCTGACCATGACGGAGTTGAAGAAGGGCAGAATCATCACCCTCTTTGGCTGTGGTGGCGACCGTGACAAGGGCAAACGGCCGATCATGGGCGAGATTGCCGGACGCTACAGCGATCTGAGCATCATTACCTCGGACAATCCTCGCACGGAAAATCCAGCGGAGATCATGGCCCAGGTTCGGGAAGGGATTGTCCGTCTCGGTATCTGCGAATATTCATCCTATGAGGCAGCCATCTTCCAGGAGAAGGGTTTTGTCAGCATAGAACAGCGACAGGATGCCATCAGGCTGGCGGTCAAGGCGGCGCGGCCGGGAGACATAGTACTGCTGGCGGGCAAGGGACATGAGGACTATCAGATCATCGGCAAAGAAAAATTCCATTTCGACGATCGGGAAGTGGCTGCTCAGGCCTGCCGGGAAAAAGCCGGCCAAAACCAGTAGCAGGAAAGGCGCAAATGCTCTCCATTGACGAAATAATCCAGGCTACTGGCGGGACACTGATCGGCAGTGGCGGCAAGATGGTGTCCGGTGTGTCGACGGACTCACGCAGTGTGGTTGCCGGGCAACTCTTCGTAGCCTTGAAGGGGGATCGCTTCGATGGCCATGAGTTCATTGAGACCGCTCTGGCGAAGGGGGTCAGGACATTTCTTGTGGCTGCGGATTCGCTCGCTGCAAGAGCTCCCGCCGAAAATGCCTCCTACATTGCAGTTACCGAAACTCTCAGGGCGCTTGGTGATCTTGCTGCCGGCTACCGGAGGAAATTCAGCATTCCCCTGATTGGTATAACCGGCAGCAACGGCAAGACGACCACCAAGGAAATGCTGGCCACTATTCTCGGCCAGACTGGTCCGGGCCTGAAAACCAGCGGCAATCTCAACAACCTGATCGGGCTGCCGCTCATGCTCCTGCGTATGACTGGCCGCGACCGCTGGGCGGTGCTTGAAATGGGGATGAGTGAACCGGGGGAGATCGACCGTCTGGCGGAGATAGCAGAACCCGGGGTTGGCATAATCACCAACGCCTTTACTGCCCACCTGGCAAGCATGGGCAGTGTGGAGGCTGTGGCAAAGGCCAAGGGGGAACTGTTTCAGAGGCTGAAAACGGGAGGCGTAGCTGTATATAACGCCGATGACCCCCTGATCTCGCGTTTGCCCACTGCTGCAGGTGTTAGCAGGCTTTCCTTCGGTCTTCGCGGGGCGGAGGTTAGTTCGGAAGGGATCAAAACGCTTGGCCTGGAAGGGGTCCGTTTTACCCTTCGCCTGCCCGACGGCGAGATACCCGTGAAGATGAGGGCCTTCGGTCAGCACAATATCTATAATGCACTGGCTGCAGCAGCTGCTGCCCATGCCATCGGGCTGGATCATCAGACCATACGCGCCGGGCTGGAGGAATTCACCCCATATGACAAGCGCTTTCACGTGGAGCAGGTGGGTGACATCGTGCTTATTGATGACAGTTATAATGCCAATCCTGCATCCATCGCGGCTGCGTTGGTGACCTTGAAGGACATCCGCCAGCAGAACAGGGCCATAGCTGTGCTTGGCGACATGCTGGAACTGGGTAGCGGAGCGCCCGCTGCCCACCGGGAAGTGGGGCTTCTTGCTGCAACATGCGTGGAGCGGTTGTATGTGATGGGAGAATACGCAGAGACGGTTGCCGCCGGTGCTGTTGATGGCGGCATGGGCGCAGATCATATCTATGTTGCCGGAAGTCATGGGGAGATTGTCGAGGACCTGCGCCGGAAGGTGACGAAAGGCGATAATATCCTGGTCAAGGGCTCACGAGGTATGCATATGGACAAAGTCGCCGAGGCGATCCGCAACGGTTTTTCCCTTGCCGATGAAAAGAAAGGAGTAGCCTGATGCTTTATCATCTGCTCTATCCCTTGGCCTCCGATTACAGACTATTCAATGTCTTCAAATATCTGACCTTCAGAACCATCTATGCCATGATTACGGCGCTGGTGGTGGCGTTTATCCTGGGACCATGGCTGATACGAAAGCTGGAGAAGCTGCAGGCCCGCCAGGTAATCCGCACCGACGGTCCCGAATCCCACCTGAAAAAACAGGGAACCCCCACCATGGGGGGGGTGTTGATATTGGCGGCCATCATCATACCGACCCTTCTTTGGGCGGATCTGACCAATGCCTTCGTCTGGCTGACCCTGTTCATCATCGGTGGCTACGGTGTGATCGGTTTCTTCGACGACTATAAGAAGGTGGTGGAGAAGAACCCGAAAGGGCTTTCTCCGCGGCAGAAAATGTTCTGGCAGATTCTTCTGGCCACTGGAGTGGGGATATTTCTCTTCGTCATGCCCGGCTTTTCCAAGGAACTTTTCTTCCCATTCTTTAAAAGGCTTCACCCTGACCTGGGAATATTGTTCATCCCGTTCATCACTCTGGTGATCGTCGGTGCCAGTAATGCCGTGAACCTGACTGACGGCCTGGATGGCTTGGCCATCGGTCCGGTTTCCATCAATGCGGCTACTTATCTGCTGTTTACCTATATTGCCGGTAACGCCAGGCTGTCTGGTTATCTGCAGATCCCATACGTGCCGGGGTCGGGAGAACTTGCCGTGCTTTGCGGCGCCATGGTCGGGGCTGGTCTGGGTTTCCTCTGGTACAACTCATATCCGGCAGAGGTCTTCATGGGGGATGTGGGGTCCCTTTCCCTTGGGGGAGGGCTGGGAACGTTGGCGGTCATCACCAAGCAGGAGATCCTGCTGGTAATTGTCGGTGGCGTTTTTGTCACCGAAGCACTATCTGTAATATTTCAGGTAGGCTCCTATAAGTACCGCGGCAAGAGGATTTTCCGCATGGCCCCTATTCATCACCACTTTGAGCTGAAGGGGGTTGCAGAGCCCAAGATAATAGTGCGTTTCTGGATTATCACCTTTATTCTGGCGCTGGTGGCAATTTCAACTTTGAAGATGCGCTGACAGATTTCTGCGCCAGTAATGGCGGCAGGGGAACAGGTTATGGAAATCAAAGGTAAGAAAATACTGGTGGTTGGTCTGGCCAGAACCGGCGTGGCAGTGGCAAGATTCCTGGCCTCCCGCGGAGCAAAGGTCACCGTTACCGATATGAAGGAAGAGTCGGAGCTTGCTGATTATCTCTTGCAGTTGGAGGATCTTGACCTGAACCTTGAGCTGGGCCGTCATGACAAGCATACATTCCTCATGTCCGATCTCATCGTCGTCAGTCCGGGTGTCCCCATGGACATTTCTCCGCTGCTTATGGCGAAGGCACAGCGGAGGGTCGTGATCAGCGAAATAGAGCTGGCCGCTGCATTCATCAAGGCTCCCATGGTTGCCATTACTGGCACCAACGGCAAGACGACGACAACAACCCTGGCAGGGGAGATATTCAAGGCTTGCGGCGTTGAGACCTTTGTCGGCGGCAATATAGGCAATCCCCTGATTGAGTTGGTCACGTCTGGCAATGATGTGGCGCAGGTGGTAGTAGAACTGAGCTCATTTCAGTTGGAAGGAATTCAACGCTTCAGGCCCAAGGTAGCAGTGCTGCTAAATATCACTGAGGACCACCTGGACCGGTATGCCAGCTACCAGGATTACATCGATGCGAAACTCCGCATCTTTGAAAACCAGACAGTCGATGATTTCGCTGTTCTTAATGTGGATGATCCATTGGTGGCAGCCTGTGCCGCGACTGTTAAATCAAGGGTTTTCCCTTTCAGCCAGCGGAAGGAGTTGGCAGAAGGCATTTTCTGCAGCAAAGGCATTATCGTATACCGATGGCAAGGGAGCGAGCTGCGCTTTGATACGGCCGCCTTCAAACTGAAAGGGGTTCACAATATAGAGAATATCATGGCGGCACTGGCCAGCACCCTTTTGTCCGGGGCCGACCCGATCAAAGCTGGGCGCGCGGTAGAGTCCTTTAAAGGTCTGCGTCACCGGATGGAATTTATACGTGAAGTAGGCGGAGTTGCCTACTATGAGGACAGCAAAGGAACCAACGTGGGGAGCGTAGTCAAGTCCCTTGAGAGCTTCGACAAAGGTATTACCCTTATCGCCGGCGGAAAGGACAAAGGGGGATCATATGCGCCCCTGGCAGATCTGGTGCGGGAGAGGGTAAAGCACCTTATCCTCATTGGTGAGGCCAAGGAAAGGATCGAAGCAGAGCTGGGAAACCTTACCGATACACACAAGGCAGCCACCCTGGAAGATGCAGTGGCAATAGCACATAGGTTGGCCAAGGCTGGGGAGGTTGTTCTTTTTTCTCCGGCCTGTTCCAGCTTCGACATGTTCAAAGATTATGCAGAGCGCGCTGAGCGGTTCAATGCTGCGGTGCGGGCCCTTGCCGGTGGAGATTGCCGATGAAGAGGCTTGAGGGATACGACATGATCATTTTGCTGCTGGTGGTAATGCTCACCTGCTTCGGAATCGTCATGGTCTATTCCGCTTCCTCGGTGATGGCGGCAAAGAAATACAGCGATGGTTTTTACTTTTTGAAGCGGCAGGGGCTCTATGCCATCCTGGGGTTCGGCGCCATGGCCTTTGCCATGCAGGTCGACTACCATCATTGGCGTCGCTTTGCCGTACCTCTGCTGCTGGCCTGCCTGGGGCTGCTCATTCTGGTATTCATCCCTGGTATCGGCGGTACGGCAAAGGGTGCATCAAGATGGATCCGCTTGCCGGGCTTCAACTTTCAGCCTTCCGAAATGGCCAAGGTGGCGCTGATAATTTACATGGCTTATTCTCTGGACAAAAAGCAGGAGAAGCTGAAGGAGTTCATGGCCGGCTTTCTGCCGTACATGGTCATTCTGGCCGTCCTGCTGGCGATACTCTTGAAGCAGCATGACATGGGAGCTGCACTGACCATGGGTGCCGTTGCCCTCGCCATGCTGTTTGCAGCCGGGACACGACCCCGGTATATATTCGGCATGGGAGTGCTGGCGGCTCCCTTTGCCTGTTATCTGGTGGTGACCGAAGCATACCGGATGCGGCGCATCACCGCCTTTCTCGATCCCTGGCAGGACCCCACCAACTCCGGCTTCCAGATAATACAGTCCTGGATCGCTTTCGGCACGGGGGGAATTTTGGGGCAGGGACTTGGCGAAGGAAAGCAGAAGCTGTTCTATCTGCCCGAGGCCCACACCGACTTTATTCTTTCAGTGGTTGGTGAGGAACTCGGTTTTATCGGCGTCATGGTCATTGCGGCCATGTTTCTGGTTCTGCTTCAGCGTAGCATCAGGGTAGCAATCGGCGCAGAAGACAGCTTCGGGCGGTACCTCGCATTCGGCATCGCTGTGCTGGTAGGCCTTGAAGCATTCATCAACATGGGGGTGGTGACCGGCCTGCTGCCGACAAAGGGGCTGGCGTTGCCATTCATCAGTTACGGGGGTAGTTCGTTGATTATCAGCCTTTTTGCCGTTGGCCTGTTGCTCAATGTCTCGTCTAAGGCAAGGGGGCTGTCATGAGACTGATCGTTGCCGGGGGCGGGACGGGGGGGCATCTTTTCCCCGGTATTGCCGTTGCCGAAGAATTCCTGGCGAGAAACAGCGCCAACGAGGTGCTCTTCATCGGCACCGAAAGGGGAATTGAAGCAAGGCTGCTGCCAAAGCTGGGCTACCGGCTGGAGTGCATTTCCGCCAGCGGAATCAAGGGGCAAAGCCCCCTTACCAAGGTGAAGAGTGCAGCACTGCTCCTTTACGGTTACTCCCAGTCGCGAAAGATCCTCAAGGAGTTCCGGCCGGATGTGGTGCTCGGCGTAGGTGGTTATGCATCGGCCCCGGTGGTGCTTTCTGCCCGCGGCTTGCAGATCAGGCGCTTCATCCACGAACAGAATGCCATACCAGGCCTAACCAACAAGGTGCTGGCACGGATCGCCGACAAGGTCTTCATCTCCATCGAGGAATCAAGGAAATTTTTTCCGGAAGACAGGACGATGCTGACGGGAAACCCGCTACGTAAAGAAATTTTGTGGAATGTGCAACAGGGGAAAACAGAGCCGAAGGGTGGCAGCCTGAGACTGCTGGTTTTTGGCGGCAGCGCCGGCGCGCACCGGATCAACACCGCCATGGTCGAAGCCTTGCCCCACCTGGCAAAGGTAAAGGAGCATCTCCTCATAACCCATCAGACCGGGGAGAAGGACCATGGGGAAATGAAAAAAGCTTATGGGGCGGCAGGCTTCAATGCAGAGGTTACTCCTTTCATCGACAACATGGCTGCGGCGTACGCAGCTGCTGATTTTATCGTCTGCCGGGCCGGCGCAACGACCCTTGCCGAAGTGGCGGTGAGCGGCAAGGCCTGTATTTTTATCCCCTATCCCTATGCGGCCGATGATCACCAGCGGCGGAATGCAGAGGCCCTGCTCAAAGAGGATGCAGGCTTCATGATTCTTGAGCGTGAGCTGACGGGGGACACCCTGGCCGGGCAGATTATCAGGCTGATGCAGGAGCCGGAACTTGTTGAAAAAACGGCGGCAAACATCCGTAAATTCGGTCAACTTGACGCCGCCCAAGTGATAGTGGACGAGATGACCGGAAAACAGGAGCCCTTGTGTACGGAAAAATAGAGAGAATCCATTTTGTCGGTATCGGCGGCATCGGCATGAGCGGCATCGCCGAGGTGCTGCTCAACCTGGGATACAAGGTGTCCGGTTCCGACCTGAGAAAGTCGGAGATCACGGAACGCCTGGAGCAGCTGGGGGGGGAAATCCACCTGGGTCACACCGGCAGTAATGTTGAGCGTGCCGATGTCGTGGTCATTTCCAGCGCCGTCCACGACGATAATCCAGAGGTGATCGAGGCTAGAGAGCGGCTGATCCCGGTGATACCACGAGCAGAAATGCTTGCCGAACTGATGCGAATGAAGTACGGCATTGCCATTGCCGGCACCCACGGCAAAACGACCACTACCTCAATGGTGGCAACCATTCTGGCAACAGGTGGAATCGATCCGACCATTGTCATCGGCGGCAGGCTGAATTCCATCGGCACCAACGCCCGTCTTGGCCAAGGGAAATTCCTTGTAGCCGAAGCCGACGAATCTGACGGCTCCTTTCTCAAGCTTTCCCCGACCATAGCCGTAGTAACCAATATCGATGCGGACCATCTGGATTTTTACAGCGGTATCGAGGAGATCAAGGATACCTTCGTTGAGTTTATCAACAAGATTCCCTTCTATGGCCTTGCCGTGCTCTGCCTGGATAACGGCAACGTTGCCGACATTATTCCCCTGGTGAAGAAGCGGTTCACCACCTATGGGTTGACGGCCCAGGCAGATTTTCGCGCCACCGAGATCCGTCATGAAGGCTTCACCACCTCCTTCGTCGCCCATTATAAGGGACAGAAGCTGGGGGAAATAAGTTTCAACATGCCCGGTGCCCACAACGTACTTAACGCCTTGGCGACCATTGCCGTTGCCACTGAGCTGGATATGCGCTTCGAAGATATTCAGGCCGGCTTCAAAAGCTTCGGCGGAGTGGGACGCCGCTTTCAGGTCAAGGGGGAAGTGAACGGCATCATGGTTGTGGATGATTACGGACACCATCCCACTGAGATCAAGGCAACCCTGGCGGCTGCAAAGGGGGGCTGGGACCGGCGCCTGGTGGTGGTGTTCCAGCCACACCGTTACACACGCACCAAGGAGCTGTTCGAAGAATTCGTCAAGGCTTTTTACGATGCCGACATTCTGATTCTGACCGATATCTATCCTGCCGGAGAACAACCCATCGAAGGGGTTACGGCGGAAGCACTGTCTGCAAGGATCAAACGCCATGGTCAGCGAGAGGTGACCTTCGTTGCCGATCGTAACAAGGTCTGCGACCATCTTTTAAGCATCGTCAAGGAAGGGGATATAGTCCTCACCCTCGGTGCAGGCAACATTCTCCAGGCCGGCGAACAGCTGGTGGAAAAGCTCAGGGAAGCTCCTTGACAGTGGATACGCTTGCACGTCTCTGTACCGCCGTACGGGGCAAGGTGCTGGTGAATGAGCCCCTGGCGGGGCACACCTCATTGAAGGTGGGGGGGCCGGCCGACTACTTTGCCATTCCGGCCGATCTGGCCGATCTGGAAGAACTTATCAAGGTTGTGCGGAGCTTGTCTCTGCCATATTTCATCATCGGCGGTGGTTTCAACGTGCTGGTCGGTGACGGGGGCTTCAGGGGGGTCGCTATATCCCTCAAGGAACTGAACGGCATGGAGAGTCCCTCCCGTGGCCGGATCCGTGCAGAGGCAGGGGCTACCAATCAGCAGCTGGTGAATTACGCCACGGGCAAGGAGCTTACCGGCTTGGAATTTCTCAGCTGCATTCCGGGAACCATAGGCGGTGCGCTCAGCGTAAATGCCGGAGCCCACGGCCAGTCGACGATGGAGCAGGTTGAGACCCTGATAACTATGAGGGATGGCCGGATCTTTGAAAATGAAGGCAGGAAAAGGAACTTCGGCTACAGGTACCTTGAGCTGGAGCCGGGAGAGATTGTTGTGGCAGCTGTTTTCAGCCTGAGCGAAGGGAAGGCGGAGGCTATTGGGGAAAAGCTGGAAAGCTATCGCCGCCATCGCCTGGAAAGTCAGAAGATAGGTTATCCCAATGCCGGTTCATTTTTCAAAAACCCGGAAGGCCAACAGGCATGGCGTTTGATAGACGAGGCAGGTTTCAGAGGCTTCCAGGTGGGAGGAGCCCAGGTTTCCGAGATCCACACCAACTTTCTCGTCAACAGGGGTGGGGCGAGTGCTGCAGATTTCATCACCCTGGCTGGAATGATCAAACAAAAGGTCCTTGAACGGAGCGGGATTTTGCTCCAGGAGGAAGTGCGCATCCTGGATGAATATGAGCAGAAATAAGTCGTGAGGATAGGTGGCCATGACCAGTTCAGATAACAAAAAAATCGGCGTATTGATGGGAGGATTTTCGGCAGAGCGCGAGGTTTCCCTGAAGAGCGGCGCAGCCGTGTTGAAAGCGCTTGTCGGGCTCGGCTACAATGCAGTAGGCATTGACGTTGACCGCAACGTGGCAACTAAGATCGTAGCGGAAGGCATTAATGCCGCCTTTATCGCGCTCCATGGCCGATATGGTGAAGATGGCGCTATACAGGGCCTGCTGGAATTGATGGCCATCCCCTATACCGGCTCCGGTGTTTTGGCCAGTGCTCTGGCCATGAACAAGATATTTGCCAAACAGGCCTTCCAGGCAGCAGGGCTGACCGTTGCCCCTTACCGGGTGGTTTGCCGGGGCGAAGTATTCGATGCCAAAACCTTTACCTTCCCGTTCCCGGTGGTGGTAAAGCCATCCCAGGAGGGTTCTTCGGTCGGCGTCAGCATTGTCAGGCAGGAATCGGAACTTGAGGCTGCAATGCAGGATGCCTTCAAATACGACCGGGAAATACTCATCGAGCAGTTCATCAAGGGAGCCGAAGTCCAGGTGGGAATATTGGAAGACAAGGCCCTGGGTGCCATTGAGATTGTGCCGAAAAAGGAATTTTACGACTTTGAAGCAAAATACTCACCGGGTATGGCCGAGCATATCCTGCCGGCAAGACTTCCTGCCGATTTATATGAAAAGGTACTGCGCGCGGGGGAAGAAGGTCACCGTGCCCTGGGCTGCAGCGGATACAGCAGGGTGGACTTCCTGGTAACAACCGAGGGGCTTTGTTACATCCTTGAGGTCAACACATTGCCCGGCATGACCGACCTCAGCCTGCTGCCGGAGATAGCCCGCGGTTCGGGAATAGAGTTCGGGGAGCTGGTGGAGAGGCTGATTTCTGCCGCCACATTAAAAATAGCACAATAAATATAAACCATCGACTGACGTGACCATGCGCGATCTTCATAAAAAAAAACCACGGCCGGTTACGCAAAACCGGCTGAAAAAGCCGCCCAAGACGTGCAAGCCGATTAACTATCGAGGCATCCTTAAAAAAACAGCCAAGGTAGTGGGGGGAGCAGCACTGATTTCCGCGGTTGGATGTGCAGGATATGGCATCTACCGGATCATTGCCGGCACGACCTTTTTCAAGCTGGAGCGGATCGAGGTTAGCGAGCTGAAGACCCTCAAGCGCCAGGAAATCATCGACCTGGCTGGGGTAAGGGAGGGGGACGGGATGTTCGGCCTCAGGCTGCGCAGCATCGGCGAACAGATCGGAAAAAACCCCTGGGTTTCACGGGTAGAGGTCAGGCGCTACCTGCCCAATACCCTCTCCATGCAGATAGCGGAGCGCCAGCCGGTGGCGGTGATCAACATGGGGTACCTCTATTATCTGGATGCCAATGGTGATGTTTTCAAGCCGCTTACCGAGGGGGACCAGCTGGATTACCCGGTCATTACCGGTATCAGTGAAGAAGACATTGCCAGGGATCCGGCCGGATCGAAAGGGGCGCTCAAGGAGGTACTGGAGTTGATTGCACATCTCAAGTCCCGCGCCGACTTCAAACTGGATGAAGTTTCAGAGATTCATTACGATAAGGGATACGGCGTTACATTGTTCACCGCAGCGGCAGGTGTGCCTGTAAAACTGGGGAGTGGCGATTACAGCCGGAAACTGGATCGTCTTGCCAGGATATATAAGGAACTGCAAACCCAGATATCTGTTCTGGAATATATTGATCTCGATTACAGCGATAAGATCATAGTGAAAAAGGTTTAAAGGGGGGGTGTATGTCGGCAAGAAGGGATAATCTCATTGTAGGGCTGGATATCGGCACCACCAAGATCTGTGCCATTGTCGGCAACCTTACCGAAGAGGGGATAGACATCGTCGGCATTGGTACCAGTCCCTCGCGGGGTCTGCGAAAGGGTGTCGTGATCAATATCGAGAGCACGGTGGCTTCCATCAGGAAAGCGGTGGAGGAAGCCGAGCTCATGGCCGGCTGTGAGATAAAATCTGTCTATGCCGGTATTGCCGGCGGGCACATCAAGGGGTTCAACTCCCAGGGTGTGATTGCCATCAAGAATCGCGAGGTTTGCGCCGAAGATGTAAAAAGGGTCATCGACGCGGCTAAGGCCATTGCCATCCCCATGGACCGGGAAGTGATCCACATTCTCCCTCAGGAGTTCATTATCGACGACCAGGACGGCATTCGCGAGCCGCTGGGCATGAGTGGCGTCAGGCTGGAGGCCAAGGTCCATATCGTCACCGGGGCCGTCGCCAGCGCCCAGAACATCATCAAATCCTGCAATCGTGCCGGCTTGGACGTGGCGGATATTGTGCTGGAGCAGCTTGCCTCTTCAGAGGCGGTTCTTTCGGCCGATGAAAAAGAATTGGGAGTAGCTCTCATCGATGTGGGGGGGGGAACAACAGACATTGCCATTTTTGTCGACGGCGCCATCAAGCATACCTCCGTACTTTCCCTTGGCGGCAACCACCTGACCAACGATATCGCCGTGGGCCTGAGAACCCCAATGGCAGAGGCGGAAAAGATCAAGCAGAAGTACGGTTGTTGTCTGGCCTCCCTGGTGGGCAAGGATGAAACCATCGAGGTGCCGAGCGTCGGCGGCAGGAAACCAAGGGTGCTTTCCCGTCAGCTTTTGGCTGAAATTCTGGAGCCTCGTGTGGAGGAAATCTTCACCCTGGTCAACCGGGAGATCGTCAAGTCAGGTTATGAGGACATGATTGCCTCCGGGGTGGTGATAACCGGTGGAAGCACCATACTGGAAGGGATGCCGGAGCTTGCCGAGCAGGTTTTCAACCTGCCGGTGAGAAGGGGCCTGCCTCAGCGGATCGGCGGTCTGGTGGATGTGGTAAATTCGCCGGCCTACGCCACAGGCGTTGGACTCGTGGTATACGGCAGCAAAAATGTGGGGGTCCACGAATTTCCGTCGGCCCAGAGCGAAGAAAGCATCTTCCGCAAAGTGAGCGGCAGGATGAAGGAATGGTTCAGCGAGTTTTTCTGATGAATATAGTTCATGTGCAGGTCTAAACATACAACACAGCAAAAAGGGGGGGGAGATGTTCGAATTTGACGAGAGTATTGACCAGACGGCGAAAATCAAGGTGATCGGGGTAGGGGGAAGCGGCGGCAACGCCGTAAATACCATGATCAACAGCAACGTGGGGGGCGTTGACTTCATTGTTGCCAACACCGATGCCCAAGCATTGCGTAACTCGAAGGCACCGCTGAAAATCCAGATCGGTGGCCAGCTGACCAAAGGGCTCGGGGCCGGAGCCAACCCCACCGTAGGGAGGGAAGCTGCCCTGGAGGATCGGGAAAAGCTGCTGGAATCCCTGAAGGGCGCAGACATGATCTTCATTGCCGCCGGCATGGGGGGCGGTACCGGTACCGGTGCAGCGCCTGTCATTGCCGAAGTGGCAAGGGAGGTGGGGGCGCTTACAGTCGGAGTCGTCACCAAGCCTTTCAGTCGCGAAGGGCGCCAGCGTCTAGCCAAAGGGGAAGACGGGATCAAAGAGCTGAAGAAGCATGTGGACTCCCTGATCGTCATTCCCAACGACCGTTTGCTGGGACTGGCCGGTAAATCAATGTCCATCCTCGACGCCTTCAAGCCTTCCGACGACGTGCTGCGCCAGGCTGTGCAGGGCATTTCAGACCTGATCACTACCTCTGGTCTGATCAACGTCGACTTTGCCGATGTAAAGGCGATCATGAGCGAGCGCGGTATGGCCATGATGGGGATCGGTATGGGCTCCGGTGAAAATCGCGCCGTTGACGCTGCTACCCGGGCCATTTCCAGCCCGCTGCTGGAAGATATCGACATTTCCGGGGCCAAAGGGGTGCTGGTGAACATTTCCGGCTCCAGTGCCATGACCATGGACGAGTTCGATGCAGCAAGCCGTATCATCCACGAGAAGGTGCATGAGGATGCCAATATTATCGTCGGTCTGGTAATCGATGAGAACCTGGGCGATGTGATCAAGGTAACGGCTATCGCCACCGGGTTCGGTGACCGCTTCGACGTGGAAAAGACCCGCCAGGAGCTGAAAAGCGTGGCACCCGTGGTACGAAACGAGATAAACCGGGAAATCCCGACCTTTATCAGGGAAAAACAGCAGCAGCGTGAGACCTTTTCCCGGCAGCGGAGCTTCATGATGGATGATGAGGAGCAGTATGACATCCCCACCTTCCTCCGCAAATCGGTCGACTAAGCAGCGCCACTTTTCCGCCTGCTGCGTAAGTCTTCAGGAGCACTTGTGCGGCGTGGCGCTGCCACGCCTCCGCGCGCTCCTTCGACAGCCTTGCAGAGACGAAAAATTGTCGCTGCTGAAATTGCGGTAGATGGTTGCGACTGTAACCCAACTTCTGCATATTCAGTGTGATGATTTCATGTCAACCGCTGGTGGTGGCCCCCCCGCCACCGGCAGGGAGTTTAGTTCCCCGGCCCCATTACTTCCCCCTCCATGGGGGCCGGGTCTTTTTCCCTTTCAAACTGTCCCTCGAAGTGCTAACTTTTTGGCATGTCCTGGAAGATCATCGAGAAACACCGTAAAATCCTTGCCTGCGAGGATGGGATACCAATAAAGAAGTCGGTGGCCGGCCTCAGGTTCTGCCTGGTTTATCCCAACCGCTACCATGCCGCCATGAGCAATCTGGGCTTTCAGGCGGTCCATTCCATTCTCAATGGTTACCCTGATGTCCTCTGCGAACGGGCCTTTCTTCCGGACCGGGAGGATCTGGACGAGTATGCGAAATCGGGTACCCGCCTCCTTTCCCTGGAATCCCAGCGGCCGGTAGCCGAGTTCGATATCATTGCATTCTCTGTCTCCTTCGAAAGCGATTACCTGAACCTGCCCGTCATTTTCAAGCTTGCAGGCCTGCCTTCCTGTGCCGCGGAGCGTGATTCCTCCATGCCTCTAGTCATGGCCGGCGGTGCGGCTCTTTTTCTCAATCCTGAGCCAGTTGCGGATTTTATGGATTTCATTTGCGTCGGTGAGGCTGAAACCCTTCTGCCTGCCCTGCTACGGGTCCTGACCGTGGACGAGCAGATCGTCCGACGGGAACTTTTGGCGCGTTGTGCCGTGGTGCCGGGAGTCTATGTCCCCTCCTTTTACCAGATCACCTATGCCGGTGCAGGCATCGCTTCGCGCATTAATCTTGATCCCGCCCCGCCGGCGGTCCAACGGCTTTGGGACGGGGACCGTAATGGGGCACCTACTGTCTCGACTATCCTCACCGAAAATACGGAATTTTCCGATATGTACCTGGTTGAGGTCGCCCGCGGCTGCCCGCGTGGCTGCCGGTTCTGCGCCGCCGGCTTCATCTATCTTCCCTATCGCCAGAGGAACATGGAATCGGTTATGGAAGAGGTGAGGAAAGGGCTGCAGAAAAAGAAAAAAATAGGGCTGGTGGGCGCGGCCGTTTCCGACTTCAAGGGGGTCGGCGAGCTGTCACGATTCATCGTCCAACAGGGCGGGAAAGTATCTGTTGCTTCCCTGCGTATCGACTGTCTTGACGAACAGCTGGTGGATTCCCTAAAGGAGAGCGGCCACAAGACGGTGGCGCTGGCCCCGGAAGGGGGATCACAGCGCCTGCGGGACCTGATCAAAAAGAATATCGACGAAGAGCAGATATTGACTGCCTGCGACCTGCTCATCGGCAAGGACCTGCTCAACCTGAAACTGTACTTCATCATCGGCCTTCCCACGGAAACCATGGTCGATCTGGATGAGATGATCGCCCTTGTGACCAAGGTGCGTGACAGGGTCATTGACGCGGCACGTAAAAACAAAAGGCTGGGTGAGGTGCTGCTTTCGGTTAATCCATTCATCCCGAAACCCTTTACCCCCTTCCAGTGGTGCGGCATGGAAGACCTGAAGAGCCTTGAGAAAAAGGCCAGATACCTGCAAAAGGGCCTCTCTGGTCTGTCAAACGTGAGGATGCAGATGGAGGGATTGAAGGATGCCTATCTGCAGGCACTGCTGTCCCGGGGAGACCGCCGTCTGGCGCCACTCATCCTGCTGGCCGGCGAAAAAGGCTGGAAAAAGGCCGCCCGTGAATTGAATGTTGACACCGATTCCTGGGTCAGGCGAGACATTTCCCTCGACGAGGTCTTACCCTGGGATTTCATTGACAGTGGCGACAGGGAAAAGTTGGTGAGTGAATACCGGAAGGCGTTTTCTGCTTGAATGAAACCACGGCAGCTGTTGAGGCTGCCGTGGTCGAGTGTGAGGCAATCAGTTGAAGAACAGGCGCAAACCGACAGTGGTGGAGATATTGGAAGGATCGTAGTCCCCCACCTTGGTTCCCAACCGGTTTACATCAGCGTCAAAGGCGCCGAGTCCTTTCAATTCGGCGGTAAAGGCGAGATTCCTGCTGACGAAGAAATCGACACCGGCGGTCAGATGTAACCCCAGCACCGTATCCACCTGCAGGTCGTCAAGGTCCGGAATCAAGACGTCCAACCCTCCCCCCAGGTATGGAACCACATCATTTCTGTCGTTGAAACGGTACTGGGCACCCATGGAAACATCATTCATGCTGGCCCGGCGGCTCTTGTCCGACCAGCCCTTGGTGTGGAACAGGGAATGGTCCACATTCAGCTCCAGTGCCACATGGTCGTCAACACCGTAGAACAGCCCGCCGCCCCCCACGAAGCCGGGATCAGTCTCGACGACCAGCTTTCCATCCTGATGGTTCCTCTCGCTCTCTGCCGGGAAAATGGCCCCCAATCTCCCGGTAATACCGAACTTTCCGCGCAGGTTTTCCGCCATGGCGTTGCTGCCTGTCAGCATGGCCACCAGTGCAATGGCCGTGATCAACAAACTCTTTCTCATTGTTTTTCCCTCCTGAAAAAATAAGTAGCGGCATGTTAATGGAAAATTAAAAAGCCAGCAAGGAGAAAGTGCGGTTGTGCAGAAATGAAAAAAGGGACCGAAGCGGTCCCTTGGCGAGATGAGTTCACAGGAAGATTGTGTCAGTCCTTTTATATGAGGTCGATTACAGCCTTTACAGCCTTTTCAATGCCCGTTGCCGTGTCGGAGATGTTGCCGGCCAGCATGTAGGCGGGTGTGGAGACGATCTTATTCTTCCTGTCGATGACAAACTCGGTTACGGGGCAGTCCACGTGCCGGCTACCGGTCTGGTTGATGGCAGAAGCGGTGCCGGCATCATTGCCGATGGTCAGCTCCGGAGCGTATTCCTTGCCGAGAGTGGCGGCGATCAGGGCAGGTGCGATGCAGATGGCAAGAATGGGTTTCTTTGCTGCCGCCATTTCCTTGAGCAGCCTGGCCACGTCGGGCTGGATGGTGGCAGCAGCCCCTTTTTCGGCGAAATTGCACAGGTTCTTGGCAGCACCGTATCCGCCGGGAAAGACGAGGGCATCAATTTCGGCAGCTTTCACTTCTTTTATGTCCCTGATGTTGCCGCGGGCGATGCGAGCGGCTTCCACAAGGGCATTCCGCTTGCCGCCGGTTTCCTGCATGGTCAGATGGTTTGTCTCGGGATAATCTTCATTGGGCGCCATGCAGATGGCTTCCCCGTTGTTCCGGTCGATGGCCAGCAGGGCCAGAACTGCCTCGTGGATTTCGCTGCCATCTCGCACCCCGCATCCTGAAAGTACCACGCCTATTTTCTTTTTCATTTATTGTCCCCCCGCAACAGTTATTTCAATTTGTAGAACATTATTTTAGCGAAATTTGCTGCTTTGACAATCTCTTTTTACGCCAGATTCATGGCTCTCGCTTCTTGATTACCAGACTGTCCCCGTCCATGGCCACATCGACGACGACGGTGTCGCCTTCCTGGAATTTGCCCTGTAACAGCATGAGCGCCAACGGGTCCTGCACCTTTTTCTGCAGGGTTCGTTTCAGCGGTCGTGCGCCATATGCAGGATCGTAACCTTCCTTGGCAAGGTACTCGCTTGCCCTGCCCGTTATTTCCAGTCCCAGATTGCGCTCGGCCAGGCGCTTTTGCAGCCCCTTGATCTGGAGAGACACGATGTGTTTGATCTGCTCCAGCGGCAGGGAGTGGTAAATGATTATCTCGTCGATGCGGTTTAGAAACTCCGGTTTGAAGTTTTCCCGCAGGGTTCCCATGACCATTGTGCGCATTTTTGCGTAGTCGCCGCTGGCGTACTGCTGTATGAACTGGGAACCCAGGTTGCTGGTCATGATGATTACCGTATTGCGGAAATCGACGGTGCGACCCTGGCCGTCGGTGAGACGGCCGTCATCCAGCACCTGCAGCAGGATATTGAACACATCCGAGTGGGCCTTCTCGATCTCGTCGAACAGGACAATGCTGTAAGGACGGCGGCGGATGGCCTCGGTCAGCTGTCCCCCCTCTTCATAGCCCACATAACCGGGAGGTGCACCGATAAGTCTAGCTACCGTATGCCTTTCCTGATACTCACTCATGTCGATGCGAACGATGGCCTGGTCATCGTCAAAGAGAAATTCTGCCAATGCCCGGGCGGTTTCGGTTTTGCCGACGCCAGTGGGTCCAAGGAAGATAAAGGAGCCTATGGGCCGGTTCGGGTCGGAAAGTCCGGACCTGGAACGCCGCACCGCATTGGCCACCAGTTCCAGGGCTTCATCCTGGCCAACGACCCTCCCTTTGAGGCGCTCTTCCATTCTGACCAGTTTTTCCGATTCGGTCTCCAGCATGCGGTTCACCGGGATGCCGGTCCACTTGGCGACAATCTCCGCCACCATGTCCCCGTCCACCTCTTCGGGAAGCATCTTCCCTTCTTTCTGTTTCTGCAGCAGTTCATTGCTCTTATCGGCAATATCCTTCTCGATGGCCGGTATCTCCCCATAGCGGAGCTTGGCGGTTAATGCCAGATCCCCTTCACGCTCACTCTTCTTCGCCTGTTCCTTTTTCTCTTCCAACTGCTTTTTCAGATCGCTGATGCTTGTCAGCAGGGATTTTTCCTGCTGCCATTGGCTCTTCAGCGTAGCCGAACTGCTGCGCAGTTCTTCAAGTTCGTCCGATATTTTCCTCAGTCGCTCTTTAGCATGGGGGTCCTGTTCTCGGAGCAGAGCCTGTTTTTCGATCTCCAGCTGGATGACCTTACGTTCCACCTCGTCGATTTCGGTGGGCATGGAGTCGATCTCGATGCGCAGGCGCGAGGCCGCCTCATCGATGAGGTCGATGGCCTTGTCCGGCAGAAAACGGTCGGTGATATATCTGTCGGAGAGGGTGGCCGCGGCGATGATGGCGCTGTCCTTGATGCGGACGCTGTGATAGTTCTCGTATCGCTCCTTGAGGCCGCGCAGAATGGCAATGGTGTCTTCGACACTGGGCTCTCCTGCGTAGACCTGCTGAAACCGGCGTTCCAACGCCGCATCCTTTTCAATGTGCTTCCGGTATTCATTGAGGGTTGTGGCGCCGATGCAGTGCAGCTCGCCGCGGGCCAAGGCCGGCTTGAGCATGTTTGAGGCATCCATGGCCCCTTCGGCTGCCCCTGCCCCCACCAGGGTATGCAACTCGTCGATGAAGAGGATGATCTTGCCTTCGGCTTTCTCCACTTCCTTGATCACTGCCTTGAGCCGGTCTTCAAATTCCCCACGGTACTTGGCACCGGCAATCAGCGCTCCCATGTCCAATGCCACCAGCTTCTTGTCCCGCAGGGTTTCCGGCACATCGCCGGAGATGATGCGCTGGGCCAGCCCTTCGACGATGGCGGTTTTTCCCACCCCGGGCTCGCCAATCAGGACCGGGTTATTCTTGGTTCGCCGCGACAGGACCTGGATAACCCTGCGTATCTCGTCGTCTCTGCCGATTACCGGGTCAAGTTTGCCTCGCCGAGCCAGATCGGTAAGGTCTCTGGCATATTTGGTCAGTGCCTGATACTTGTCTTCGGCGGCTTGATCGGTAATCTTTTCATCGCCCCTGATATCCTTCAAAGCGGCGAGAATTCCCTCGCGGGTAACACCGCTTTCTCTGAGAATCCCGGCAATAATACTTCCCTTTTCTCCTACCAGTGCCAAGAGCAAGTGCTCGGTGGAGACAAAGGCATCCTTCATGGTATCGGCTTCCTTCTGGGCTGCATCCAACACATGATTCAGTGTCGGGGAGAGGAATACCTGCATGGTGGCCCCGCTCGCCCGGGGCAGTTTGCGCAGGGCCTCGGCCAGCCGTTCGTTAACCAAGTTAGGGGTGACCCCCATCTTTTGCAGGATCGAGCCCGTCAGCCCCCCTTCCTGCCCCAGCATGGCCGAAAGCAGGTGCTCCGGCTCTATTGCGCTGTTGCCGCGTTGTGCTGCTGCTTCCTGGGCCTGAGACAAGGCTTCCTGGGTCTTTATCGTCATTTTTTCCGGCCTGATCATGGATAGCTCCTTCTAAAATTTCATAATGAAATGATAAGTACGCACCTATCCCCTGTCAAGGTAACCACCGCTGTTCATCTTTTGCCTAGCTGTTCAAAAATTGAAACGGCCCTGTAGGCAGGAGTACACAGGGATTGAACGTTTTTCTGTTCAGGGAGAGGGCACCTCTTCCTAGTATGTAGGTGCTATAATTGTTGTAATTCCAGCGGGTTAATTTAGTCTTGGGCTTGGCATGCATCTGGTAAAGACAAGGTAAGAGGAAAAACTTCTGGAGGTGCATCATGAACCGCTTAATTTTCCTGGCTGTGGCGATAGGTTGTCTGACTGGTTGCAGTGAATTGAGAATTATCGGCGCAGCGGCAATGAACGAGCTTCGCTCTGATGGCATAAATACGGAGATGGCCGCCTACCGGCAGCCGGATTTGAAGAGTGAAGAAGCAAAGGCCGAAGAAAAACCGGTGGTGGTGGCGAAGGTTGTAACTCCATTGCCTAAGGTGAAAAATTACAGGAAAGGGGCCTGGGAACATTTCTGATAATTCTGTCCCGATTGCCCGAATTCATATTCCTAGACGGAATGGGAAATGGCACTTACCGGGCAGACGGCACAGGCTTGGCAGGATCTGCATCGGTTTTGATGGTATCGCACGGCGTGTTTTCTGTATCCTTCGACCTCCAGTGTTATGAGGTGGTGGGGACAGGCTGAAACACAGCGACCACAGCCGGTGCATCTTGTTTTTTCGATTGGTGGAGGGGAATATTTCACTTCGGTTCAAGTGTCAGTTCAAGCTGCTTCCAGGTGCAGCGCTTGATTTTGGGGCCTGCATAATAGCGGGGGCAGGCAGCAATGAGGACGGCTACCGGTTGTTTGCATGTGCGGCGGCAGGAAAGGCAGAGGGTATTGGCTTGAGCTTGTTCTTTCATGGTCCCACCTGCGGGGAAATCCCGCAGCCTTCTCGGGCCGCGGGATTAGATAATACTACTGCTTAATGCAATCTATTAAATTTTCTGGATCCAGCCGAAGCTGTCAGCAATTTTGCCCGTCTGGATGCCGGACAGGGTGTCGTACAGTTTCTGCGTCAGTTTGCCCACCTTGCCGTCATCGACGGTCAGGCATTCATCCCTGTAACAGATGGCGCCAACGGGGGTTACCACCGCTGCCGTGCCGCTGCCGAAGGCTTCCTTAACCTTGCCGGAACGGATGTCGTTCATCAGTTCCACCACGTCGATCTTGCGCTCTTCAATTTTGATCCCCAGTGATTTAGCCAGGGTGAGCACCGAGTCACGGGTGATGCCGTGGAGGATTGAGCCGTCCAGCGGGGCGGTGACGATACGGTCTTCATAGGCGAAGAGCATGTTCATGGCGCCAACTTCCTCGATATAGCGCTTGTTAACGCCGTCCAGCCACAGCACCTGGTCGTAGCCCTTTTTCTTTGCTTCCAGTCCCGCTTTCAGGGAGCTGGCATAGTTGCCGCCGGTCTTTGCCTCACCGGTTCCACCCGGCGTTGCCCGGACATAGCGGTCTTCCACCAGCAGTTTTATGGGGTTGAAGCCTGAGGCATAATAGGCGCCCACCGGCGAGAGAATGACAAAGAAATAGTAGTGATCGGAGGGATGGACGCCAAGCACCGGTTCTACGGCGATCATGGCCGGTCTGATGTAGAGGGATGTCCCATCGGCGGAAGGCACCCAGTCCTTTTCCAGCTGTACCAGTTCCTTGATCCCCTGCAGGAAGAGCTCTTCCGGGACCTGGGGCATGCAGAGCCGGTCAGCAGAGACATTGAAACGCCGGGCATTCATTTCCGGCCGGAACAGGGCGATGCTGCCGTCGGACCAGCGGTAGGCCTTCAATCCTTCGAAAATCTCCTGCGCATAATGAAACACCAGGCAAGACGGGTCGAGGACAAAAGGGGCATAGGGTTCAATCCGGGCATCGACCCAGCCCTTGCCGCCTTTCCATTCCACCATCAGCATGCGGTCGGTAAAAATCTTGCCAAAACCGAGCTGCGACTCATCTGCTATCTTTGTCTTTCTTTTCTCTTCGGGAAGAGAAACCTTCTTGATTTCCATCTGCTTGAACCTCCGGTTTACCGGCGCCATGCGTCGTTATTAATGTCCTAATCATGTATCATATATGTCATTGCCCGGCAAGGTTTTTAGAACCATTTGCCCACCTGTAATGCTTGCTGCGTACTTCTTTTAAATCTTTTGCCTATTGATTTTTCTTCCGGCTGTTGTTAAATTATTAGCACTCGATTCTGAAGAGTGCTAAAGATGCTGGCCCTGCATTCAGGAGGATTCAAATGAACTATTCAATGCCTGTCGTAGTCGATAATCTGAGTCTCTACCTTGCTGAAATCAAGCGTTTTCCGGTCCTTTCTCCTGAGGAGGAGCATGAATGCGCAGTCAGGTTCTATGAAAAGAAGGACCTGGAAGCGGCGCACAAACTGATCACCTCAAATCTCCGCTTTGTGGTGAAGATTGCCGGCGAATATCGCGCCTACGGCATGAAGATGCTGGACCTGATCCAGGAAGGCAATGTGGGGCTGATGATGGCTGTGCGCAAGTTCAATCCGCACAAGGGCTTTCGACTCATTTCCTACGCCGTCTGGTGGATCCGCGCTTATATCCAGAATCACATCATCTCTGCCTGGAGCCTTTTGAAGATCGGCACCACCCAAGCGCAAAGGAAGCTGTTTTTTAAGCTGAACCAGGCTAAAAGTGCCATCAGGAATATGACTGGTGGCGGCGAAGATTTTCAGGCGACAGCCGAAGCCCTCGATGTGAAGGAAACGGAAGTGGCGGAAATGGACCAGCGGATGCGGGGAGATTTTTTTCTCGACGCCCAGGTGATTACCGGAGAAGGGTTGACCATGCTGGAGAGCCTCCCCGACGAGCGGCGCAATCAGGAGGAGCTTCTGGCTGAAGCACAGGAGAGCGCTCTCCTGGAGAAGCAGGTCGCCTCAGCCTTGACCTGCCTCAATGAGAAGGAGCGCTATGTCATCGAACAGAGGGTTTCTGCCGAGAGTCCCCTGACGCTCCAGGAGATTGCCGATCATTTTTCCATCTCCCGGGAAAGGGTAAGGCAGATCGAGGAAGGAGCCCTGAAAAAAATGAAGCAGGCACTGCTGCCCTTGGTAACGCAGACGGTTTAGAATTAAATCCGGTTGCAGTTATAAAAGGCGATCTCTTAGGGGTCGCCTTTTTTAATGGCTGAATTAATGTTGACTAAATGAATGTAAAAAGGGATTTTTATTTAATAGTAAAAAAGTGCAGTAATACGCAAAAATTAACTTTACAATTTAGTTAAAGTACCATAGAGTCATATCAAAATTTCAACCTTCTTTATCGAGAGTGGTGGAGGGAAAGGCCCTGCGAAACCACAGCAACCTGTGCATTTTTTATTGCAACGGGTGCTAATTCCTGCCGATAAGTAACCGGCGAAGATGAGGTGGGTGCTTGGCGAAAATCTCGCACGAAGCCCCTGCTAACCCAAAGGGGCTTTTTTTGTAAGGGGAGAGTATGACAGACAAGGCCAGAACATACGGATTTGAAACATTGCTGATCCATGGAGGTCTGGAGCCGGGACCGGCCGGAGCAACCACCGTGCCTATCGTTCAGTCCTCTTCCTTTGCCCATGCCACGGCTGAGGACCTGGAGGATATCTTTCGCGGCCGAAAGATCGGCCAGGTATATACCCGGGTCGGCAATCCGACGACGGAAAGCCTGGAGAAGCGACTGGCGGTCCTGGAAGGGGGGCAATCGGCAGTCGCCACTGCTTCGGGCATGGCTGCCATTACCACAGCGGTCATGGCCATCGTCCGGGCAGGTGATGAAATCCTTTCCTCCTCATCACTCTTTGGCGGCACTTTTTCCCTGTTCCGCGATACCCTGTCTGCCTACGGCATCACCACCCGCTTTGTGGATCCCACTGATTTAGAGGCAGTAAAAGCGGGTATAAACGAAAAAACCCGCCTCATTTTTCTGGAAACGATCGGCAATCCAAAAATGGATGTGCCAGATATCCCAGCAGTTGCCCAACTTGCCAGGGAAGCAGGTATCCCGCTCATGGTGGATGCAACGGTGACTACTCCCTATCTGGCCACGGGAAAGGATCTGGGAGCGGATATCGTTGTTCATTCGACGAGCAAGTTCATCAACGGCACCGGCAGTGCCATCGGTGGCGCCATTATCGATGTCGGCCGGTTCAACTGGCAGAGCGCTAAATTTCCACACTTTGAGCTGTTCTTCAAAAAATATCGCGGCTTTGCCTTTACCGCCAGGGTAAGAAAGTTGATCCATAAGGATTTTGGCGCCTGTGCTGCTCCCATGAACTCATTCCTCTTGTCGGAAGGAATCGAGACCCTGGCCTTGCGCATGGAGCGTCACTGCAGCAACGCCCTGAAGCTGGCCCAATTCCTCCAGTTACAGCCAAAGGTTGCCTGGGTGAATTATCCGGGCCTTGCCGACAACCCTTACCACCAAGCGGCGAAAAAGTTATATGGGGACAGATTCGGTGGAGTTCTGACCTTCGGTCTGGCCGACAAGGTGGCTGCTTTCAGTTTTATCAACGGGGTAAGGCTGGCGCGGAATCTGGCCAATATAGGCGACGCAAAGACACTGGTCATCCATCCCGCGAGCACCATCTGTGCCGACTTCGGCCCGGAGGAAAAGGGGCTGATGGGGGTGGGTGAAGAGATGGTGCGGGTGTCGACGGGCATTGAAAACATAAATGACATTATCGAGGATTTTCGGTTATCCTTGGACCAATTGTAAAGAAGGAGATGAGAGATGAATCTGACGGTAAACGGCAAAGCGGCAACAATAGCGGGCAAGGATAATCTGGACGTCAATGCTCTGTTGGTGGAACTGAAGGTGGAGCAGCCCGACTACGTGACGGTGGAGCTGAATGGCGACATCCTGGAGCGTGACAATTTCGGCCAGACCATGGTCAAGGACGGCGACACGGTGGAATTCCTCTATTTCATGGGTGGAGGGAACCTCTAATGCTGACAGAAGACCAGATAGCCCGCTATTCCCGCCACATCATCCTCAAGGAAGTTGGCGGCAAGGGGCAGAAAAAATTGTTTGACGGCAAGGTGATGATCATCGGCGCCGGTGGCCTAGGCTCCCCCATTGCCCTCTATCTGGCGGCGGCCGGGGTCGGCACCATCGGCATTGCCGATGCCGATGTGGTCGATCTTTCCAACCTGCAGCGCCAGGTGATACACCAGACCAAGGATGTGGGGATCGCCAAGGTGCTATCCGCCAAGGAAAAGATGCAGGCCATCAATCCCGAACTCACGGTCAACACTTACGAGGAATGGATCAGCGCCGCCAATATCACCGACATCATCAAGGACTATGATTTCGTCATCGACGGCACCGACAACTTCGCTGCCAAGTTTCTTATCAATGATGCCTGTGTGCTGGCCGGTAAGCCCTATTCCCACGGCGGCATTCTCCAGTTCGACGGCCAGACCATCACTATCGAGCCGGGTAAGTCGGCCTGCTACCGTTGCATCTTTCCTACGCCGCCGCCCAAAGACGCCATTCCCACCTGTTCCACGGCGGGGGTTATCGGGGTGCTGCCGGGGGTGATCGGCACCATTCAGGCTACCGAGGCAATTAAGTTCCTGCTGGGCAAGGGAGAGCTTTTGACCGGGCGACTACTTACCTACAGTGCTCTGCGGATGAGATTCCGCGAGGTGCCCATCAAGAAGAATGGCAAATGTCCCATCTGCGGTGACAACCCCACCATTACCCAGGTGGTGGACGAACTTGACGCACTGAATGTGTGCGACCTGGAAAAATGAGCAGCTTCCGCACCTGCACAATATTGCCGAATTGATATGTGAAATCTGCCGATAATGTTTTTTGAAAGGTCATTCATGCTTAAAATCCCCAAAGTAATCCATGACGATATCATCGCCCATGCCAGGGCGGGGTTTCCCCTTGAAGTATGCGGCATCCTCGGTGGCACTGCAGGGACGGTTTCCGTTATCTACCGGATGACCAACACCGATCAGAGCAATGAACACTTCATGATGAACCCCAAGGAGCAGTTCGCCGTCATCAAGGAGCTGCGCGCCAATGGGTTGGAGATGCTGGCCATTTACCACTCCCATCCCGAAACGCCCGCTCGCCCGTCGGAGGAAGATATTCGCTTGGCACTGACCCCGAATGTTTCCTATGTCATTGCCTCATTGGCTGAACAGGAAAAGCCGGCGGTCAATTCCTTCAGTATCAGCGGCGGAACTGTCACGCCAGAACCTATTGAGGTAATCTGAACTTTCTTTACGGTATTGGTGTAGTATCTCCTTATGTTTTTTCTTGACTATTTTACTGATAATCTTGTAGGATGCTTTTACCTGAACTTGAGCAATGGAGTGGATAAATATGGCAAACGACAGCGGCAAGACCAGCATCGATCTGGGCAACCTCAAGGCAGGGGGCTTTATCAAGGAGAGGGGCAAGGACCTCTTCACCGTCAGGCTGAGGGTTCCCGGCGGGAGAATGACCGTCCCCCGACTGAAGAAAATAGCCCAAGTGGCCGAAAAATTCGGTGGGGAATTTGTCCATCTTTCCGTGCGGCAATCCATCGAACTGATCAATATCAATTTCAAAGATTTTGATGCCGTTGTTGCCGAGCTGGGTGAAGGCGAGCAGAAGGTCGCCTCCTGCGGTGCCCGGGTAAGGGTGCCTACCGCTTGCGGCGGCTGCGAATACAACCCCAACGGCCTGGTGGACACCCAGCGTTCGGCCCTGGAGGTTGATGAAAAACTTTTCGGTACTCCCACCGGCCACCACAAATTCAAGGTCGGCTTTGCCGGCTGCCCCTTTGACTGCCCTAAATCGGCAACCAACGATGTGGGCTTCCAGGGTGCTATCTGGCCTGAGCTGCACGCTGACGAGTGCATCAGCTGCGGCCTCTGCGCCAAGTCCTGCACGGAGGGGGCCATTGCCATGGGAGCGGACGGCAAACCTGAATTCAACGCTGCTGCCTGCATCTACTGTGGCGATTGCGTCAAGGTCTGTCCAACCGAAGCTTGGAAGGTAGCAAAAAAAGGCTATACGGTGCGGATTGGCGGCAAATGGGGTCGTCATCCGTTAGTGGGTACACTTTTCGCCACCTTCCTCCCAGAAGACCGGGTGGTGGATTTTATCGGCGAGGTCCTGGCCTGGTACAAGGAGAAGGCCGATGGCACCGGCCGCATCAGGATTGGCGACATCATTATCAGGGAAGGGGCTGATTCGCTTTTAACTCGCCTGAGGGCCAGGTTTCCTGACTTTGTTGCCGAAAAAACCATCGCCCCGCAGGTGATAGAAACTCAGGTGGGGAAATAATAGTTCGAGGTTCGAAGTAAGGGAGAAATATATGCAAACAGTTGATTTACGTGGTGTCTCCTGCCCGACCAATTTTGTCAAGGCCAAGCTGGCGCTGGAAATGCTGGACGAGGGGGAAACGGTGGAGTTCCTTCTGGATGACGGCGAACCGGTCAAAAATGTCCCCCGCAGCCTGAAGGGGGAAGGGCATAAACTTCTGGGGCTGAAGCAGGTGGAGAGCCATTACGTCCTGACCCTGGAAAAGGTCGGGGAATAAACAGGGCTGACAAGGCCCCAGCTTCTGCTTATAGGCTATAAATGACAGTGGACCAGCAAAAACTGCGAGATATGATCAGCCAACCGAAGACCACCTTCGTGGCTGGGGCGCTGCGACGCGAGGGGAACGTATTCTTCATCGACGGGGAGCTGCCTGCAAAGTCGAGCCTGGAAGCACTTTTCGATAGTCACTGCCAGTCTCCGGCTGAGCTGTTCTGCATTGCCTTTCGCAACGTGAGTGACTTCCATTGCGGAGAGGATCTGGCCAGACTGGTTAAAAAAAATTTCAGCGCTCACCTGCTCGGACGATTCCGGTTTCCCCCTTCCTTGCCCCTGATGGAAAGGGCTTATGCCGCAGGTATCGATATCATCGACATACCACTGGGTGTATTTGATCCGGACATAGCCCGTGAGCGGGCGCTTAATCGTGAGGCGCTCCTGATATCTTTATCAAATGCGCTTACAGTCTTTCCCCGCTGGTCGGTGGTTTCCACACTGGATGCCGGTGAAGAGCCGGCATCATCCACCCGGGCAGGCATAGGCCATTTGCTTGCCGCCGATATTTTACCACTGGTGGAGCTGGTGGCGCCGCTTGCAGACAGATCTGCCTCAGAGATCGGCAATCTGTTCGAACAACTGGCAGGAAGCTGGCGCAGCCGGAAGGCAACGATCAAGCCCCTCCAGCCATTGATCGATGTTACGACTCCTCTTGCTCCGCTCAAATCAAAAGGCGTGCTAAAGGGGCTCTTTGACAAGGTATATGAGCAGAAGTTGCTGGCGGCCTCTGATTTACGCCGTAGTCTCAGGGTGCGACAGGTTGAACAGTCATTCGAATCGGCGGGGCTGTAATGGAGCAGATTGAAAAGCCTCTAAAGATCGACCGCCGCCCCATGTGGCTGATTTTGGCCGACCGCACCTTGCACTACCAGGTCTTTGCCGGACTGATCATCCTCTGTACGGTGCTGTTTCAGCTGAAGCCTCCTCAGGGGCTTTCAGTGGAAGGCTACCACGCCATGATCCTTTTCGGCGCCACCATCTTCCTTTGGGTTTCCAGTTTGCTGCCCCTGGCGGTGACCTCCCTGCTGGCCATGGCCATGATACCGCTGCTCGGCATCATGGAAGCGAAAAAGACCTATGCCTTGTTCGGCAACGAGGCAGTCTTCTTCATTCTGGGAGCCTTCATCATGGCCGCCGCCATGAGCGGCACAGGTCTTTCGTCCCGCTTGGCACGGGCAATGCTGGCTCGCTTCGGCAGCACCCCAAAAAAGCTGGGCCTGACCGTCTACCTTCTCAGCGCCTTTCTCTCCTTCTGTATGAGCGAACATGCGGTGGCCGCCATGATGTTCCCCATCGTGGTGGAAATAAGCGGCAGTCTGGGGCTGCAGAGCGAAAAGAACAGCTACGGCAAATTGCTTTTCATGAGCATCGGCTGGGGCTGTGTCATCGGTGGCATCGCCACCTTTCTCGGCGGAGCCCGTGCGCCGTTGGCGGTAGGAATGCTTCGGGAGAGTACTGGCCTGGATTTCTCCTTCTTCGAATGGACCATGGCAGCCATCATGATTGTCCTTCCGCTGCTGGTGATCGGCTACCTTCTGCTGCTCTGGCTATTTCCCCAGGACATTGACAGTGTTGACGAAGGGCTCAGGTTTCTCAACCGTAAGCGATTGGAAGTGGGCCGAATGAGTTATGACGAGATAATTGTCGCTGTGGTGACGGTCATCACCATTCTTGCCTGGGTATTTCTCGGTAAACAGCTGGGGCTTGCAAGCATTGCCACCCTGGCGGTGGTCGCTCTTTTTGCCTGTCGGGTGGTGTCATGGCAGAGCATCGAGGAGTATGTGAACTGGGGCGTGATCCTCATGTACGGCGGGGCCATTGCCATTGCTTCAGCCCTGGAAAAGACCGGCGCTGCACAATGGCTGGCCGGCCAAGCCCTGGCAGGTCTTAATGACTCTCCCTTTCTGGTCATCACCGTCATGTCGCTGATCTCACTGCTGCTTACCGAATGTATAAGCAATGCGGCGGTGATCGCCATCCTCCTGCCCATCGGCATCAGCCTGTCCAAATCCATGGGAATGGATCCGCGGGTGATGACCCTGGCAGTGGCCCTTCCCGCTGGCCTTGCTTATTGTCTGCCCATGGGGACCCCGGCTAACGCCATCGTTTTTTCTTCAGGCTTCCTCAAAAGCAGGGAGATGATCCTGCCGGGAATGCTGATCATGGCCATATCGTGGCTGCTGTTTCTCGCTTCGGCCTGGCTGGTCTGGCCGCTGATCGGCTTCAGGATATGACGATTGTAGGGGCGCTGTTTGCCGCGCCCGGTTTTTCACCAGCAATAATGGGCGCGGCAAGCAGCGCCCTTACGAGGATGCACCATGACACAGATCCCTGTACTATCAGACGCCACTCCGGAGGAAATACTCAAGGCCGGCTATGGAGCCACCGGAGGCAACATCGCCCTGGCCTGCTCCTTTTCCGTGGAAGATGTGGTCATCATCGACATGGCCCAGGCCCTATCCTTGCCCCTGCGCGTGTTCGCCCTGGATACGGGACGTCTCCACGAGGAGACCTACGAGGTTGCCGATGCCCTCACTGAGCGCTACCGGATCAAGATCGACTGGTATTATCCCCGCCATGAAGCGGTTGAGCAGCTTTTGCGGGAAAAAGGTACCTTCTCCTTCCGCGAATCCCTTGAGAACCGCCACGAGTGCTGTCATATCCGCAAGGTGGAGCCATTAGGCAGGGCTCTGAAAGGGCTTGACGGCTGGATCACCGGCCTTCGTCGGGAGCAAAGCACGACCCGTACCGGTCTTGCCCCCATTGAAACGGACACCACCAACGGCGGCATCATCAAGGTAAACCCGCTCCTGGAATGGACGGAAGAGCAGGTCTGGTCCTACGCCAAGTTCCGGCGCATCCCCACCAACCGACTGCACAGCCAGGGCTATCCATCCATCGGCTGCGCCCCCTGTACCCGGCCGGTTGCACCGGGGGAGCATCCACGCGCAGGGCGGTGGTGGTGGGAGAATCCGGAACATAAGGAATGTGGCCTGCACCGTAGGTGAAGACAGGCAACAAACCATAAGGCAAATTGGACGCGGAAAAATCTGAAAAATCAGATCAAGGCGGATTTAAAAGCGTGGTTTTTGCTTCAAAAGATCTGTAGTTATCTGCTTTTTCCGCCTTTCCCGCGTCCCCTTAAGGTTTTAGGCTTTTTTGCTGAAGTTCCGGCTTGTCCAGTTTTGGAGGAAAGATAATGAGCAAGACCCTGACTCATCTGCAGCAGCTTGAAGCCGAAAGTATCCACATCATACGTGAAGTGGTCGCCGAATTTGCCAACCCGGTGATGCTCTACTCCATCGGCAAGGACTCGGCGGTCATGCTGCACCTGGCACGCAAGGCCTTTTATCCGGCGCCGCCCCCCTTTCCGCTCCTGCACGTGGATACTACCTGGAAATTCCGCGAGATGATCCAGTTCAGAGACCGGATGGCTGCCGAATGCGGTCTCGACCTGATCGTTCATGTGAATGAAGAAGGTGTAAAAAATGGCATCTCCCCCTTCACCCACGGCTCGGCCCTCTACACCGACGTGATGAAGACCGAGGGGCTGAAGCAGGCCCTGGACAAGTACAAGTTCGACGCCGCCTTCGGCGGAGCTCGCCGGGATGAGGAAAAATCCCGGGCCAAGGAACGGATCTTCTCCTTCCGCTCTGCCAACCACCGCTGGGACCCGAAGAACCAGCGCCCGGAGTTGTGGAACCTCTACAACACCAGGATCAAGCCGGGGGAGAGCATCCGGGTCTTCCCGCTGTCCAACTGGACCGAGCTGGATGTCTGGCAGTACATCCACCTGGAGAACATTCCCATCGTGCCCCTCTACTACGCCGCGGTCCGGCCGGTGGTGGAGCGGGACGGCATGCTCATCATGGTGGACGACGATCGCCTGGAGCTGAAACCGGGGGAAACGGTGCAGCACAAGTCGGTCCGCTTCCGCACCCTGGGGTGCTACCCTCTCACCGGTGCGGTGGAGTCAACCGCCGACACCCTGCCGCAGATCATCCAGGAAATGCTCCTCACCCGCACATCCGAGCGCCAGGGCAGGCTGATCGATCATGACCAGGCAGGCTCGATGGAGAAGAAAAAACAAGAAGGCTATTTCTAGGAAGAAACGCCGCTTTTCCGCCCTGGCTGCGTAAGTCTTCGGCTTCGGTTGTGCGACGTAGCGCTGCTACGTCTCCGCCCTCCGCCTCGACAGCCTTGCCAGGACAAAAAATCGACGTTTCTTAGGTGGAAGGGTTATGGCACATCAATCGGATTTGATTGAAAAAGATATTCTCGCTTATCTCAAAAGTCAGGAAGAGAAGTCGCTCCTGCGCTTCATCACTTGCGGCAGCGTGGACGACGGCAAGAGCACCCTTATCGGGCGGCTTTTGTGGGATTCCAAGATGGTCTTCGAGGACCAGTTGGCGGCGCTGGAGGTGGATAGTAAGAAAGTCGGCACCCAGGGGGGCGCCATCGACTACGCACTGCTCCTGGACGGCCTGCAGGCTGAGCGGGAGCAGGGAATCACCATCGACGTGGCTTATCGCTTCTTCTCCACCGACCGGCGCAAGTTCATCGTTGCCGACACTCCCGGTCACGAGCAGTATACCCGCAACATGGTTACCGGCGCCTCCACGGCCCAGGTGGCCGTGATACTGGTGGACGCCCGCAAGGGGCTCCTGACCCAGACCCGGCGCCACAGCTACCTGGTCTCCCTGGTGGGCATTCGTCACGTGATGCTGGCCATCAACAAGATGGACCTCATCGATTTCGACCGGGAGCGGTATGAGTCGATCATACGAGATTACCAGGAGTTCGCCGCGACCCTCGGGTTTGCCTCCATTACCGCCATTCCCATCTCGGCTTTGAACGGCGACAATATCATCGAAAAGAGCGCCAACACCCCGTGGTATTACGGTCCAACGCTGATGAATTATCTGGAGACCGTGCGGGTCGAGGATGACACCCAGGAACAGCCGTTCCGGCTGCCGGTCCAGTGGGTCAACCGCCCCCATCTGGATTTCCGCGGCTTCTGCGGCACCATCGCCGCAGGCACCGTTCGCCCGGGGGATGAAGTCAAGGTCGCTTCAAACGGCCGCACGAGCCGCGTGGCCCGGATCGTCACCATGAACGGCGACCTTCCGCAAGCCGTGGCCGGCCAAGCTGTAACCCTGACCCTCGCTGACGAGATCGATATCAGCAGGGGTGACATGCTGTCAGCGACCGATGCGCCGCCCCGTCTTTCCCGGCACCCGGAGGCCCACCTGGTCTGGATGCACGATGAACCCCTGCAGCCGGGAAAGGTCTACCTGATGAAGACCGCCAGCGCCGTAACTCCCAGCCGGGTTACCCGCGTGCAGTTTGCGGTAGATGTCAACTCTCTGGAACAGAAACAGGTGCCGACACTGGGGCTGAACGGCATCGGCGTGGTTCGTCTGGAACTGGACCGTCCCGTTGCCTTCGATCCCTATCGGCATAACCGGGAGACCGGCAGTTTCATCCTCATCGATCGGTTCACCAATGCCACTGTGGCGGCAGGCATGGTGATCTCGGTTGCGCCGCTGGAGTCGCAGGGTCAGCCGACCGAACTGGATGCCAGCTCCCCGGACACGGTTGGGCTTCTCCCCCGGCGTTTCATCCTGACGGAATTTTCCCTGAGCGGTGCGGAACCGGGTGTGGCTGATTTCACGACGGAACGTGGACCCATTGAATTCCAGGTATCGGAGAGTTTTCTCGACTATCTCGGCAAGGGCAACCGGATTCTCTTCAGGCTTAGGGATGTGGGGCAACTGGAACCGGTGGCCCGGATGGCCTATGAGCACAGGCTCAACTTCGAGTTCGGCCGTGACCGGGACCGGGTCAATGTGCTTCTCTACCGCGATCAGCAGAGTTCCGTTGTTCTTCCCGGACAGGTGGACGGCGGTGGGTTGTAGAGGACATTTTCGTCTGATCGTTTTTCGAACCGCTAAAAACGAAAGAGGCCGCATCCACGGGGATGCGGCCTCTTTGTCATTTGTGCAGGGTAATCGGTTTACTTTCTGTAGCTGGTCATTGTTTCCGCCGCCAAAAGGCAGTCCGCCGATTCTTGTTCAGTTTCTTCACCCTGATCACTCTTTGTCGTCTTCCTGTGCCTGCCCAGCACCTTAATGATCTCGATTAAAAGGGGGAAATCCTCTTTGTCTACAAGCTTCAATGCCTTTACAAGTTGGCGCCCCGTTTCCTCGCTGATCAGGTAACGCAACTCCGAAGAGGCTATATCGCTGGCTGCAGCAAACAATTCGTCCTGGAAAAAGGAAGCGACCGGAACGGAAAGGGCGTCGCTGATCTTCAGCAGTATCTTCAGCGACGGCAGCTGCTCTCCCCGCTCAATCTTGCCGATGTAGGTATAATCCAGGCCGCCGCTGACCATAACCGCCAACTCTTTCTGGGTAAGGCTCCTCTCCATCCGCAACATCTTCAGCCTGCTACCGATCTTTAGCTTCAACCGTGGCTCCTTAAATTTTTCCAGTAAAATCGCTCCCCTGTATAACGTTATTTCCTCGTCATGTCAATTGCCATTGCTGTTCAATGGGACATATTGTCATATTATGTGTTGACATAAAGGAATATTTAGCCTATTTATTTAAAAAAAACAAAGGAGGCAGGCGTGGACAAGTTCCGGATATTGAGAAGCGTTGAAAGTTCAACCTTCCAGCGTCTGGAGCCCGAGGAATTACGCGTCTATCTCCTGCTGTTGGCAAACAGTGGCAAAAACGGAAGAGGGACCATCAACGGCAGATCCCTGCGGAAAGCAGCCGGCACCCACTTGTCCCGCAAAAAAATCGCCGAAATGTGCGAAACCCTGCGGGAGCATGGCCTGCTCCAAGGAGTTCTGCTCTTGCCCCACGACCCTGCCGAACACGATCTGGTGCTGCGATACGGCATTGCCGACCCTTGCGGCTGACAGAGATGGAGAAAACATGAAAGATAGTGGAATACTGTTTGTGGACGACGATATCCTGTTTCTTGCCCTTCTGAGGGAGTGTTTCATGCAACGGGGAATCGTCATTCAGTGCGCCGAGAACGGCGAGGACGCCCTGCAGATGATTCAGCAGAGGCCTTTTGCATTACTGCTGACCGATCTGCAGATGCCGGGGATGGATGGCCTGGAACTGGCCGGGAAAGCACGGAAACTTATGCCGGACCTCCCTATCGTCCTGTGCACCGGTGCCGTGACACCAGAGGTGTGTGCCCTGGCCGAGGAGATCGGCATTGCACAGGTGGTGCGCAAGCCGATACGCTTTTCCGAACTATTTGCCATAGTAGGGAATATCGTCAGCCTGCAGCAGACAGAAAACCTCCTGAAGATCTCTCCGTTAGAGGAATCGCTCGCGCCGGCATGAATAGTTGACAGAAATCAAACCCAAAAATACAGCCTGTGTGGTGACCTGCCCTCATATAGCGGCCTGCATCTCCGTGGAGTAGTCCCTCCCTTATCATCCATCCATTATTTGTAAAATAAAAATAATTGGAGAATTATATTCTTAATTAAGTTGTAATCCATTCATCAGTTTTTTATATTCCGGATTGCCTTTTGAAATCAAAGAGATAGAAGTGTAAAAATTTTTTACACTGTAAAATTTTTTTACACTTTTGATGGTGCTGATGAAATTTTGTGCACTTTTTGGTGAAGAGCGGACTGCAGGATTAAAGTCAAAAATCTTTATGGGACGCGGATCACGGCGGAAAAGGCGGATTTAAAACCAAGATCAAAGGACTTAGGATTTTGGGTTAATGCTTGATCCGCTCTGATCCGCAGTTTCCGCGTCCAATTCAGGTTTTGAGGATTTTTAAGATTTTAAAGGCTTTTGAATGGGACGCGGATAAAGGCGGAAAAGGCGGATTAAACCCAGGATCAAAGACCTAAGGCTTTTGGGGTTTATGCTTGAACCGTTTTGATCCGCAGTTTCCGCGTCCCAAATACGAGGTACTGGTTTTGGAAAGCTGCCTTAAATACAAAGACTTGACGGAAGCAGTCATAGGCGCTTTTTACCGGGTATACAATGCCCTGGGGTATGGCTTCCTCGAAAAAGTGTATGAGAATGCCTTGCTGGTCGAACTGAAGAAGCTCGGAATTACTGTTATTTCTCAGCATCCCATTCAGGTCTTCTACGATGGGAATGTTGTAGGTGAATATTTTGCCGATCTGCTGGTGCAGGATTGCATAATTGTTGAGATAAAAGCTGCCCGAGCCCTGAGTCCGGAGCATGAAGCACAGCTGTTGAACTATTTGAAGGCAACAAAGATTGAGACCGGGTTGCTGATGAATTTTGGGCCAACGCCGGAGGTAAAGCGAAGGGCCTTTGATAATCAGAGGAAATGACAGGCTTAAAATCTTTATGGGACGCGGATCACGGCGGAAGAGGCGGATTTAAAACCCAGGTCAAAGACTTAAGGCTTTTGACTTTATGCTTAATCCGCTCTGATCCGCAGTTTCCGCGTCCAATTCAGGTTTTGAGGATTTTAAGATTTTAAAGGCTTTTGAATGGGACGCGGATAAAGGCGGAAAAGGCGGATTTAAAACCAAGATCAAACCTTAAAACTTCTGGTTTTTGCTTAATCCGACTCGATCCGCAGTTTCCGCGTCCAATTCAAGGTTTGATGTTTTTGAATGTTTTTTATGGAGGGGAAAGATGTTCCGCAAATACGCACGACAGATATCTGCAGTTGTTCTCTGCTTTTTCACCTGGACATCAGGGGGCGTCTTCAGCATCGCCAATGCCGCCCAGATAGAGGCGAAGAAGGCCAAGGCGCAGCAGGTGGAAAAGAAGCCTGAGGGAGCCGAAGAGCGCTTTGCCAAGGAAACCGAGGAAGTTGAAGAGATCCTAGGTGATAAGAAGGAAGACCTGCAGACCAAAAAATGGCGCCTGCGGAAGAAGAAGGCGGAGATCGAAGCCCTTGACGTGGAAGTGCGCAAGCAGTTCGCCGAGACGGAAAAGAAGCTGAAAGATGCCAAGCTTCCCCCGGAGATCCTGGAGCGGCACCGTAAGTTCGTCAAACATTACGATGACAATTTGGCAGAACTGAAGGGCAATCTCGATATCATAGAGAAAGCCAAGGACAAGGCCGAAGCCGAAGCAGGCATGGAAAAAGCCCGCCGGCACCTGGAAAAAACAAAAGCCCCATCCCGCCATCAAAAACTCGACCCCAACAATCTCCCCCATCGTCAACCCAAGGTTATCAAGCGCGAACCGCGCATGAAAAAGGAAGAGTTCGAGAAGGACCTGAAGAAGGACAAACATGCCTGGAAGAACCAGATGCGAATTATGCTGGCATCCGCAGGCTCTACGGCCGGGCTGTTAACACCCGACGACCTTGCCGAGACCATCGAGGTGCAACTGACCCCGGAGATCAGGGCCAAGGCGCTGGAGTTGGGGAATAACCCGGTGAAGATCTATGAGTGGGTGAGGAACAACATCGAATTCGTCCCCACCTGGGGCTCCATTCAGGGTGCCCAGATGACCATGCAGACAAAACAGGGGAATGCCTTCGATACTTCATCTCTGCTTATCGCTTTGCTGCGGACAGCCGGGATTCATGCACGTTATGTCACCGGCACCGTGGAACTGCCTATCGAAAAAATTATGAACTGGGCAGGGGGCTTTTCCGACCCCATGGCAGCGCTTGATTTCATGTCCAGCGGCGGCATACCGACAACAGCTTTAACCGCAGCGGGGAAGGTGGAAAAGGCACGGTTTGAACATGTATGGGTTGAGGCATGGATCGATTACAGGCCTTCTCGCGGTGCAAAGCACATCAACGGCAAAGGGGATACCTGGATTCCCCTTGACCCGTCATTCAAGCAATACAACTATAGCCAGGGGATAGACATCAAAACTGCAGTCCCTTTCGATGTTCAAGCGTTCCTGACGCAGATACAATCCACCGCAACGGTAAACGAAGCAGCCGGTTACGTCACCGGTGTCGATTCGGTCCTTACTCAGCAAACAATGCAGGACTACCAGACCAGGGTTCAGAATTACATCCAGCAGAATTACCCCAACGCCACAGTTGGTGATGTCCTGGGTAAGAAAGAGATCATCAAAAAGGAATATTCCTACCTTCTCGGCACCCTGCCGTACAAGACTGCCGTCAAGGGTGGCAGCTTTTCAGTCATGCCAGACAGCTTCCGCCATAAACTGAGTTTCAATGTTACAACAAGCGGATTGGATGAAACACCAATCGCACTGACTATGAGCCTGCCTGAATTGGCCGGGAAGAGAATATCATTAAACTACTTACCGGCTGCAGAGGAAGATGCTGAGGTTATAGCACATTATGGGTATTATTCTGCTCCGCCATACCTAGTCAATCTTAAGCCTGTTATTTTGATCAACGGGATACCCGTGTGGTCAGCGAAAAGCGTTCCTATGGCTGCCTCGCAATTCCTCCGGCTTACATTCAGCAGCCCTAACATTTCTGACGACACTGTAATACATCCGCATGTTGCTTCTGCTTTTGTCACGATTGGGCTCAATCTGCAGAAGATAACAATTGACCAGCTTGAAAAACGTAAGCAACTGATGCAGGCGGCCACAAATCAATTAGGAAAAGAGGATGTATCCCTTGATGATCTTGTCGGAGAAGTCCTTAATATTCATGCACTTGCTTACTGGATGTCGCTTGATACATTTAACAAAAATCTCGCTGTAAGGAGGGTTGCTTATAGCCATCTTCCGGCCGAGATGGCAGTGATGATAAATCCAATTGTTAAATATGTGTATGGCATTCCCTGTAGTATGAGAAGTCCTGGCCTTCAACTGGATGTGAAAAGAAACATTAATGTTCGGAAATCTTTGGATGGCGTTACTTCAAGCGAAATCGGCTTCACCCTTTCCTCGGGGTTTTTATCATCCACGCTAGAGCATGGGGTTTTTGACATTCTCGATCCAGAAGGGAGGGCTATTTCAACTGTGAAAGCCCTGTCATTGGCGAATGAAGCCGGAATTCCGATATATAGTATTAATTCGTCGAATATTTCATCCATCCTACCAAAACTCAAGACATCACCTGACACTCTCGACAACATCAGGGACTCCGTCGCTGCTGGCAAAGTGGTCATTATTCCGGAGAAAAGTGTCCAGTACTACCAGTGGTAAGGGGATGGTTACATCATTCTTGATCCAAATACCGGCGCAGGTGCCTACATGATCTCTGGCGGCCTTTTGGGTGGAAGTGAAGCCTGTGGTTCTGTTGCGAGTTTTCTTGGCTATTCCAATTATCTTACTTTGGCTGGAGGGGGAGGTGCCGGTGACTATTGTAGGAACCATGCTGACGACATCCTCGGTATACTTGCTGCTACAAAAGAAGGAATGCTAACTTGGGTGGCGAAAGCAACCGATGCTGAAATTGTTGCGAGGTTTGGGGGGTATGTGGCCTCCAAAGCTGCAATAGTGGCAGCAGTAATACAGGTATTTAAAAACTGGGAAGACATTGTAAGACCAGAGAATAAAATTTGGCTTTTTACTTTCACTCTCTCTTTAAGCTGGCTAACAACGCTAGCTATGGGTGCTTCTATTGAAGCAGGTGGGCCTTTTGCTGGAACTATACTTGCTCTAGAGATAGGCTTTTTTTCAATGGAAATGCTGGATAAATATGTGGCAATGTTAAAAGGTCTCGAACGTCAATCTTTCATCCCATCAAGAAGATATTTACTTAGTTCAATACGGAGCAGTTATGAGTATATTTAGTTATAAATATAATTTTGGCCTTTACCCTATGGCTGTTTTATGGGGTCTATACTTTTTTAGTTATAATTTGGTAATTGGTGCAATTTGTATCAATGTCATCCACATAATAATTGACAATCAAGTACTCGGGCCAGGCTACTTAAAGATTTTACTGTGGCCGTTAGGCTTCTATGCGTCCTGTAAGATAATATGGCTAAAAACTGTACTTACTAGATCCGATTTCGTTTGCTTATCTCGGCATTACAATGTCTCACTTTCAAAGCAGATACCAATGCTAATTACGAAGATCGCAAGCGGTTTCAGATCTATCCTCAGAGGCCGGATGCAGAATGTATATGTAATCGCAAAGCTAGAGGGGGCATTTTGGTTACTACCCGGTCTGGGGCTTAATTCTAAATTGTCTGACGAATTACTTGATAATACTGACCGTGTGGGTTTTGTTTTTTATGTAAATACCGGGACTGAGAAAGAAGTTTCGATTTCTATCGAAGATAAAGATCAACAACCTCTGGAGACAGGGATTCCCGAACTCGATGCGATTATCGTTTCTTCACTTGCGGGGGTAAAGGATTTCCGCGCAAATCTTTTGATAAATAAACAATTTATTTGTCTGACGATTGTCGGCGGTGTTTGGTTTGGGCACCGATTTAAGAAGAGAATAATCAAGGGCTTTGAAATCGCCAGGAAGATCGACGAGTTATTGAAAAAGAGATATGAGTACCAGAGCTGGAGCGGTCACCACATGAAGTGGGACGCTCATTCTAAACGTTTTATAATGGTTAGCGGGGTCAAAGAGGCATTATTTACTTAAACCTCAACTCAGCTTCAATAATTTGTTCAATGTTATTCGTGAAATAAGGAGGGTATGTGTCAAATAAAGGCTTCTCTATTTTTCTTGCTGCTTTCCTCATTGCATTTATAGTAGTTACGCCTCTTTGTGCACAACTGCCTGCGGTCTCCAACGGTATCAACTACCTCATCTCATCCCAAAGCCCCGATGGCACCTGGACCACCGGCACATCTGAGGTAGAGACCACAGCTTCAACTGTTTCAGTCCTACAAACTTTCAGGCTGTTGAATCAGACCAGCTCAGGCTCCTATGTAAGCGGTTCATCCTGGTTGCAGGCTCAAAGTCCTCAAGGCGTAAATGCCATTGCCGAACGGCTTGGTGCCTTGAAAACCACCGACAGCAGCCTGCAGACCCTTATCTCTGTTCTGGACATCAATAGGAACGCCTGGGGTGGTGATGCCGAATATGATCTCAATAATCTCGATACCGCCTCTGCCCTTAAGGCACTGAAACATGTAGATTACTCCGACCAGCCCCTTATTTTCAAAGTCATCAATCACCTCCTCTCCACTCAAAATCCCGACGGCGGCTGGGGGTTTATCAAAGGTAACGACAGTAATGCTGAAGATACAGCTCGTGTCCTCTCCACCCTTGCCCTGTTCAAAGGCGTTTACATCGCTGATGCCCAACTGGCAAGTGCAGTTTCCTACCTCCTTTCCAACCAGAACGCTGACGGCGGTTTCGGCGCCGGTGGATCAACTGTCTATGAATCCGCCCTTGCGTTCATTGCTATCATGGAATGCGGCCAAGGCGAATTGGTGCCTTTGCAGAATGCTGTCAACTATCTTAACAGCACCCAGTCCGCCAACGGCTCCTGGAATGACGACCCATATTCCACAGCCCTGGCCATTCGGGCGTTGGCGCTGGTAAAACCTGAGCTTGCCATTGCTGCCACCGACATTGTTGTGTCTCCCTCGGCCTCTACGGTTGGGCAAAACGTCACCGTTACCGCTACCGTCCATAACACCGGACTGGAAGGAGCCGCCAATGTTGTCCTGCGTCTTCTCGATAACGGCACCGTGGTCAGTGAACAGACAATTGCCGCGGTCGGTCCCGGTGGCACAGCACAGGCCGTGTTTGCCATATCTGCGATCGATCCGGCCGGTGAACATGTCCTGTCGGTAGTTGTCGATCCGGCCAATGCTATTGATGAGACCAGCAAGGCCAACAACAGTGCCACTGCCCGTATCTGGGCCAAGACGCCGCCGGACCTTGCCGTACTTCCAGAGAATCTGACCATTTCCCCGGCCTATCCCAAACCGGGGGATACCATCACCCTGACTGCTGCCATTGCCAATCTGGGCGAGAGTGCTGCCGGTGCGTTCACTGCCGACCTCTATGACGGCGATCCCAATAGTGGCGGTGTAAAGCTCGGCTCCTTCAAACTTCCAGGCGTTGCCGGAGGCGAATGGGGAACCGGTACCGTTACTTTCAGCTTTGCCGCCGAAGGAAGCCGTACTCTCTATCTTGTTGTAGACCCGCAGCACGTGGTAAACGAGCTGATCACCGCCAACAACAGCAGCAGTAAGACCATAACCGTCAGTGCGACAGCAGGCAGCTTCTTCGACCTCAGCATCCCCATGAACGGTGTACAGGTTAACCCGGCACGTCCTCACGCCGGCGAGACGGTCACGGTTACTTTGCTTGCCCGAAATATGGGCGCTGAGACCACCACTGCCGATCTAGAACTTTTTGATGGTGATCCGGCTACTGGCGGCACTCTCCTGCATAAATCCATCGTCACTCTGAGCACAGGTGAAACCCGGACGGTTAGCGTGCCGTGGCAGGTGACGGCAGGCAGCCACACCCTGCATGCCTACCTGGACAGGGCCAATGCCGTTTCGGAGCGGGACGAAACCAACAACAGCCAGTCGCTGACTGTGATGGCCGACATGGTGGACATCGAGATCTCCGCTTCGGACATCGCCATCGAACCCGAACATCCCATGGATGGCGATCCTGCCAGTGTGAAAGTAACCATTCAGAACCGGGGCATCAAGGCCACCGGGCCGTTCAACGTCAACCTCTACAACGGCGATCCGAGCAACGGCGGCACACTTCTGAAGACCTTCCCCGTTATCGACCTGGCAGGAGATGCCAGCCAGACCATTACCTATCCCTTCACTGCAGCCAGAGGTACCTACCGCTTCCATGCCGTCTGCGACCCTGAAAATACAGTGACTGAGTTGTCCGAAGATAACAACTTGGCTATCCGTTCGCTCCTCGTCAAAACCTCCGCCGAAGCCGCCGGACCCGATCTGGTTCCCCTGGAGTTCGATTTCTCTGCAGTGACCATCGACCCCCAGAGTCTCCACATCTCCGGTTTAGCCAAGGTCAGATTCCAGAACAAGGGCGATGACAAGGTCAACACGACTTTCCGCATTACCGTATTTGAAGACAAGGATGGTGATGGCGTCTATACGGAAGGAACCGACGTTGCCCTCGGTAACTGGGACTATACCGCATCAATGAATCCCAACATGGTTGGCATTGTCAACGTAATGCTCGACGGATCGCTCACCTTCCGCGATGCTCCTATCTATGCCGAGGTGGATAGTGAGGAGGTTGTCTTCGAACAGGATGAGGATAACAACACTATTCGTAAGGGATCGGCTTGCGAGGCTAGGCCGGCTAGTCCGATTGAGCCAGTTTTGAAGTGGAAATGGGAAAGGGCAAATGATTCCATGTTTGGCAGGCTTCTTTCGACGCCAGTCGTAATTAGCCTTACCGACGACAATGGTGATGGCAGGATCGATGATAACGATAGACCCGTAGTTTTGGTCAATACGAGGTATGGCGATTACCAGACTAATGAAGGGAAACTCTGGGCGTTCGACGGCCAGACAGGTGCACTGATCTTTGGTAGATACGTGCAAGGCCAGACAACAAGCGAAGATAGTTACCCGATAGTCGGTGACATCGACGGTGATTGGAAGCCAGAAATAGTATTTACTACCTACTATAATAATGGGGGGTTGACGAACCTGACCGCTCTTGAAAACGATGGGACCTTTAAGTGGAATAATGCAGCACAAGTAACTTCATGGTATCAAGCGAATCGTTTGAATATCCCCTATGGAGGTAACCATGACCTACCGGTGCTGTCTGATATTGATAACGATGGGCACGCTGAGATTATAGACGCACGAACGGTCATAAATTGGGACGGCAGTGTTCGCTGTGCGCCGGATTATCGCCAGAGCAGCGGTCTCGGGTGGACCACCGGCTTTGGATACTCAAATTCAGTGGCCGATTTGGATATGGATGGAAAACAGGAAATCATCGCCGGAAACAACGCCTTTAACAGCGATTGTACAACCAAGTGGTATAATGCGTCTTTACCTGACGGGCTGACCTCCATTGGCAATTTTGATGATGACCCTTATCCCGAGATTGTACTCCTGAATGTAAACGGGTCGCCCGGAACAGCCCTTTACCTCCTGGAGCATGATGGCAAGATAAAATGGGGACCAGTGGTTATCAGGCAACTCGAAGAAACATCCTATTCTGGACATGGAGGCCACCCCGTTATTGCTGATTTAGATGGCGACGGGAAAGCTGAGATTGGCATCAGTGGTTTGAATAAGTACTTTATTCTGGATCGTGATGGTCGTGTTAAGACGACAATATCTTATCCTCTTAGTGGCAGCTCATCCGCAGTTGCGCCGGCGGTTTTTGATCTGGATGGAGATGGTCGTCCCGAAGTACTTTTTAGTGATAACTCCAACTTCATGATATTTGATGGGAAGGATGGGACGCTACGTTATAAGGAGACGACCGGCTTCTATTCGTACTACCCTTCACAAAGTGTCATCATTGCTGACGTCAATGGAGACGGTCATGCTGAGGCTGTCATAACTGGTAATAATGGCTACGGGACTATGTCCGGCAACATCCGTGTCTACGGTGCCAAGAACAACGATTGGGTAAACACCCGCCGCATCTGGAATCAGGCCAGCTACCACGTTACCAACATCAATATCGACGGCTCGATTCCGCAATACGAGGCGCCAAGTTGGTTGCTGAACAATAACTACCGTTACCAGGTACCTGTCGGCACTTCAACTGGTAATCCCTATGTCGCTGCCGACCTCTCAGCATCCTTCATCCGCACCGACATGGGCAACTACCCATCATCCGTTACCATCACCGCCCGCATTGGCAACGGCGGCGCCAAAGCCATCGATCCTGGAGTCAAAACCTCCTTCTACGACGGCGACCCGGCCAATGGCGGCGCGCTGATCGGCACCGCCATTACCACCAAAACCCTCAACCCGGGCGATTTCGAAGACATGTCCATTGTCTGGAACGCACCCAGGGAGAGAAACCACACCATTTACGTCGCTGCCGACCCTGACAACACGGTAGCCGAATGCGACAAGGCCAATAACACCGCCTTTATGGCTACCTACGTCACCAATGGCCAGCCCGACCTGAGTATAGCCGCTGAGGATGTGGTAACGCATTCTGCTATCTATGAGGGGAGTCTGACCGATATTTGGGTTACCGTTAGAAACAGCGGTACTCTCCTCGCTGAAAACATCCTGCTGCGCCTCTATAACGGCAATCCTGCCTCGGGCGGCACGATGGTCGGCGAGAGGACCATTCCTTCCATCGCTGCAGGGGGCGCTGCAACTCTGACAATAAACTGGAACACCCTAGGCGCCAAGGGAGCCAATTATCTATATGCGGTAGTTGATCCAACCGGGACGATCAACGAATCCAACGAAGGGAGTAACACCGCAATCAGAGACGTGATGGTTGGTCCGGCCGATAAACCCGATTTGCAGATAGCAGCCGAAGACATGGTCATTGCTCCTGCATCGCCCCGTGAAGGAGACACGGTGACCATAAATGCCACCGTCCACAACCGGGGCAGCCAGGCCGGCAACGTTATTATTGCCCTTTACGACGGCAACCCCACTGCAGGTGGCGTCAAACGGGGCGAAACGGTTATCCCACAATCCATGGCCAACGGGGGGGGCGCTGGTGTCTCCTTCACTGTGGATACCATCGGCCAAGCGGGCAGCCATACCTTTTATCTGCACATAGATCCGGAAAACATCATCAGTGAGTCCGAGGAAACCAATAATCAGGCAGCTCGCGCAATAACCATTACTCCGGCTTGGATTTCCGCAGGAATTACCACCGACAAGACCAACTACAGTGCCAACGAGCCGGTCTACACTACCCTCACCCTTGCCGAGCAGGGCGGCTCGGCCCGTACTGTCGTTTATGACCTGCAGGTGCTCGATGAAAAAGGTGCCCCGGCAGCCACCCTGCCGGAAAGCACCGTTTCCCTTGGCGCTGGCGCCGGCCAGACTGTTCCCATACCCTGGAACACCGGGGCCACCTATGCCGGTCCCTATACCCTCACCGTCCGCATCAAGGAAAGCGGTAGTAACATTGCCAAAGCATCGGCACCGATCACCATCGCTCCGGTCAAAACTGCTGACATCAGCGTCACCGTGGACAAAACCTCTTATAGCGCAAAAGAACCGGTGGCTATCGTCACCACCGTAACCGGCAACAGCCCCAACTACATCTTCAGTGATGCCACCGCTACTACCAGCATCCTCGACGGCACCGGCCAGACCCTTTTCTCTACTACCAAGGCCATATTCTCCCTTGCAAACGGACAGCGGATCGAGATCAGGAACTACTGGAACACTGCAACGTTGGCACCGGGAAGCTACCCGGTAGTGACGGAGGTGAAGGACTCACTGGGTGTTGTCATTGCCAGTGCATCACAGGCGGTCACTATCACCGGACCAACCCCTTCGGCTGCTCTTGCCGGGCAAGTGACAGTGGACAAACAGAGCGTCATGGCGGGCGAGCAAATTACTATCACTGGCAACCTGACCAACAAGGGCAATACCGACCTGGCAACGGTTACCGTAAAAGTGCTTACCGTCCATACTGCCAACCAGAATGTCTACAATACCCTGTCCTATGAGACCGCCTTGACGATGGGGGCTTCCTATGCCTTCACCGGCCAGATCGATACCGCCAGCCTCTCTGCCAAGGATTACCTCGTCATTCTTCGTGGTACCATCAATGGCTTAGAAGAAACAATCGGGGGTACCTATTTCCGTGTCGAAGGCGCACCATCAGCCCCCGCCCTTGCCGGACCTGCAGAGGGTTCCGATGTGGCAACCTTTACACCGCAGCTGTCGGTGAACAATGCCGCCGATCCCAATGATGACAAGGAGACGTATCAGTTCGAGGTTTATGCCGACGGTGGTCTGTCCAGCCTCGTTACTTCCTCGGCCTCTGTCCAGGAAGGGAACGGCATAACCGCTTGGTCAACGTCCGTGCCACTCACCGAAAACCAGACCTACTACTGGCGGGCCAGGGCCTATGACGGCAAACTGTATGGACCATGGATGACTACCGCATCCTTCCGGGTCAACATTGCCAACGATCCGCCCACGGCACCGACCATAGCGGCCCCTGCCGATGGTGCCGCCGTGGCCGTCTTCGGTCCAACGCTGACCATCAACAATTCTTCCGACCCCGACAGCACGAGCCTCACCTACAACTTCGCCGTCGCACTGGATCCCGAGTTCACCAACATCATAGCCTCAACCCCCAGCGTTGCTTCCGGAGAAGCGACCACCTCCTGGGCCGTACCTGTGACCCTCCAGGAGAACGGCTGGTACCATTGGCGAGCCCAAGCCGATGACTGGCAGATGGAAGGACCCTGGTCGCAAACGGTGCGCTTCCAGGTCAACACCGCCAACGATGCCCCGACGACACCGGTCATCACGGCACCCCTCAACGGCTCGACTGTGGCCGCTTTGACAACCCATGTGGCGATCGCCAACAGCACCGATCCCGACTCGTCTGTCATTACCTATTACTTCGAAGCGGATACGGTATCCACCTTCGATTCGCCGAACATTATCCGCTCCGGCAGTTTAACGGCAGGGGAGGGGAGCACCACCTGGAATCTGAGCGGTCTTTCGGACAACACCCGTTATTACCTTCGCGTCAAGGCAAGTGACGGGGCAGCGGAAAGCACCTGGTCGGAAACCATCAGCTTCTTTGCCAATACCGTCAACGATCCACCCACGACTCCCACACCGGCCAATCCCTCCGATGGGGCAGGGGTGAATCAATACAGCCCGACCTTGTCGGTGCACAATGCCGCCGACCTTGACCACGATCCACTGACCTACGAGTTTGAGGTCTATGCCGATGCCGCCTTGACCAGCCTCGTCAGCCGGGCAGCCGGTGTCATTGAGACAGCCGCAGTCACCAGTTGGACTGTTCCGGCGACACTGGCGGAGAACCAGACCTACTACTGGCGGGCGCGCGCCTTCGATGGTTACCTCACCAGCGATAAATGGACTCAAACGATGAGCTTCATGGTCAACACCGCCAACGATGCACCCGGCGCACCTAAACCGGCCTTGCCTGCCGAAGGGAGCAGTGTTTCAACGCCGACGCCGACCCTGACCATTGCCAATGCCGCAGATCCGGACAGTTCCATACAGAGCTACGATTTCGAGATCTATGCGGGCCCGACACTGGCAGCGACAGTCACAGGCATCCCCCAAGACGCCTCGGGGCTCACCTCCGTTACCCTGACCACGCCCCTTACCGACAACACCGCGTACCAGTGGCGTGCCAGGGCATTCGACGGTGCCCTCTACGGTGCCTGGTCCCATATGGCGAGCTTCACCGTGCATTTGCCGGTGACAAGCATAGGCGCCACCATCGACTTCGACCCCGATACCCTCAATCCCAAGAGCAACGGCACCTGGGTCACCGTGCGCATCGAACTGCCGGAGGGCTACAATCCTTCAGACATCGACATTGCATCCATCAGGCTTGAAGGGGCAATATCGGCAGAGCTTCGTCCCTACGCCGTCGGCGATTGCGACAAGGACGGCATCAAAGATCTGATGGTGAAGTTCAGGCGGAGCGAGGTGATTAACCTGCTGCCGAGCGGTGACAGGGTTCCGGTGCACGTGACCGGCAAGGTCGGCTCTGTGGTCTTCGAAGGGGTCGATCTGATCAGGGTTATGCAGTAGAAGGTAATCAAAACTATGAATATGGGGTGGCTGCAGCTAGTTCGGCTGCAGCCACCCCTCTATTTTTAGCAACAGATTTTTTCTGCCTCCTAATCCGTTGTATAAAGACAAATCACTGAATTTTGCCTTCGAACTGCCGATAAGCAAGGCATGAACCAGAAATTCCCCGAATATCAGCCCTTCTTTCACAAGGGTTTGCGCATCGAGATCGGTATCCCGCAGCCAAGCGGCGACATTTTCCGTGACTGGGCCATTATCAAGGACTACCAGGAAGACACCATCCTTGTTCAGCTCTCCCGCGACTATCTCCCCGCCAATGTCAAGGTCAATGTCAGTTCCATCCTTGACGCCAGCGTCCGCATAGATCAGCAGATTTATACCTGCACCAGCATCGTCACCGAACGTCAGGGGGAGCGGAACCTGCGCATCAGACTGTTCGGGTTGTTGACCCTGAAGGAGCGGCGGCAGTTTTTCCGTTTGGAGTGTACCTTCAATTTTCGCTTTACTGACCCGGATCTGCGTCTTCGCGAAGAGGTTGAGGCGGAGTGGCAGAATTGGCGTCAACTGGAGCTGATGAAGCTGCAAGGCTATGATGATTTTTCCGTAGCTGCCCGACAGGCGGAACACCAGGCCAACCACCCACCACACGTCTGGCACGACAGCAGCAACATTCCGATCGTCCTTGGCGGAGGGGGGATGGGGTTTAAGCTGGACAAAAGGCTGAAACCGGAAAGCCTTCTGCACATGGAGCTGTACCTGCCGCTGTCACCGCCACGTACCATTCACACAGTGGCCGAGGTCGCCTATGTGCTTGATCCCGTAGAAACGTCCGAAAACAGCACGGTCTATTATCGTACCGGTTTTAAGTTCATTCGGTTGGAGGAGCGGGACCGGGATGATGTCTTCCGCTACATTTCCCAGATGCAGCTGATCCGGCTGAGGGAAATGAGCGAGAATCGCCCGTTTCAGTCTCCATACGATAAGGCAGAAAAACGACAAGGCGTGGACTGGGAGCGGATCTTGCTGCGCGCCCTTTATGTGCTGTTAGTGGTTGCAGTATGCCTGTGGATCGGCAAGCTGCTCCTGGCTTACCGAGAGCGGGGCAATACCAACGAAATCAAGACCATCTATGAAAAGTCCCTCAAGAAGTATCGGAAGGAATAATGATGGGGAACTGGTAGGGGCTATCGTTTGAAGACGTTTTCCGTGCCGCTTCTCAACCGCCGGATGTTTTCTCGGTGTTTAAAGACAACCAGGGCTGCTATTATCACTGACATGGTGATAAGCAGCCCTTTTTTTTCAATAAGGGCGACAAGAAAAGGTATGGCGGCTGCGGCCGTGATGGAGGCAAGGGAGACGTAACGCCATTTGATCAGGGTAAAGACGAAGATGGCCAGGGCTGCAAGTACTGAAAGGGGGGATATGCCGATGAAGACGCCGAGGGCGGTGGCGACCCCTTTTCCTCCCTTGAAGCGGAGGAAAACGGTGTAGACATGACCAAGAAATGCGGCCAGACCTGTTGCCGCGACCCAAATCTCCGGAAGCTGCAGATGGCGGGCGATGAGCACCGGGATAAGCCCTTTCAGGCAATCGCCGATGAGGGTCATGATGCCGACTCTGCGGCCAAGGGTACGGTACACGTTTGTAGCGCCGATGTTGCCGCTGCCGGTCGTACGGATGTCGACGCCGACTGCCTTGGCAAGAAGCAGCCCTGTAGGGATCGATCCTAAAAGATAGGCGCCTATGATGAGCACTATTTCGCTGGTCACGTATAAACTCCTGGGTTTAATGAGGACTGCGCATTCTAGCTGATTTCTCCGAATGGTGCAAGGGGTGGGGTCATGCAGGACGCTGCCGTTCCGGTTTGGCTTTTAAATAAACGACGATTGCCGCCGCCAATAAAACCACATCCCGCAGCAGTGCCTGCCAGGCGGATGTTTTATCCCCTCCGCCTTGCTTGAAGCAGCCGCAGTCGATATCAAGCCCCCTGACCAGAGCCGCTGACAGGGCGATGATGAAGACGACGTTGAGGAGGATGACCAGTGCCGACGCGGCCCTGAGCCGCCAGCCGATGATGAGCAGCAGCCCGCAGCAGATCTCCAGCCAGGGGAGAATGGCTGCTGCCAAATAGTTTGCCCAGTAGGGAAGCAGTTGATAGGCGGCGATATTGCCGGCAAAGGCGACGATGTCGTCAGCCTTGAGTGCGCCCGCATAGACGAAGACGGTGCCGAGCGCAACACGTATGATACTTACCATATGTCTGCCCATCAGGTTCATGGTTTACCCCCTTCGACAGCGTAGCCTGCGTCCTTCCATTCGGGAAATCCTCCGAGAAAGACATAGACATTTCCATAACCGGCTTTGATCAGCCTGTTGCCCAGGTCCATGCTGTCATGGCAGTCAAAGCCGTTGCAGTATACGATCAGGGTGGCATCGGGTTTTACCTCACCCTTGAAACGGGACAGACTCGCGTCGAAGTCCCCCAGGGGCAGCGACAGTGCCCCCTTGATGTGGCCGGCGGCGAAGTCAGTCTTGTCTCTGGCATCGACAAGGGTCGCTTCCCGTCGGTCATACAGCTCCTTTGTCTGCTGCAGCCCCAAGGGAAGCGGGGTGGTGGCCGCTGTTGGCTGAGGTGATGTTTCGCTTGTCCCTGTACTTTGCACAGGCTTTCCTGCCAGCATGTCCCGGAGAAGCTGGTGATTCCAGGTGATGCCGATGGTTGAAGCCAGGATGAAGATGATGGCCATCTCACCGAAAAGCTGAATTTTCTCTTTGATGTGGATCATGCGTTGCGCTCCGAAAAGGCCAGACTGAGGCCGATACCGATAAAAGTGACTCCGGCGGCACTGTTCAGGTGGCGGCTAACCGCAGGCCGCTTCCTCAGCCATTTGCCGAGATTCCCGGAGCAGAGTGCGATCAGGCAGAAGATGACCAGCGTCTCCAGCATGAACAGGCCTCCCAGGGCCAGTGCCTGGAGTTCCCCATGCCCCAGCGTCGGTTGAATGAACTGGGGCAGGAATGAAAGAAAGAACAGGGAGACCTTCGGGTTGAGCAGATTGGCGAGGACGCTCTGGCAGTACACCCGGCGCAGGCCGCTAGACTGATCAGTGGTGTCGCTGACAATGAGCGGTTCCCGGTTGCGCAGGGTGCGGTATCCCAGGTAAAGCAGATAGCCGGCCCCGGCAAACTTGATCACGCCGAAGAGGAGGTCGGAAGAGCGGATTACTGCTGCCAGGCCGAAAGCCACCACCATGGTATGGCCGATGAGCCCGGTGGTGAAGCCGAAAGCTGCGGCCAGTGCGGCATTCCTCCCCTGTGCTATGCCCCTGGTGAGGATATAGATGTTATCGGGGCCTGGAGCTAGGGTGAGCAGTATGGATGCCGTGAGAAACAGGAAGATATTCGTCATGTAAGTGCCTTTTCGCCAATCATAGCTTGTGGTTGATCCTTTTCAGCAGGATCGAGTTAGTGACAACGGACACCGAGGAGAAGGCCATGGCCAGACCGGCAAATTCCGGTTTCAGGGTGATGTGCAACGGGTAGTAAAGCAGGCCGGCGGCAACGGGTATTCCCAGCACATTGTAAAACAGCGCCCAGAAAAGATTCTGTTTCACCTTGGCCAGCGTCCCCCTGCCCAGTTTTATGGCGCGAACCACATCCAGCAGGTCGTCCCTGACCAGGATGACATCGCCGGTCTCCTTGGCAACGTCGGTGCCGCCGCCAATCGCGATGCCTATATCGGCCTGGGCCAGGGCCGGGGCGTCGTTGATGCCGTCCCCTACCATTCCCACATAGAGACCTTTTGCCTGATATTCCTTGACCACCTGCTGTTTCCGGTCGGGGAGGACCTCTGCCTCGAAACCGTCGACGCCGGCCAGACGGGAGACGGCAGCGGCCACGTCCCGGTGGTCGCCGGTAATCATGAAAGTGGCGATTCCCATCTGTTTCAGTTCCCTGACGGCAGTGGTGGAAGTTTCCTTGAGGCGATCGGCAAAGGCGGCGACACCGATCAGCCGGTCTCCAAGCGCCACAAAGATCAACGATTTCCCCTCAGCCGCCAGCTGTGCGGCAGCGTTGTCCAGTAATTCCGTGGCTATTGCCCCTTCTGCCACAAGTCGTTCATTTCCTGCCAGCAGCCTTGATCCCTTATAGATGCAGGAGATACCGAAACCACCCCGCTCCTGGTAGTCTGTTACAACTTGAGGCGCGATCCCCCTTGCCTTGCCGTATTCCATGGCCGCCTGTGCCAGTGGGTGGGTGGAGAGGGATTCGGCTGCCATCAGGTGCTCCAGCAGCCTGTCTTCATTGACGGCGGGGGCGGGGACAAGATCGGTGAGTTCGGGTTTGCCGCGGGTCAGGGTACCGGTCTTGTCCAGGAGCAGTGCCTGGATTCGGGAAATATTTTCCAGGACCGAGCCGCGCTTGATGAGGATGCACCGGTTGAGCCCGACACCGCTGCCGACCATGATCGCGGTTGGCGTGGCAAGTCCCATGGCGCAGGGGCAGGCAATGACGACGACGGTGATGGCCAGTTTGAAGGCGAAGAGGAAAGCTTCGTCGGTGAAAAGGTACCAGCCGAGGAAGGTGAGAAGGGCCAGAACCAGCACCACCGGCACGAAAACGGCAGAGATGCGGTCGGCAAATCTCTGGATTGGGGCTTTGTCGGCCTGGGCCTCCTGGACCATTCGGACGATCTGGGCAAGGAGGGTGTCTTCGCCGACCCGTGTGGCTTTGATGGTAAGGGGACCGCGACCGTTGACGGTGGCGCCGGTGACCGGTTGGCCCGGGCTCTTTTCCACCGGTAGCGATTCGCCGCTGACCATTGATTCATCGACGCTCGATTGACCTGCCACCACCACGCCATCTACGGCTATCGTTTCGCCCGGACGAACCAGCAGCGTGTCTCCTACCCGGATGGTGGAGGCAGCCACCTCGCGCTCCTCTCCATCGACCAACAGCCTTGCCTTATCGGCCTGGAGGCGGAGCAGTTTCTTCAAAGCTTCTCCCGCCTTGCCCCGCGCCCGTGCTTCCAGGTATTTGCCCAGGCGGATGAAGGCGATGAGCATGGCCGAGGTTTCGAAGAATATTTCACCATGGGCGCCGAAGGCGCCGAAAAAGGCGAACAGGGAATAGAAGTAGGCAGCGGAGGTGCCGAGCGCCACCAGCACATCCATATTGGCGCTTTTATTCTTCAGGGCATGAAAGGCGCCTGAGTAAAAGGTAAGGCCGGCGGTAAACTGCACCGCACTGGCCAGCACCAGGTTCATCCAGCCGATCAGCGGATTGTGGTGCCAGGTCATGGTGAACATGATCGGCAGGGAAGCGAGCAGGCTGAAGATGAACAGGTTCCGCTGCCGGGTCAGGTCCTTCTGCTGCTCTGCCGATGCATCCTCTTCTTCCACTGGTTCGTAACCGGCCTCTCGTACCTGATTGTAAATATCGGCACGTACCAGCATCCCCGGATCGTATTTGACCCAGGCTGATTGCTGGGCCAGGTTGACCGTGGCGTGGGAAATGCCGGCAAGGGAGAGGAGTTTCTTCTCCAGTGTGGCGACACAGGAGGCGCAATGGAGGCCCCTGACGCCGAAGCGAAGTTCTCCGGCAGCGCCGAGCGGCCGGGCAGTGTAGCCCAGTTCCTTGACTTTTGCCGTGATGGCGTCCGCAGAAAGTTGTTTCGGGTCATGCTCTACGGTCAGTTCTTCCAGCGGGAAATTGACGGAGGCGCTGTCCACTCCAGCCGTTTCATTGATCCCTTTTTCTATCCTGGCAGCGCAATTGACACAGGACATGCCGGTTATCCTGAACCTGCTTTTGGTCATGGTGTCCCCCTGTTCCTGAATTCGCCGGCGCAGATTTTCACTACCGCCGCCAGCGGTATGGCCAGCACGATACCCCAGAATCCCATCAGTTCCCCCATGGCCATAACGGCGAAAATTACGACCAGGGGATTGAGACGCAGGGTGTGCCTCATGACCAGCGGCTTGATCAGGTTACCTTCGATAATGACGTTGATGATGAAGTAGAGCAGGCAGACCTTGGCGATGACGGAAATGTCTCCGGTCTGGGCATAGCCGATGAGCAACGGGGGGATAACGGCAATAGTCACGCCCAAAATGGGCACAACGGAGGCAAAGCCGGCTAAAAGCCCGTTGAGCACTGCGAACTGGATGTCCAGCATCCATAGGGCAAAGGCGGTGAGGATTGCAACCAGGGTGCAGTCAATGGCCATGCCGATGATGAAACGCTCCAGGGAGCTATTGATCCTCCTGCCCAGGTCAATCATCTGCCGACGGTGCCCCAGCGGAATCAACCTTTTGACCATGTCCTTGCACATCTGCTTGTAAAGCAGCATGAAGAAAATCAGGATCGGGGCCAGGATCAGATTGAAAATGCCGTAAAATATGGCGGTGAGGCGGTTGTAACCCAGGCCGGAAAGCGCCTGTGTCATCCGGTCAAAGGATTCCTTGCCCCTTTGCAGAAGCCAGATGCCTTCTTCACCGCTGTAGTAAGGGGACAGCTGAAACTGCCACTGAGTCAGCTCGCCCTTCAGGTTCAGCACGTAGTACGGGATGGTATCCTTGAGCGTCTGCAGCTGATGGCCAAGATAGGGGGCCAGAATGAAGGACGAGACGGTCAGAATGGCTGCCAGAGCCACATAGATGATGCCAAGTGCCGGTAGTCTGCCGAGTCCTTTTAGCTCCAGGTATTTGAGGAGCGGGTTTAGCAGATAAGCGAGTACCAGCGAGGTGAGCAGGGCGGATAGGGTATGATGAATGAAATACCCTGAAAGAAGCAGCAGTGCCAGCGACGCCACGAGAACATGCGACAGAAAACTTTTTCTTTCCGGCGTCTCCCTCATGGCATCACGGTTCCCTGGCAAAGCTGTCGCGGCGGATTTGTGCGGAAACGATCTTGAAGGCGGCGGCTAGAGGGATGGCGAGGATGATTCCCCAGAAACCGAGCAGTTCGCCAAAGGCCATGACGACAATGATGGTAAGAAGCGGGTTCAGATCCATGGATTCCTGGAACACCAGCGGCTTGACCACGTAACCTTCCAGAAAGTAGATGACGGCAAACGATGCCGCAACTTTGATGAGCACAACCCCGCTCTGAAATTCCACATAGGCGAAAAAGAGGGGGGGCAGGGTGGCCAGTATCACACCGATGAACGGCAGGATTGAGGCGAGGCCGGCAAAGATGCCGTTCAGAATGGCATAGTCGATACCGAGCAGAAAGAGGGCGATGGTGGAAAGGACGGCGACGATGACCGAGACTATCAGCTGGCCTCTGATATAGCCGCCGACACTGGCATTAATTTCCCGGCCGATGGCGCGTATGGTTTCGCTACGCTCAGCAGGGAGCCAGCTGACACATTCGTCGATGATCTGATGCTTGTAATAGAGCATGAAAAAGACCAGGATCGGCGAAAGGATCAGGTTGAACAGATTGAAAACCACATTGGCTGCGGCAGCGTAGACCCCGGCGCTGAGCTTTTCATAGAGCTTGTCCATGTTGGTCCAGATGGTGTCCATTAGCCAGAGCCATTCCTCATTGCCGAAAGCAGGTTGTAGTTCACCCTTGCCACCAAGGATCAGGTCCTTCCCCTTCTGCACATAACCGGGTAGATCCCTGAGCAGTGATTCCCAGGCAAGAGTGGTAAATGGGAGAATATAGATGATGCAGAAGACGGAAATGAGGGCGAGCGTCAGGTATAGGATGATGATGCCGTAGGTGCGGGGTATTCGTCTTCGCTCCAGGGCAACTACCGCCGGATCGAGCAGATAGGCGATGATAAAGGAGAGGAGAAAGCAGGAAACTGTGTGGCGAAGGGCATATCCTGCGGCAACGATGGCCGCGGTTATCAGGATGGCTGTTACTGCTCTGCTGGAAACTGACCGTTGTGGAGACATGGGTTCCTTCAATGGCGACCTTTTTTACAGAGGCTCTGCGGACGGGTATATGTCGTGTTCTTCAAGCCATTGCCCGACCCTGGTCGCCAGTAATTGTTCCTTGATCGAGGCCAGCCGTTCCAGTTCTTCGGGGTAAAAGGAAAGGATCTCGTCAAGGCGGCCGTATGGGCTCTTGCCGATGAACGCCCTGTTGAGAACCGTTTTCAGCTTTTCGTTGGCCACGCCCTTGATGAATTCGTGGAGCAGCTGCCTTTCCTGATCATAATCGAAGTAGGGGATGGTCAGGTAGCGCTCCTGGTCTGCGTCGATTTCATCCCAGAATGCGTCGTCCTCGTAGTCGGCAGGGACATAGAACACTTCTCCGGTCTGCCGGTCCAGGAAGTAGATCATTTCAGGGTCGGGATTTTCAAATGCATCGAGCAGATCATCCCAAACGATTTCCATATCCCGCATAACGCCCATCTGGACTCCTCGAAGACGGTCCGGTATCCGGCATGGCAATGGAACCTTACCCTTTACCGCAGGCCTTTCTTCATATATAGTGCCGGCATGCGCAGAATATTCATTGCCGATGCCCACCTGAGAAACGAAGCCGACGACAACTATCGGATGCTGCTTCGTTTCCTTTCAACCCTTGAGGGTAATACCGAAACCCTTTACATTCTTGGCGACCTCTTCGAATTCTGGATCGGCAGCCCACATACCGTTTTTCCCCATTATCAGCCGGTGCTGGAGCAGTTGCTCCGGCTGGCGCAGCTTGGGACGCGCATCGTCTACTTCGAGGGGAATCATGACTTTCACATGGGCACGTATTTTACCGAAACACTGCAGGCAGAGGTCCATCCCGGACCCGCTATCGTCAACATTGACGGGAAGAGGGTTTTTCTCTGCCATGGCGATCAGATCAACCACCGGGACTATGGCTACACTCTGCTCCGAGCTGTATTACACAGCCACGTCAGCAAATTAATGATTCCCCTGGCGCCTGTTGCACTCACTTCCTTCATTGCCGAACGCATGTCGCGGCAAAGCAGCAGGAAGCATGGCAGTCGCAGTTTGAGATGGGATTATCCAGCGATCATCAGGCGCTTTGCCCGTCACCAGTTCAAGCGGGGCTGCGATACCGTCATATGCGGCCATTTTCATATGCCGTTTATTGAGAGATCCGGTTCGGATGATGACAGGATTCTCCTCTCCCTGGGGGACTGGATCAACCAGTATTCCTATGCCGAATTGGTGGATGGCCACCTGTCCCTGAGGGTCTTCAGTTGAAGTCCCTTCAAGCAAGACCGAACAGCCTCAGATAATTTTTTACCCGTTCTTCCAGGTCGGGAGCATCTATCAACCGGCAGATATCATCGGAGCGGTAGCTGCGGCACACTACAGGACGAGTCTCATAGCGGCTGCAGCGCTGGTCGGTATCGAGGTGGATACAGCGGGTGGCCAACGGTTTTTTCAACGAGCTTATGTCAGGCGCAACACAGCAAGTACCGCATCTTGAACATTCCACTGATTTACCCCGTCCCAGCCTACCTCTTGAAAAACGCTTCCAGCGCCTTCTCTCCCACGTTTGAGGCTTTGATCCGCCACTTGTTCTGGTTTATGACCAGGGCAACCAGGGCAATCTGTGGATCTTCGATGGGGGCATAGGCTGCGAACCAGCTGTAGTGACCGGCAGGATCATTGCCGTTAATTGAACCGGTTTTGGCAGCAATGTTGATCGAGGCCAGCATGGGCCGGCCGCGCCTGTCATGGAAGGCCCGGCGGGAGGTGCCGCTGTTGACGGTGGTTGATAACATGCGGCTCAGCTGGCCGGTTACTTCCGGTGCTACCAGACGCTTCAGCTGTTCGGGCTTATGGCTGAAAACAGCATTTCCCTGTGGGTTCTTCACCTCTTCCACCAACGAAGGTGCCATCATGATGCCGCCATTTGCAATGGCCGCCATTACTGCTGCGGCATGAACGGGAGAGATCTTTACCTCTCGACCGAGGCCTGCACCCATAAGTTTCAACTCACTGTCCGTCTGTGGTATAGCTGCCCTGCTGGGAATTACCGGTGTGCCGGGGAAAAGCAGCTGGTTGAATCCGAAGCGCTCAGCACAGGAGATCAGGGAGTCTTTGCCGACCACATCGCTGGCCAGCCTGCCGAATACCGGATTTACCGATTTGCCCATGGCGATGGACAAAGGCAGTTCCTGGTTTTTGCCGTGCGCCTTTACATACCAATATTTGGGGTTCTCAGAGGTAAGTCTGCCGTTGAAGGCGAAGACGGTGTCTGGCGAGACCTTTTTCTGCTCCAGGGCTGCAGTAGCCGTGATTATCTTGAAAAGTGAGGCCATGGGATAGAGATTGAAGCAGGAACTTTTTTCCCAGGCGGGATTAATGCTGGAGTGGCTTGCCAGTGCCAGGATTTTGCCGGTCTTCGGCTCAATGGCGACAAAAGCGCCGTAGGGCACCTTAAAATCTTCCATCAAATTGGTGATACGTCTTTGCAATGGTTCATCGATGGCATAGACGACAGTGCCTCCATCGGGCAAGGCGGCGCTGAGATGGTCATTTGTCAGGCTCGATGAAGGAAGCATGTCTGCCGCCAGCTGGAAAGACCGCCAGTTATCAAGCTCCTTGTAGATATCCGGCTTTTTAGCTGCTTCCATGCTGCTTTTGCTAACACTTGATAGAGCCGTTTTCGCCGAGATGAGCAGGTTGAAAATCGGGTAGCTGGCAAGGAGCAGGGCGATAATCGGCAGTGCCAGCCGCAGCCTCTTTTTTTCTGCTGGAGGTTCCTTGATGGCAGCGGATAAATCGGATGCAGGGGTGTCTTGTTGTTTGCGCAGGTTGAGGCGATGTAATCGCTTTTTTTTCGATAGGTGTTTTAGATCTTGCATGGCCGCTTTTTGAGAATCAGTTTTAGGTTTGAGAAGATGTTTGACAATCCAGCCACTATATTCAATCAACCCATATTTGTCAACGGCGCGGCTGGCGCGATTGGGTTAAAATACATTAGGCATTCAGCTTATCTTCCTGGTAGAGATCAGGTCTTTCATGGTCAAGCCGGCAAGTGCCGCGTCAGCTGCATTATTGGCACGGATCAGTATCTCATGGGACAGCTCCTCCTGTCTGGCAACCTTTTCAATCCAATCACGATCGCCATAACCTCTGAGTGATGACAGTACTTCATTGACAGGGATTTGCTCAAGCTCCCTGGCGGGGTAGTAGGAGGACAGCTCACCGGCGGATCTTATCAGGTATCCCGAATCGGTCAGCTGGATAAGGAGTTCCCTCACCAGCCTGATCGGTACGTCCAGGGATTCGGCCAGGCGCTCCTTGGTCAGTGGTGGGCTGCCGAGATGGAAAGCGGTGGCCACTTCCTGGAGTATGGACAGGGCGAGCAGATCCATCATGGCAGGACTGATTTGCTGGGTGCGAAACTCATGGCGGAAGGTCTTGATATTCTGGTGGGCGGCTACCACTTCGACACCGAAGAGGACAATCACCCAGCTGGTATAGATCCAGACCATGAAAATCGGGAGCAGGGCCAACGTGCCATATATGGCGTTGTACTTGCCAACGCCGACCTGGAAATACAAATATCCCCACTGGGCCGCCTGCCAAACAGTGCCGGCCAGGACTCCGCCGATCAAAGCCGATTTGGCTTTGACCCTTGTATTGGGAATTAATATATAAAGGAAGAAAAGGGCCAGCCAGACGCTGATATAGGGTATGAGACGGAAAGAGAACAGCAGCACATCCCCCAGGTAGCTGGTCTGGAGCAGCCAGCGCACCACCGATTGGCTCTGCAGGGTAGTGGTCACGCTGATCGCCGCCAGCATGAGGAGCGGCCCGCTGAGGAGCACGCTCAGGTAGTCGCTGAACTTTCGCTGCAGGCTCCTGGTTCCCTTGACCCCCCAGATGACATTGAAAGCTTCCTCAATGTTGCCGAGCAGGGTTATGGCCGTTACCACCAGGGTGGCAAGGCCGATCGTTCCCATGGAGGTCATGTTGGTGTTGTTGATGTAAGTGACGATCTTGTCCACCAGCTCTTCCGAGCCGGCCGTCACCTGTTCGAGTATGTAAGGTTCCACTTTGTTCTGAACGTCGAAACCCTTGAGGACGGCAAAGGTAAGGGCAAAAAAAGGTACTATGGACAAAATCGTGGTGAAGGAAAGGGCAGAGGCACGCAACAGGCAATTGTCATCCCAGAAATTTTTGATCACCAGGGCCATTATCTGCAAATATTTAACCCAATAGCGCTTAATGCCGCCATAGGCATCGGGATTCAGGTTCCAAAGATCTTTGGTGAAGAATGATATGATGTCGGCAGCGTTTTTCATCTTGTGCTGTCACCCTCGAACCGGTTTCGAAATAAAAAACCCACTGCTGGCAGTGGGTTCTCGTTGAGATGCAGGTTTTAAACTTCCTTGTATTTTTCTTTTTCCCGCTCCATGGCATCTTTTCCAGCTTCTATTGCCGAAGATAGAATCGATTTCTTCTCCATGATCATATCCTTGCCTTCTTCATAGGAGGATCTGATCTTGTCCTGGGCTTCAGAGGCATACTCCTTGATTTTGTCCACCGCATCATCGGCCAGATCCCTGATTGTCGCCCTTAATTCCTCGCCTGTTTTCGGGGCCACCAGCAATGCCACCCCTGCGCCAACTGCTGCTCCAGCCAGGAATGAAAGGATTACTGTTCCCGCACTCAAACCATTTTCTTCATCGGACATAGCATTACCCCCTTTTTTTTATGATCTGATCAACTAAGATTTTTCCAGCAACCTTTGCCCCGGTCATCCACAAAGAGGTTTTGCCCATGAGACCGGTTACTCCGCCGACTACGCTATTGACGGTGCGCATGGTACGGCCGGCATTGCCCAGCTCTTCCATGAAAAGGCCCACATCCTCTATTTTGCTCGATGCTTCTTCAGTAATGATTTTCAGATCTGTCAAAGTATCCTGCAGATTTTGTAAAACCGGCTTTATATCTTTTTCCACGCAGGCCAGAAATTCACGCGAGGCAGCGGCTGTTTTTCTGATTTCAACGAACGCCGGGATCATAAAACAGGCAAGTACGACCAGTGTTATTGCCATTATTGTCACAGAAATGCCGATGACTACCATTTACGAACTCCTTCCCGGTAAAAATGTCTCAAGTATAGTGCAAAAATTAGTATTTTCAATCGATTTGGTGCTGAAGTTTGAGAAGAAAAAAGGCCGGCTTGATCAGCCGGCCTTTTATTGTCACAACATATAGCTACCGTAAAAGTAGTTGATAGCCCTATTTTTTCTTAGGAGCAGCGGCTTTTTTTGCTCCCTGTGCAGCGCCTTCCGGAGTTGTGTCAGCTGACCAGTGGTTCAGGTCGTGGGCGATGTTGTGGCATTGGCTGCATTTCGGGAATTTAGCCATCATGCCCGCAGGATGCGGTAAACCATGGCAATCCTGGCACTTGGGCACCATTTTGTGTTTCGACTGGTGGCAGGTGACGCAAAGGACCGATTTGTGCTTGGCGGTGCTGGCCATCAGCAGGTCGTAAGCTTTCTTGTGGCAGGAAGCGCAGAGTTTGGACTGGGTCTCGGCGCCATAGGTTACTACCAGCGGCATGTGGGCCTGGTGACACTTCTTGCAATCGGCCTGCACCATTTCCTTGGAGTGGGGCTTATGGCACTGGGTGCAATCGGGAATTTTCCCGTGAACATTGTGGCAGAAAGAACATGCCAGAGCGCTGTGCTTGCTCTTGTTCTTGCGCAGTTTTTCAATTTGCGGTGTATGGCAGGTGAGGCAAGGATCGGTCACATTGTTGCCGAACTTGATTACCTTCGGCGTATGCGGGTTTGAGTGGCAGGAAAGGCATCCGCTGAGCGAGAAGTGGGGCTTGCCTTCGTGACACTGGCTGCAGGCAGGAATGATTTTTTTCACGGTCGGCGGGTGTCCCACGTGACAGTCCTGACAGGTGACGTTTGTTTTGTGTGCCATACCGTTAGCTGCGATATCGGCCGGAGCCTTGCTATGGCATTTAACGCAGTCTGAACTGGTGAGAGTCGCCTTTACCTGTTCCTGGGCAGCGCACGCCATACCTGCAAAGGACAAAATTGCAAGTAAAGCGAATACTGCAGTTAACCATCTACTATTTACTACTTTCATTGCCTCCTCCTTATTTTTTCATTTGAAGCGGATAATCCCAACTCTAATACACTGTCTATGGGCACTCTGTCAATATTTTTAACCTGTTTTGGATCATTAATTTTTGCTGAGCGCTTTCGTTTTTGTCGTCATTTCCGATGGTTGTAATTTTCAGAGATTTTAGGGGTCAATTATTTAATTGTAATAATCTAATTTAAAATGCCGGTATGTCAAGAAGCATCTGTAGAAAAGATTGCGCCTACTTGATTAAGTGGTGTATCATTTACCAATTTTTCA